>NZ_CDRTCT010000021.1:0-104068 GCF_977054455.1 Parabacteroides sp. | reverse complement strand
AGGAAGCATAGAACTACTCAAAAGAATGATGATTTGTGTATAAGGCAGCAAAAGTGAACAAGACCCTTTTATTTTACCCGGTATATTAATCCGATTTACCCGGTAGGTAGTGTCATTTTGATAATTGTCCAAAACGCACTTTCGTATGGTTCGGGCACAAATCAAAAAGGCGGTCTCCTCACGAGGCCGCCTTTTCCAAACGCAACGAATAAATTATTAATTACTTACACACTTATTATTTCTTACAGTCGCAAGAAGAGTAAGCCACTAACATCCAAACCAATTTTTCCTGTTCCTTCAGGTAATCGCTCATCAATGCTACTGTTGCCTCGTCTCCGGATTCGGAAGCCATAGAGAGCAACTTACGTTCTTCGGCAATAAACTGGCCGTAAGTGTTCAGAATGTTTTCCAACGCTTCGTCTGCACAAGATACGCCCGATACTTCCTTAACTTTGGCAACTTTCAGATATTCACTGAACTTGTTTACCGGAACACCCCCCAACATCAGGATACGCTCAGCCAGTTCGTCCACCTTTTCGGCGGCATCATTATACATATCTTCGAATTTGCTGTGAAGAACAAAGAAACCGTGTCCCTTGATGTTCCAGTGAAAACCACGAAGGTTTGTATAGAATACCTGATAATCGGCCAATAACTGTTGTAATGCTTCAACTACTTTACCTGCTGCAACTGCATCCAAATGGATATAATCTAATGTCTTCATAATACTTTACTTTTTAATTGTTATACTTTTTGTTTTTCTTGTACTGCAAAGATACATCAGATATAAGTGCCTGTCAAACAGATAATTTTTATATGCAAATAGACCTATTCTATCACGCTTCCGACAGAACGGATTACCGGTCCGATACCGGAGATACGGCATTCACTTCCTGGGGCAACCAAACGATCATCTCCCCTTTCCCACGGTGTGCCCAAGCATAGTAAGGGATCAAAGTCAACGTCACATCTTGGACAGACAGGCGCCCGTCCCGGCCATAGTTCAAAGCCTGAGCCGCCACTTTGATCTCATCGATGCCGTACAACAAGTCCGATTTGCGTTCGACTGTAAATTCAGGTTTCCGGTTCATTAATACGTTCATGACACCAAAGCTATTATCGGGCCATTCGGCACAGTAAACGACAGGACCACGCTCTACGGCTACACGTCCGCGATCGGCTTCCACCTTCACGTTGGCTTTGACCGTCCGCGGCTCCATATCGAAATGGACCTCTACCACATCCCCTTTCTTCCATTGGCGGGTGACAGAGAAATAGCCTTTGTCCAGATTGCTTTCCACCGGTTCGCCGTTTACTTTGACAGAATAGCCCAACTGTTTACTGTCGGAAAATGTATATAGGTCACTCGGAACCACTTCGCCTCTTACCCAACCCGGGACACGGATTTTCAACGTAAAGTCTTGCTTGCCTTTAGGAGCCACATCCAGACGGATATCACCGTCCCAAGGATATCCGGTACTTTGAGTCAGCTTCAAACTCTTGCCGCCAACTTTCAAATCGGAAGAATTACTCATAAAGAGATTGACATATACATCTTTGTCATGAACTGCATATATATACCCCGGTAACGAAGGAATAAATCGGCAAATATTAGACGGACAGCAGGCACAACCGAACCAGGGTTTACGCTGATGCTGACCGGTCGATGCCAACGGGTTCGGGTAAAAGAATCCGTTGCCTTCAAGGGAAACACCCGAAATCAGTCCGTTATATAAGGTACGCTCCAGTACATCATAATATTTGGATTCGCCATGAAGCAGGAACAGGCGATAGTTCCAATACACATTCCCTATTGCGGCACAAGTTTCGCAATAGGCCGACAGATTCGGCAGCTCGTAATTCTCGCCAAAGGCTTCCCCATTGTTAGTGGCGCCTATACCGCCCGTAATATATAATTTCTTCGTCACCACATTCTCCCATATACGGTCGATCGCATGGACATATCCCGTATCGCCTGTCAAAGCGGCCACATCCGCCATACCGGAATACATATAAGCGGCCCGGACGGCATGCCCGACTGCCTCGTCCTGCTCCAGCACTGGTTTATGCGCCTGGCTGTAGGCATCCTTACGCTGCGTATATCCCCGCTTGTCAAGAAAGAATTTGGCAAGGTCGAGATATTTCTTTTGTCCCGTCACCAAATAAAGTTTACAGAGCGCCATCTCGGCAATCTGGTGTCCCGGTACACGGACGAGTTGCCCGGGCTTGTCGCCTATCGCTTTCTCGACACAATCGGCATATTTGATCGCCACATCCAGAAATGTCCTTTTACCGGTTGCCTGATAGTGTGCGACAGCTCCTTCGACCATATGTCCCAGATTATAAAACTCATGGCTCAGGTCTTCCACTTTTTCCCATCGTTCGCTTCCCGCCCATTCATGCGGATGCTGCGGGTTCATGGTACGGGCGGTATACAGATAACCGTCCGGTTCCTGTGCAGCCGCTACTACCGTCAATACGCTATCGATATACTTGTCCAGCTTCTTGTCGGGATAAGTCTGCATCGAATAGCTTGCCCCCTCGATTGTTTTATACACATCCGTGTCATCGAACGAGAAGCCTTCCACCTTATAGTCGCTATTAGGATGAGCCGCCTTTGTAAAGTTTTCATATCGCCCGGTCTCCTCGCATTTGCTGAACGCAAGCGGTATCGTTACCTCACGGCTGGCCTTCAGCCTTTGTCCCCAAAAGCTATCGGTCACTTTTACAGAAGTGAAAGGTACAGGCGTAATCGGATATCCGCCATCATGTGTCTGCGCACCGCCGGCCAAACTGATTCCGGCAAGTGCAAATAATAAGATTCGTTTCATATTCAGTATCAATTTACTTTCCATTCGATCACACCGCCCGACTCACCTTCCTGCAACTGGATAACCAGCTTCAATCCGGTAGTTTTCACAGGAGTAAAGTCGACAGAGTTATAACAATCCTTCCGGCAACCGTACTCACCTTTAGCCTCGACATCCTTCCAGTTGTCCCCAGCCTTATACTGTACTTTCCAGCTTGCCGGAACACGGTAATTTCCATCGTAATGATCGAAATCGAGCCAGTACACCGCGACATTCCGGACCGTCTCCGGCCGGTCGAACACATACTCGATCGATTCCTGCGTCCCTTCTTTCAACCAAAAGTACCAGTAAGGTTTCGACATGTCATCCGAACTCTTCGGGTCCCACTGATCATTCACTCCATAACACCACTCACGGCGTTCACGGGCAATGCCGTCTTTCTGGATCGGCGCACTGACAATCGTGTAAGACTTCGCACGGGAAGCGATGTCAGGCTCCGGTGTCGGTTTCGCATAATCGGCTGAAGCCGGAATCCAGACAGCCATCTCGGCATTACCACGATTATTCCAAGTTGAATAAGGAATCAGTTTCACCGGAACTTCCGTTTCCGAGACAACGCCGTTTTCTTTATTACGGTCCAATTCCTTCACCGTAGTGCTTAGCTCCACAATACCATTCAACTTATCTTTCTCATATTGGCAGGTGAAATCGGCATCCTCCAGAAGATATTTGTTGAACACATGACGATCAGGCATATCCACCCCTTCCAGGCAATACATGACCGGACCGCGTTCAACAGCCAGCAAACCTTCGTCCGCCCGTACCTTCTCATGCGCTTTTACCCGCCGGACTTCCATCGGCATACGAAGTTCGACGACATCGCCCGGTTGCCACTTCCGTTCGATCACGACATATCCATGATGCGCTTTCTCTTTCAAAGGCGTTCCATTTACAAAAACGGCACAAGGTTCCCTGTCTTTCTTTACGTATGTATATAAATCACTTCCGGGAACCGGCTCGTTACCTGTCCAGGAAGGAATACGGAGTTTCAAGCCGAAAGAAGAGGCCTTTTGCGGTGAAACAGTCAATTTGACCAGTCCATCCCAGGGATATTCCGTATCCTGAACCAATGTGATCGTATCGTTCGCCAAAGCAACCCGGCTTTCGCTACCCACATATAAATTCACATAGAGGTTGTTTCCCTGTGTCGCATACATATACTTGGGAATAGAGGCCATAAACCGGGTGACATTACCCGGACAGCAGGCACAGCCGAACCAGGGAGCCCTTTCGTGCTGCCCCATCGATTCAAGAGGGTTGTCATAGAAAAACTTGTCTCCGCTTAATGATACGCCTGATATTACACCATTATATAAAGCCCGTTCCAGTACATCTATATATTTGGCATCTCCCGTAGCCAGGAACATGCGCTGGTTCCAATATACATTGGCAATGGAGGCACAAGTCTCGCAGTAGGCGCTATGGTTGTGCAATTCATATTCCGGTCCGAAACCTTCTCCCTGCGCACGCGATCCGATCCCTCCCGTGATGTATAGTTTTTTAGTCGCCATATTATCCCATATCCGGCAGATCGCATGGAAATAGGCCGTATCTTTCGTCAATGCAGCGACATCGGCCACACCGGAATACAGGTAACCGGCACGGACAGCATGGCCCACGATCTCATCCTGTTGCAAAATCGGCTTATGATCCTGACTGTAGGCATTCAAGCGATGTCCATCCGTACCCCGCCCGGTTTCTTCGACGAAATATTTCGCCATATCCAGATACTTCCGTTCCCCGGTCACTTTATACAGTTTGGCAAGTCCCATCTCGATAATCGGATGTCCGGAAGGTACATGTTTCTGCCCTTCGTCCGGCCCGAAATCCTTACAGACCAAATCAGCGTTTTTTATGGCAACATCGAGCAGATTGCGTTTGCCTGTCGCCTGGTAATGGGCCACAGCCGCTTCATAAAGATGGCCGCTGTTATATAGTTCATGACTGTTCAGCTTTTCCCAACGGTGCGTCCCCCACCAGCGATTCAGCCGTTCGCACTTGTTCGTCACACAGGTAGTCAGGTAGCCGTCCGGTTCTTGTGCCGCTCCGATCAACGTAATGACACTGTCTAAGTAAGCATCCAACTTCGGATCGTATTTAACGGCAAGTGAATAAGACGCTCCTTCGATGATTTTATAAGGATCGGTATCGTCGAAGGGAAAATCCCCCTTATGTTCTCCTTTGATCAAACCGCCGGCCAAAGCAAAGTTATCGAAACGTCCGTTTACTTCACATTGCCTGAAAGCGGAAGGGATAGAAACAGTCCGGTTCACCTCGATACGGGGTGCCCAGAAATGATCCGTCACATGCACCTCTGTAAAAGGTACCTCGACTATAGGTTCGTCGGAATGATACGAAGTGGAATGGCAGGCGCCAAGGGCAACCGTGACTCCAATGGCTAACACTAATTTTTGCAGCATAGACTTTATTTGTTGTAGGTTATATATCTCAGTTAACAAGCACAAAGAAAATCTATTTCTCAGACTTATAAAAGTATTTCGGCAATAAAATGTCTTTTTTACACAAATATTTCATCCGGCCTGCATTTGTTTTCGTCGCATACCTACACACAGCCGTTACTTCACCACTATGACACCTCGGCCAATTCCGATCTTCCCTCCGGAACGGCCTTCACAAATCACCTCATATTCGCCTTTCATATCCGATGTGTAAAAAGAAAGTTCCGCCTTTCCCTCTCCATTCAGCGTCACCGAAGGATTCCAATACAACGTGTTCCGCTCATCCACCCAGCCGGAACGATCTTTCTCCAACGAATAATCCGGAGAGTAGAACTCTTTCACCTGGTCATAGCCTACAAACCGGTAGTTTTTCGACTTTACGGGTGTCGAGTCAATCCGGTCTTTCCACGACTTCGTGTGGATTACCACCACGCCGGCAAAAGAGTTCCGAGTATAAACCATTGCCGCGGTACCGACCAGGACTTCCACCTTTTTAACCCGATTCGGATCCATCTGCAATGCATAGCCGATATAGTCGATCACTCCATCCAATACGATTACCGGATCCAATGCACCCGCAGAAGCTCCCTTGAATACCGGGGTCGGGGCTTTATTCTCGTTAGAGTTGTTAGAACTACTGCCTCCTCCCCTACTAAAACCGCCAGTCGTTACAGCACCGTTTACCCGTATTCTCGTACCCAAACCATCCGGCGAAGGATAGACCTTCAGTCCCGGAACCCGAGACAGCAAAGAAGCCATGCTATTCGGGGAAAAATGTTCATTCTCGCGCACCACATACGAATGACTGGCAAAGTCCTCATTGTGCAGACTAAAACTTTTTGTGTGTTTCTTGCGCTTCATGATCGTCACTTCCGGCAATTCATGGACAACCTTATCAATATCTTTCACCTTCCCGACATTCCCATACCGGGACATCCGAACAGACAGTTGGGCTAACGAATCCTGCAAGGTCAGCAGAGGACTGTAATAGGCAGACCGGGGAGATTTCGACTCCATCAATGTAAAATCCAGCGCATTCTTCTGCTTGTCAGTGACAGACAGCAACATCTCGCTCGTCCCTGTAAAATCGAATCCGGAAAAACGGAACACACCACCCCGTGCCGGATGGAATGTAAAAGTCTGGGCAATCGTATCTTGTTTAAACAAAGCGTTGATCTCCATCTCTTCCGGCTTTAAACGCATACCATCCAGAATACAACCCGAAAATCCTAAACTCCGTTCGACCGGATAAGGCATCTCAAGCAAACCGCCCTGCAATATATTTTTTAATGAATAACGCCTCCAGCCATGCGTCAACAACAGCAAGTCTAAACGGGATAACGACAAGGAATCCCGTTCTTCAAAATAGGAATTCGGGTTTTCTATATACCCCTTCAACTCGCTTCCCAAATAATAATCCACGTAGTAGTTGCTCCGCTCTGAAATCGGATCCAACTCTTTTCGTACAACCGATAACGAGAAATCACCATCCATCGCCCTATGCAAAAGACTATCAACCCTGACTTCAAGTGTCACCTTTTCACGATGTCCATAGCAGGCCTTATCGCCAGACAAGGCAACCGGCATACATTCCGGATATTTGACAAAAGCCAGACGTTCGCTACAAACCCGGTCCTGCCCATCATAGAGCGTGACTGTAAAAGGTCCTGCCGGAAGTAGGTCGTAGGCGATATCCATCACGGTCTTTTCCTCTGTTAAATGCAGTTTGGCATGATAATAAATCATTCCCTGGTGATGGATCAGAAGAAAGACCGGAACATCCGCACCCAAATTTTGAGACAGCATGATGCGCATACGCCCATTCCAATATCTGATTTGTTGGACGATTCCCTGCTTCAAAGGTTCGAGCATAGGAACTCGCAACTGCAAACTATCCACCACCGCAACATATTCGTGCCCCGGTTCCGGCTGGAAATAAACCGATCCGAACCCCAAATCGGAAGTATGGAAAGGACGTTCCTCGTCATCAGTCAAATCCAATATACACCCCTTTGCCGCCAAGCCTTTCCCGTTCGAACCGGTCAGCTTGACCGCAACCTTCGAAACCAACCCCTCCACGCAATAGCCGCCTTCCGGCAGCAAGGCCAGCTCCGTCGTCTGTTTGAATGGGACCGGATAGGAATGTTTCTGCTCACCCACAAACAGCACAAACTCAATCTCGTCCTCCCTCTTCACCTCATCCGGCAACAAAATATCAAATCGGGCATCCCCTGCTTCATCTGCTGCAAATGAATAACTTCGGGATTCGTTGCCATTAACCCTCACACAGTAACGTAATTTCTTCTCTTGCCTCAATTTCAAAGGTACGTTCAGTTGGACAGACACGTTATTCTGTCTGACCGAAAAGTCTATTTTAATCTGAGACAAAGCACCAAGCCCCTCAATCTTCAACTCACGCGTAAAGAAGTGCTCCTCGCCGAAATTCCGCATATAATTCGTATAACCGCGCAACTGATAGTTTCCCGTAGGCAGTGTATCCGGAAGCAGCACATCACCTACCGCCTTCCCATCCCTCAACGGCCATTGCTTTTCAAGCACCAACCGGTTATATCCATCGATCAGTTGAAGATGAACAACTTGACTTTTGCCTTCACTTTCGGAAAGAAAATCCTGATATACTTTCAACCACATCGTTTCTCCAGCCCGATAGATCGTCCGGTCCTGATGTATATAGATTTTCTCAATGGGATATAAGTTGTATAAACGCTTCAAATTACCGGCCACGACCTGCAAGGTCGTATCGGAAGCATAACAACTCGCCGACAAAAGGACAAACATCCCAAAAGATAACAACTTCTTCATAAGACGTTCGTTTCATTTAAAATGCATTGCACTCATTACTAAGCACAATGCATTAGATGATTAATGATAAACACATTTACAAACAGGAGAGCCGTTCGTATCCACAAATTGAGTACAATTTCCTTTTACAGAACCTGTCGTGTCCGAATAACAAACACCACCGCAACGTGTCATCGAACAGCCATCTACACCATATCCATAAGAACTTCCTCCTTGGATATTTTTCATTTCCTTTTTCGTCAAAATTCTCTCATCCATTGATAAGGAATCTTTCATGTTACTTAAAAAACTCATACGCTTTAAAATTTAAATTAAACATTATATTTAAACAAGATTTAAAGACATTAACAAACAATACATTTATTCTTCATTTTTTAAAAAATCTAAACATCTATCTCCAAAAAATACTTCAAATCTTCAATTGAATAATACTCTGGAAACTTAAATCCATTAACAATAAGCAATGGAGAAACGGATACTGCATTATCAAACAACCACTTTTTTTGCCGAAAAAACTCTTCTTGAACTACATTATCTATCTTATTTTCATACTCTCTCAAAAAACCGATATCCTGTCTATGCAAATTATCATACCAGTTACAAAACAGATCAAATGAGATATTAGAATCTGTATGCATATACATCGCAATAAGTAATTTATTCGTTTCTTCTAAATTGTTATTAAAAGAGGACAACACATATCTAAGACAAATTTTATCACCAATTAATCTAAAAATATTATCTACTATTTTATGCATTTTAGCACACGGGTAACAATATGGATTAGTAACCAATAATATTTGAATATTAGCAGTTATATCGCCCCACACTAATGAAGATGAATTACATACATCATATCTCTTCTCTTCATTTAATAGAATAGAAAATACTTCTTCCTTCAACCTTATACTATTAACTTTTCTCTCTTGATATTTTAAACTTTCAATTTTTTCATAAGTATGTACAATTTTCCTCACACAAAGCAACACCAACAAATAAAGGAAAAACAAAGGAACTATATCTAATATAGAAACTGAATCTAAAGAAAAAAAACCAAGCTGATAATGATAAATAGATGTCAACCAAAATACAGATTGAGAAAGAATGCACAATATACACCATTGACCTACTTTGTATCTTTGATACCATATACTCCAAAATGAATATGGTAATATTATTGCATTTATAATTACAACACCCCAATAAAAATATGGAAATAGCAACAAAATTACCACATTTGAAACATAAAAACTAATACCTACTTCACTCCATGTAAACGAGGAATTAAGCACTTTGGAAGCTGGAGAATCTAATACAGAATTACAATCAGCACCCTTAAACAAGGAACAAACTCTATCAACCCATTTTTCATTTTTATATAACTGCTTATATACAAGAACATAAGTAAATATAATTCCCAATACATTTAAAAGAAGCAACATATTCATTTTCAAATCAACTAATGCTTGTTGCTTTGAATAAACAATTAAAGAAAAAGCAATAAAACAAAAACATAACAATAGATTAGCAACTATCGAAAAATAAATTTCTTTTTGATGCATCCAATAATCAGGTTCACCACTTTTTTCTAAATCAGGATCTAACAAGAGTACTATTCCCGACCAAATTTTAAAAAATTGCTCTTTTCTAATAGTTATATCTTTTCCTCTCCAATAGAAACTAACCATTATATCAGTTTTATCAAAAACAACTACAAAGTCATTATCAACAAAAGCAATAAAAGGAGTTTTTATTGCTAAAAGACGCTGAGGTTCCAATTGCAATGCAACATTATCTACCCCATAATGATCAAACATCATAGATAGACCATACAAATTATATTTATACGGATGATTTTCATAATAATTACGAGAATAATATTCTGTATGTTTTACTTTCAATAACTGAAGAGTAGCTATTAATATATTATCACTAATCTTTTTCATAAACTCAAGTATATATTTTTCATATTTGACATCATTTTATCAAGCGTATATAATTTCAAATATTTATCCCTACATTTTCGATTAATCACATCATACATATTCAATATTTTTTTAATTTTTTCAGTCAACTCCACAGAAGAAATTTCCATCGAATCACCTTTACTATATACTCTTATATTATATTCTCTCTCCATCATCTCATTTAGACCTGTAGTAGTAGATATAATTAAAGGAATATTAAACATCATCATCTCAATTGCAACAAAACTACATTGTTCGTGCATTGAAGGCATAACACCGATATCTGCAATACGATAAAAATCATATAATTCATTTTTATTTAGACGTCCTGTATAAAATATTTTACTCAAACAATAGCGACTTAATTCTAAATATTTAGAATAATTTCCATCCCCTATTATTACCAATATTGAATCATCAATTCCTTCTTGCAATTTCAAGAAGGCAGAAATCAAAAATTCCACACCCTTTATTTCATCCAGTCTTCCAACAAACAATATTACTTTTTTATCAACTGGCAGACAATACTTCTTTTTCACAGCATGCCTATATTCATTTGTTGTAACTTGATATTCATCAAAAAGTCCATTATAAACAAGTGATATTTTATCTTCAGTAACAGGATATTCATCTATTAACAATCTTTTTGTATAAGCTGATAAACAAATTATTTTATCAACTTTTTCAAACAAACTACACTCCCCTTTGTACCAGTCCAAGATTTGATCATATCCCAATATTTCTTGGTGCAAAATTTTTTTATACAAATCTGTATTTCCATTCAAGAAGAAACACCATTCTTGATAATGAATAGTGAAAACTATTTTACATCCAACAAACCATTCTTTTAAATAATCTATCAAATAATATTGTTGATAATAATTCAAATGAAAAATCACATCCACACCTTCACCTCTATGTATATATCTTTGCAAGACAAAACATATATTTCTATAATAGATAGAATCATTCTTAACACCATAGACATTACTATCTGGTATTGAATATTCCATATATGAATCATGTTTTTTCACAATTGGAAAATTCACATTTGCATGTAGTCGGACTATACTGAATGAAATACTGTTACAATATTCTACCAATCGAGAAATTTGAGTAGCATAAGTGCCAATGCCATATAAAGATGACCTATTATTTTCCAAAAGCAAATAAACCTTTTTCATAACATAATCAAATTAAGCCCATAACCAGCACAGCCATCTTGCAAACCAAGTTTCCAGACCCGACTGGTTAATAAATCATATTTAAATTGATTCATTGAAACAATACTTGCAAGCGACATATCATCCAACTCCGTTAGTTTCTTTCTCATCTCTATCCATTCCGATATATATAGTTTGTCGAACGAAGTCTTTTCAATATCATCATCAACTAATCTTAAACGATATTTTATGTAACAAGAAATGCCTTTACCAACCTTCTGCAAAGAATAGTTTGATAGTCTTAACAAATCAATTTCCATCATTCTACAATCTATATCTTTCAATAAATCATTCAAATTCCCAGATATAAGGCCTTTTTCCCATAGACAGAGTATTCCCCATGCTATTCCTGAAATCCCATTTTCAAAACTCATATTCATGTCTTCAGATATTTCATCACTGACCTCCATTAACAAGACCTTTGCGAAGTCATTATATATATCATTCTGAAAATAGGATGCACAATACGCAAAAAACAAGCTAATCCCCATTTTTCCATGATACAATCCTATATCATTCAAGAAACTGGCATTAACAATCAGATAATCTGCAATATTTGTCAATCTTGTACTTCGTTCCGCTTCACTCATAAATATTAGATAAAAGCCAACCAATTATTACATATTGCAATAATACAAAAAAACAGAATAACCACACCAATTTTCCACAAAAAAATCAAGAATGAATAAATTTGATAATTTGAACATAAGATAAGTATGGTGAGTTTGAAGGACATACCTAATATTTACAGACACGGTTAAACATGTTATATGATCATGCACAAATAGAAAAGTCACCAGCAACGCGAACACGGCATTAGCAAAACTAATTGATAAATAGACATCTACAAGTTGGTAATGGATATATGATATTCGACCGATTTATGTCTATACGGCTAAGTAGACAACCTCGACAAAATAATCGAAATAAATGTGTATTTCACGTTTTTTTTCCTACCTTCGTGACTATTAAAGCAAAGAATATGAATATACAACAACTCGAATACATCCTGGCTGTAGACACCTACCGCCATTTTGCCAAAGCTGCAGAACATTGCCGCGTAACTCAACCGACATTAAGCATGATGATCCAGAAACTGGAAGATGAACTGGGCGTGAAGCTTTTCGATCGAAATATCCAGCCGGTCTGCCCTACCCCTGCCGGCCGTAAGGTGATCGACCAAGCACGCGTCGTCCTCTACCAGACTTCTCTGATTAAAGATATCGTAAACGAAGAAGAGCAATCTTTGAAAGGCACGTTCCGCCTCGCCGTATTACCGACGATCGCTCCTTATCTGCTCCCCCGCTTTTTCCAGCAAATATCGGAGAAGCACCCCGATCTGGACATCCGCATCCTGGAAATGCAAACGGCCCCTACAATGAAAGCTCTCCTCAACGGCGAGATAGACGCCGCCATTATTGCGAACCAACCGACGGAGATGCAGCTACAGGGAGACCTCCTATACTACGAACAGTTTTATGCTTATGTAGCCCGCAACGAAAACGTGTTCAAGAAAGAGATGGTCCGTTCCGCAGACATCAGCGACGAACGTCTTTGGCTGTTGGATGAAGGGCATTGTTTCCGTGACCAGCTGATGCGTTTCTGCCAAATGGAAAAAGTCAAACTCCGTCAGGCAGCTTACCGCCTGGGAAGCCTGGAAACTTTTATGCGTATGGTAGAAAGCGGCAATGGCGTCACTTTCATTCCGGAGTTGGCTACCTATCAGTTAAGCGAACAGCAAAAAGAACTGGTACGCCCGTTCGCCATCCCCAAACCGGCACGCGAAATCGTCTGGATAACCCGCAAGGATTTTATCCGGCATTCGGTTTCAAGTATTCTGATCGAAAGTATCCGGAAATCCGTTCCAAAAGAAATGCGTACGCTGCAAGCGGGATTGAAGGTGGTCTGAAAAAGACCACCTTGTTTATCATCGGATTGTCTAATTGACTATAATAAAATTTACACTATGGATGTTTTTGATTTATTATTCGGTTTGGGAGGGCAAGCACTCCAGTCTATATTCCAATTGGGATTTATTCCTCAGGAAGAAGATTTCCTTGAACTTACAGATGAACAGTACCGGCTATTCCGGTTGAAAGAAGGAGAATGTGACGAAAAAATCTTTATAATTGCGCCTGTAAATCCCCAAAACGTGATTGAGACGGACTTCGCCGAACTGCCGATCGTGACAGAATCTCAAAAGAACGCTCTTATTGGGGCAGCCGCAACCATAGAAAGATATTGCGAAGGGGAAGACTTCCATACAGATGAAGAAAAATTACGGTTCGCCGCCAAACATTTGCCGGATGTCTTCAGCCGAGGAAGCCAATATGAAAAGTATTCCAAATTCACAGTCACCAAACCGCAAAAGGAGAAGTAATTTACAAAATGATAAAACAACTGCCTTTTCTTTGTCGTGCAAGTGTAGAAGGCAAGGAAAGAAGCTATAGAAACGATTCTCCGGGAGTTAAGGTCCGGCAATAAGTTATTCTTTTGCCAATTTATGTGACACAACGTTGATCGATTTGACTTTTATGCAGGTCATCCCCGGAAGATCGTCAGCAAAAAGGTTCTTTTTTCATCAGGAAGACAATTGGGATTCATTCCTTTTTATAGCTCTTTCAACCTTAAAAAACTGCTTGAAAACATATTATCCAAGAAAGACAGGACAACTTTTTCGTTTTCTCGAACCACTTTCCTCCAATGATCTAAATCATTTTCAGCAATCATCAGTATAACTGCCCGAAATCATCCCAATAGTTTCAAGAAAACATTCAGATGATTTGAAAAATGATTTAGACCATTTCCAAAACCTCGCCTAATCTCACTCGCTTTTCACTCCAGAAGCTTGAATTAGGGAAAAGTGAAGATTGCAAAATATAAAAATAGCACGCATAAAGATATCAAGTACTCGTTTTTCATAGCACATTTCTTTTTACCTTCGCTTTATTAACTTTCACAATTGACGAATTTCAGCAGATTGACGAATATCCGGAAAAAGGGGTCGAAGCCCTGCTACGTTCTTATATCCAATTTGTTCCCAATGCCCGCTTTATCTTTGCCGGAAGGAAGAGTACTACGACTTTACCTGTCATTTCTTCCAAGAGGTAAACCGGAAATTCGACAGTGTCACGTTCTATTATATGTATGACGAGTTTGAAGGACATACCAGGTATATGCAGGCACTGATAAACAGATTATACGGTTATGACACAGATATAACAGACAAAACATTCACCAATCGCACCATACAGGAACTGACGGACGAAGGTGTCTATGGATACCAAAATCTGATAGCAGTCTATTTCGGAATGGCGGCCAAATTAATGAAAGCGATAGCGAAAGAGGGAACCGTAGCCGAAATAAACTCCGGAAAATTCATCTCGAAATACAAGCTGAAAGCCGCCAGCAGCGTGAACACG
This sequence comes from Parabacteroides sp., assembly GCF_977054455.1. NCBI lineage: Bacteria > Pseudomonadati > Bacteroidota > Bacteroidia > Bacteroidales > Tannerellaceae > Parabacteroides > Parabacteroides sp. Next base: position 89,304 of record NZ_CDRTCT010000021.1, on the reverse strand, counting down.
GCATTAGGAAAACTGATTGATAGAGAGATTGCCTACAAGTCGGCAAAAGGATACATGATATACGACCGATTCATGTCTATCTGGCTAAGAAGACAACCCTGACGGAATAAATATTTCGGATGTAATGAAAAAAATTATCACTTTATGCTTGTAGTTTCCAAAAAAGCGTTACTTTTGCTGCGTATTTAAAAACAAAGAGACAAAATGAATCGATTTAGCTTTACATATTACTTTTATTACTTTTACTTTAGCAGAGTGAAGGCAGGAGTTTGTATGTGAAGCGTTGATGAATGAATGTATATATCAATAACAAAATATGAAGTCCTGCCGGTTTCGGTGGGACTTTTTTTGTGATTGAAAATTGAGAATTGAAAATTAATAGATAAAGAGAAGATGAAAAAGAAAGTAGCAATCCAGGGAATAGCCGGTTCGTATCACGACATAGCCGCCCGTAATTATTTCGAAGGTGAAGAGATTGAAATTATCGGTTGCAATACATTCAGAGATGTTATTTCGACCATCAAGAAAGATCCTTCCATTTTAGGAATGATGGCGATCGAAAATACAATCGCAGGCAGCTTGTTGCAAAACCACGAGTTGATCCGCGAAAGCGGTTTACAAATTATCGGTGAATACAAACTGCGTATCTCCCACTCGCTGGTTGCACTTCCGGGGACCAATATCCACGATGTCAAAGAGGTCAACTCCCACCCGATCGCCTTGATGCAATGTACCGATTTCCTCGATACGCTGCCCAATGCAAAAGTGGTCGAAAAGGAAGACACCGCCATGAGCGCCCGGTGGATTTCGGAAAACCAGCTGAAAGGACACGCCGCCATCTGCGGAAAATTGGCCGCCCAGATCTACAACATGGAAGTCTTGGCCGAAGGGATCGAAACCAACAAACGCAACTTCACCCGCTTCCTGGCAATCGCCGACCGATGGACGGCAGACGAGATGCTCAAAGGTGAAGACAAAAACAAAGCATCCGTCGTTTTCGCCCTCCCCCACACAGCCGGCAGCCTCTCCAAAGTTCTCTCCGTCCTCTCTTTCTACGACATGAATCTTTCCAAAATACAATCCTTGCCGATCATCGGACGCGAATGGGAATATCTGTTCTATATCAATCTGACATTTACAGATTATCTGCGCTACAAACAGGCATTGGATGCTATTAGACCGTTGACAAAAGACTTAAAAATATTAGGCGAATATGCAGAAGGAAAACAAAGTGTGTAAAACAATTGCACCCGCTAACCGTGTAGGTAGCGTACAGGAATACTACTTTTCCAGGAAACTGAAAGAAGTAGCCGAAATGAATGCCACAGGCAAAAACGTGATCAACCTCGGCGTAGGCAGTCCCGACCTTCCTCCTTCGGAACGGACCATCGAGACTTTGTGTGAACATGCTCGTCAGCCGAACGAACACGGCTATCAGCCGTATGTAGGCATTCCCGAACTGCGTAAAGGTTTCGCCGACTGGTATAAGAAATGGTATGACGTCGATCTCGATCCGAAAACGGAAATCCAGCCGTTGATCGGTTCCAAAGAGGGAATCCTGCATATCTCGCTGGCATTCCTGAATCCGGGCGACGGCGTGTTGGTTCCCAATCCGGGTTATCCGACCTACAGTTCGGTAAGCAAACTGGTTGAAGCCAACCTGATCCCTTACGAACTGAAAGAAGAACTGGGCTGGCAACCGGATTTCGAAGAGCTGGAAAAAATGGACCTCTCGAACGTCAAACTGATGTGGACCAACTACCCGAATATGCCGACAGGGGCAAATGCCAGCATGGAACTGTACGAGAAGCTGGTCGCTTTCGGAAAAAAGCACGGGATTATCATCTGCAACGACAATCCATACAGCTTCATCCTGAACGAGCATCCGTTGAGCATCCTGTCCGTACCGGGAGCCAAAGACATCTGTATCGAAATGAACTCCATGAGCAAGGCGCACAACATGCCGGGCTGGCGTATGGCGATGCTCGCCTCCAACGCCCAGTTCGTACAGTGGATCCTTAAAGTGAAAAGCAATATCGACTCCGGACAGTTCAAGCCGATGCAACACGCAGCCGTCGAAGCGTTGAGCGCCCCGAAAGAATGGTACGACAACATGAACCGCGTCTACCGCAGCCGGCGCGACCTCGCCGGACAGATCATGCATACGTTGGGATGCGAATATGACGAAAAGCAGGTGGGCATGTTCCTCTGGGGAAAAATCCCCGCCGAGGCAAAAGGCAGCGAAGCGATAGCCGACCGGGTCCTGTACGAAGCCAATGTATTCCTGACACCGGGATTCATCTTCGGCAGCCAGGGCGAACGTTACATCCGCATCTCGCTCTGTTGCAAAAACGAGACTTTGGAAGAAGCGCTAATGAGAGTAAAAAAGATTAATGATTTATGCGTCGCCATCAAATCATAATCTCATAAATCATAAATTATAAATCATAAATCATCATACAGTCATGGAAATGGAATTAGAATCAATCATGTTACCCGGTGTAGACCCGCAACGCCCTGTCGTAATCGCCGGTCCGTGTAGCGCAGAGACAGAAGAGCAGGTAATGGAAACAGCAAAAGGAATCGCCGACAAAGGCATCAAGCTGTTCCGAGCAGGAATCTGGAAACCTCGTACCAAACCGGGTGGATTCGAAGGAATCGGTGCAGAAGGCCTACAATGGTTGAAACGGGTAAAAAAGGAAACAGGTATGTACGTGGCTACCGAAGTGGCAACGAAAGACCATGTGTTCGAAGCATTGAAAGCAGGGATCGACGTGTTGTGGATCGGCGCCCGTACAACGGTTAACCCGTTCGCCGTACAAGAAATCGCCGATGCTCTGAAAGGCGTGGACGTTCCTGTATTGATCAAGAACCCGGTCAATCCGGACTTGGAGTTGTGGATCGGTGCTTTCCAGCGTCTCTACGGTGCCGGTATCCGTCGCCTGGGTGCCATCCACCGCGGTTTCAGCTCGTACGATAAAAAGATGTACCGTAACCTACCGCTCTGGCATATTCCTATCGAGCTTCGCCGCCGCATGCCGAACCTGCCGATCTTCTGCGATCCGAGCCATATCGGAGGCAAACGCGAACTGGTCGCACCTCTTTGCCAGCAGGCTATGGACTTGAGTTTCGACGGTTTGATCATCGAATCGCATTGTAACCCGGATTGCGCCTGGAGCGACGCTTCACAGCAGATCACGCCGGATGTATTGGATTACGTTCTGAATTTACTGGTTATCCGCGACTCCAACCAGACAACGGAAAACCTGGCCGAACTCCGTCGCCAGATAGACGGTATCGACGAACAATTATTGGAGTTGCTGGCTAAACGTATGCGTATCTCCCGCGAGATCGGCGTGTATAAAAAAGAACACAATATGCCGATCCTGCAATCACCGCGATACAGCGAGATTCTGGAAAAGCGTTCCAATATGGGTGAACAGATGGAACTGAACACGGACTTTGTAAAAGAAATCCTGAAAGAAATCCATGAAGAATCCGTACGCCAACAGATGATCATCATGAATGAATAATAATAATAATTTGCCAATGTGTCAATCAGAAGGCATGTTTCATTGGCACATTGGCACGTTATTATTGGCACATTATCACATTGAAAAATTATTAATAATGAAAATACTGATATTAGGTGCAGGGAAGATGGGATCTTTCTTCACCGATTTGCTTAGTTTTGAACATGAAGTAGCCGTGCTTGAAAACGATCCGAAGCGGATGCGTTTCATTTATAACGCCCTTCGCCTGCAGAAGCCGGAAGAAGTAGCCGAGTTCAAACCTGAATTAGTCATCAACTGCGTGACATTAAGCTATACGATCGAAGCGTTCAAGAATGTCATGCCTTACCTGCAACCCTACTGCATCATCTCGGATATCGCATCGGTCAAGACGCATCTGAAGGAATTTTACGAGACATGCGGTTTCCCGTATGTTTCCACCCACCCGATGTTTGGCCCGACATTCGCAAACCTGGGACAACTGGAAAAAGAGAATACGATCATTATCTCCGAAGGGGATCATCTGGGGAAAATATTCTTCAAAGATATCTATTCCAGCCTGCGCCTGCATATCTGCGAATATACTTTCGAGGAACATGACAAAGTCGTGGCCTACTCGCTCGGAATTCCGTTTGCATCTACAATGGTATTCGCTGCCACGATGAAGCACCAGGATGCTCCGGGTACAACCTTCAAACGTCATATGAAGATCGCCAGAGGTCTTCTTTCAGAAGATGATTATCTCTTGACGGAAATCCTTTTCAACCCGCGTACGCCTCATCAGATCGCACGCATCCAGGAAGAACTGGACATCTTGCAGGGCATCATCAAAGACAAGGATTCGGAAGGGATGAAGGAATACCTGACAAAAATCAGGAAGAATATCGAATAAACACCTGCCTCCTGATCGGAGGTCAGATTATCAGTTTTCACGCATCCGGTCAGCAGGCCGGATACGGGACCAAAGATAACGAAGACAAGGTAAAATCATACAGATGATTTCGGAAAGTCACCGGGAAAACGTACTTTTGTATGCTTATTTCAAAAAAGAGTGTTTTACGGATGAAGGTATGTATAGCTGAAAAGCCCAGTGTAGCACGCGAAATTGCAGAAGTTCTCGGGGCAACAAAAAAGATGAACGGGTATATTGAAGGAAACGGGTATCAGGTAACCTGGACTTTCGGTCATCTGTGCACTCTTAAAGAACCCAACGATTATTCGGACAACTGGAAACGATGGAGCCTGGCTTCCCTCCCGATGATCCCGCCCCGGTTCGGGATCAAGCTGATCAGCAACCCCACATACGAACAGCAATTCAAAACGATCGAAGAGCTGATGCAGAACGCCGAAATGGTCATCAACTGCGGGGATGCCGGCCAGGAAGGAGAACTGATCCAGCGTTGGGTCATGCAAAAGGCCGGTTGCAAATGCCCGGTCTACCGCCTGTGGATATCTTCGTTGACCGAAGAAGCGATCCGCGAAGGTTTCCAACACTTGAAAGAACAGTCCGATTTCACCAAGTTGTATGAGGCCGGTCTTTCCCGCGCCATCGGTGACTGGCTGTTAGGGATGAACGCGACACGCCTTTACACGCTCCGCTACGGACAAAACCGACAAGTGCTCTCTATCGGACGGGTGCAGACGCCTACCCTTGCACTTATCGTAAACCGGCAAGCTGAAATAGACAACTTCAAGCCGGAACCCTATTGGGAACTGAAGACAGTTTACCGAAATACGACCTTCTCGGCCACCAAAGGCAAATTCACGAAGAAAGAAGAAGGGGAAGCCTTCCTGGAAATAGTCCGGCAAGAGGATTTCATCGTCACCGACATATCTGAAAAGAAGGGTAAGGAATATGCTCCCCGCCTTTTCGACCTGACTTCGTTGCAGGTGGAATGCAATAAGAAATTTGCTTTCACGGCAGACGAGACGTTGAAGTTGATCCAGTCGCTATACGAAAAGAAGGTGACGACCTACCCGCGTGTCGATACCACTTTCCTGAGTGACGACATTTATCCGAAAGTTCCCAACACGCTTAGCGGCTTGGTCGACTATGCCGATCTGACAGCTCCATTGCTGAAGGCAAAGATCCGGAAAGACAAACGTGTATTCGACAACTCGAAGGTGACGGACCACCATGCCATCATCCCGACCGGCGTACCGGCACGTAACCTGACAGACAACGAACGGAAAGTGTACGACCTGGTGGCCCGCCGTTTCATCGCGGCTTTCTATCCGGATTGCGAAATCTCGACAACTACGGTACTGGGTAAAGTCGGCAAAGTCGATTTCAAAGTAACAGGCAAACAGATTCTGAAACCGGGATGGCGCATCGTGTTCGGTGCCGAACAAAAGGATCCGGATGCCGAACCTTCAGACGAAGAAGGCGTACTGCCGGATTTCGTAAAAGGAGAAAGCGGCCCCCACAAACCGACATTAGGCGAAAAATGGACACAGCCGCCCAAACCTTACACCGAAGCGACATTGCTCCGCGCCATGGAAACCGCGGGTAAACTCGTGGACAATGACGAATTGCGAGACGCATTGAAGGAAAACGGCATAGGCCGTCCTTCCACCCGTGCCGCCATCATCGAGACGTTGTTCAAACGTAATTATATCCGCAAGGAACGTAAGAATCTCTTCCCCACGGCTACCGGTGTGGAACTCATCGGCACGATACAGGAAGAGCTGTTGAAAAGCGCTGAACTGACCGGTCTCTGGGAAAAGAAACTCCGGCAGATCGAACGGGGCACTTATGAAGCCCGTACTTTTTTGGAAGAACTCAAGCAGATGGTCCATCAGGTAGTGATCAACGTCCTCTCCGACCAGACCGGACGCACCATCACGATCGAGCAGGCTGCTCCGGAAAAGCCCCAAGCCGAAAAAGAACCGAAAGAAAAGAAACCGCGCAAGCCGCGTGCCAAAAAAGAAAAGACTGCCGGTCAGCCGGAAGAAACAACCGCTCCCGCAAAGCCGGTATGCCCTATCTGCAAAAAAGGCGGCATCCTGCGTGGCAAAACCGCTTACGGCTGTTCCGAATATAAGAATGGTTGCACCTTCCGCATGGACTACGCCACATACGGCGACGGACTATCGGATGAGGAATTGATAAAGGTAATTAGCGGGATTGGGAAATAATACGATTTAATGTGTCCGGATTCATTCAATTATCCCAGACAGTCAATATTTGTAATTGATTGTCTCGCATGATACTCTCAACCATTGGTTCCTGCAAACGATTAGGCTCCTTATTTAAATCTTCCTGCTCCATATATCATATATTTGTTGGCAATGATAACCTTATTTCTCTATCTTTGTTCTCAAAATCAAAAATCAATGAAAGAAGAATGGTTTCCTTTGGTGAATGAGGAGGGAGAGACGATAGGGAAGGCGACGCGCAAAGAGTGCCATAGCGGATCGAAGATGTTACATCCAGTAGTGCACCTGCATATTTTCAATGAAGCGGGCGATCTCTACCTGCAAAAGCGTTCGATGAACAAAGATATCCAACCCGGTAAATGGGATACGGCCGTGGGAGGCCATATCGACTACGGAGAGACGGTCGAAGAAGCCCTTCGCCGGGAAGTACGGGAAGAATTAGGGATAACAGATTTCGTCCCGCGATTCATCACCCGTTATGTATTCGAATCGGCCATAGAAAAAGAGTTGGTCAATACCTACCGCACCACTTACGAGGGTCCGGTCACCCCCGACCCTTCCGAACTGGACGGCGGACGTTTCTGGTCCTCTGCCGAAATCCTCGAAAATATGGGAAAAGGAGTTTTCACGCCCAACTTCGAAGGGGAATACAAACGGTTATTCATGTAAACTGCAAAACACTAAAGCATAAAACAATGGCAAAAGAATTAGAACTCAAGTACGGCTGCAACCCCAACCAGAAGCCGTCGCGCATTTTCATGCAGCAAGGGGAACTGCCCATAGAAGTCTTGAACGGACGTCCCGGATATATCAACTTCCTGGATGCCTTCAATAGTTGGCAATTGGTAAAGGAACTGAAAGAAGCAACCGGACTGCCTGCCGCCGCTTCCTTCAAGCACGTAAGTCCGGCAGGAGCCGCCGTGGGAATCGAAATGAGTGACACGTTGAAAAAGATCTATTTTGTGGACGACCTTCCGCTCACTCCTCTTGCAACCGCCTATGCCCGCGCCCGCGGTGCCGACCGCATGTCGTCTTACGGTGACTTCATCGCACTCAGCGACACATGCGATGAAGCGACTGCACGTCTCATCAACCGCGAAGTTTCCGACGGCGTCATTGCTCCCGACTATACGCCGGAAGCACTCGAAATCCTGAAGAATAAACGGAAAGGCACTTACAATGTCATCAAGATCGATCCGGCTTATCGCCCAGCCCCCATCGAGCACAAAGATGTTTTCGGTATCACATTCGAACAGGGACGTAACGAGATCAAGCTGGACGAAAGCCTGCTGACCAACATCCCGACCCAGAACAAAAACTTCCCGGACGAAGCGAAGCGCGACCTGATCATCGCTCTTATCACGCTGAAATATACACAAAGCAACTCCGTCTGCTACGTCAAGGACGGACAGGCCATCGGTATCGGTGCCGGCCAACAAAGCCGTATCCACTGTACCCGTCTGGCAGGCAACAAAGCGGACATCTGGTACTTGCGCCAGCATCCGAAAGTAATGAACCTGCCCTGGATCGAGAAGATCCGCCGTGCAGACCGCGACAACACGATCGACGTCTACATCAGCGACGACCATGAAGATGTTTTGGCCGACGGCATCTGGCAGCAGTTCTTCACTGAAAAACCGGAAGTCCTGACACGAGAAGAAAAACGTGCCTGGCTGGACACGCTGAAAGGCGTTTCATTGGGTTCCGATGCCTTCTTCCCCTTCGGCGACAATATCGAACGGGCGCATAAGAGCGGCGTGGATTATATCGCACAGGCAGGCGGTTCCGTCCGTGACGACCATGTGATCGACACATGTGACAAATACGGCATCGCAATGGCATTCACAGGCATACGGTTGTTCCACCATTAAAAAGGAAAACAAAGATTTCATAACACCGGTGTTATGAAAAGACAAAAAAAGAGGCTATGCAATCAAGCATAACCTCTTTTCTTTTTATCTCGATGAAGATTATTTACACATATCACGAATGATCTGAATCAGCTCGTCACCAATTTCTTCAGCTTCCTGCATCGTGTGGGCTTCGGAATAAATACGGATAATCGGTTCCGTATTGCTCTTACGCAGATGAACCCATTTTTCAGGGAAGTCGATCTTCACACCGTCGATATCGGTGATATCGTACTGGGCGAATCTCTCTTTCACCTTTGCCAGGATAGCATCCACATCGATATCCGGAGTCAGTTCCACTTTCTTCTTCGAAATGAAGTACGGAGGATAGGAAGCACGCAATTCGCTTGTCTTCATCTGTTTCTTTGCCAGATGAGTCAGGAACAGGGCGATGCCCACCAAAGCATCACGACCGTAATGGCTGGCCGGATAGATCACACCGCCATTGCCTTCACCACCGATGATGGCGTTAGTATCCTTCATCTTCGTCACGACATTCACTTCGCCCACTGCTGCCGCGTTATACTCACAACCGTGAGCACGGGTTACGTCACGCAGAGCACGGCTTGAACTCAGGTTGCTAACCGTATTGCCCGGTGTATGGCTCAAAACATAGTCGCTGACAGCCACCAATGTATATTCTTCGCCGAACATCTCCCCGTCTTCGCAGATAATAGCCAAACGGTCTACGTCAGGGTCTACGACAAAACCGACATCGGCTTTGGCATGCTTCATCAAGTCGGAGATCTCCGTCAGGTTTTCAGGGATCGGCTCCGGATTGTGTGCAAAGTTACCGTGAGGAGCACAATGCAGCTTGAAAATTTCCTTTACCCCCAGAGCAGAAAGCAATTCGGGAATAACGACACCGCCTACCGAGTTTACACAGTCGATAGCGACACGGAAATTAGCGGCCTTGATAGCCTCGACATCCACCAAATCCAGCTTCAATACACTCTCGATGTGCTTTTGGTTGTAGGTATTGTTGAGATAGACTTTTCCTAAATTGTCGACATCGACGAATACAAAACTTTCTTCAGCCGCTATCTTCAGTACCTCGGCGCCTTCGGCAGCGTTCAGGAATTCACCCCGTTCGTTCAGTAACTTCAAGGCATTCCATTGTTTCGGATTATGGCTGGCAGTCAAAATGATACCGCCACAAGCTTCTTCCCAGGCAACGGCCAACTCTGTGGTCGGGGTAGTAGCCAGATCGATGTCTACCACATCAAAGCCCATTCCGGTAAGCGTACCGAGAACGACTTGTTTAACCATCGGACCGGAGATACGTGCATCACGGCCTACCACGATCTTGTTTGTTGTCACCTTCGTGTTTTTCTTAATGAATGTAGCATAAGCGGCCACAAACTTGACAATAGCCAACGGATTGAGCCCGTCTTCCGGGTTTCCGCCTATTGTCCCACGGATACCAGAAATAGATTTAATCAGTGTCATTTAGTTAGATTTATTTTATAAAAGTATATTTCACTTTCTCAAAAAAGACAGGAGTTCCCGTACTCTGGAAATCACTGCTCATCAGTTTAAACGGAACGATCAGTTTGACAACCGCGCTGTCTCCCACATAAGGAAGTCCGGCACCTAAACCTTCGCAAATAAATATATCATAATAATAATCCATATCCGGATAAAGGCTGGTGTAATAACCATACCTGAACTCAACTGGAGACGTTCCGTTAGAATGCGGCCCGAGCAGGTTGACAGTACCGGTTCCCATGCTGCTATTTTCCATAAACATCTGAGCAATAAAACGGGAACGGATCGCCGTTTGTCCCAACACCGCACGTTCGCTGTTTCCTCTATTGACGATATTCAGATAAACACCATTATCCAACTCAACAAATTCATTTTCCTTAAAAATACTGTCCTTAGGAAATTCATCTAAAAAGACGAATCCGCTATCAACCTGCAAACGCTCGATCGCTTTTCTTTGGGCCTTCAACATATCAGTGTATGACTTTGTCTTGTCACACGACACCACCATTATGGCAGTGCACATAATCAACAGGATATAAAAACCTCTCTTCATCTGTTACGTATTTATTGTAAATGAATGGCAAATGTATATAATCTCAGCCATATCTCAGGCATGTTTGTTTAAATCTTCTGTTTTATTAGGATTAAATCCCCTTAAACCCTCCTCAAACACGGCAACAGCATCGGCCAATGAACCATGGAATTCTCCACCCGAAGCATTTTTATGTCCGCCGCCATTGAAATACCGGCTTGCAAACTGGTTGCAGGGAAAATCTCCGACAGACCGAAGCGAGATCTTCACATAATCCTTATCTTCGCGGATAAAGACACTGAAAGCCACATTCTCGATGCTCAACGGCAGGTTGACAAATCCCTCCGTATCGCCTGTCACATAATGGAAACGGTTCATCTCTTCCAACGAAAGCGTGATCAGAGCGGCGTTTTGCTCCGGATAAACCTTCATCTTTTCATACAAGACGTATCCCATCATGCGCAAACGGCTTTCCGAATAGACCTGGTTCACTTTCCGGTAGATCAAATCCTTATCGATGCCTTTCTTGATCAGTTCGCTTATGATCGTATAAATCTCCGGCTTATTCGAGTTGTAGGTAAACGAACCGGTATCCGTCATCATGCCCGTATAGATACAAGCGGCACAATCCTTATTGATCAGGTCGAACATCCCCATGCGGCAGATGAAACGGAAAACCATCTCGCTCGTAGACGACATTTCAGGATATGACATCGTAACCCGGCAAAAATCGGCCGGATTCAGATGATGGTCGATCATCACCCTACGCCCCTCTGCCGCCACAACAGCCGGAGCCAGTTTCTCGATACGCTTGGGTTCGTTGAAATCGAGGCAGAATATGACATCCGCATCCCGGATCAACTGCTCGGCAAAATCAGGATATTTCTCATGAATGACGATTTCCTTATGACCCGGCATCCATTTATAGAACTGGGGAAAATCGTTGGGAACCACTACCGCCACATTATCTTTTCCATAGGCTGTCAAAAAATGGTACAGTCCCAATGCGGAACCTATAGCATCCCCGTCAGGGGTAACGTGTGTCACTATTACAAAACTTTCGCCTTTCTCGACGTACTTCTTGGCTTTCTGAATTTTCTCTTCGTGAATGATTTTCGTAATCATATATTCTCTTATTTTCAGTGACAAAGGTACTACTTTTTTTAGATTCCGCACAGCTTTAAATTCTCAATCACCCGGACAAGGAGTATAATTAACAACAAAAACAGCGTGACAAACAGATAGCGCGAACGCCCGGTATGGCCATACAATAAGGTGGACAAAAGCATTCCATACGCCACCAGCATCATTAGGAAATCGAACCGGAAAGAAAAAAACGCTCCCGGCACCCGGCTAAAAGAATCTACGATCCAGAGCAAACGATGCGCGAGCCATTCCACAACAACCTGCAACCACTCAGCACCCGGAAAACCTGCCGGCAGCAACATCCAGACCAGGCATACAGGCACCAACAGCGTCGCCAACAAGGTAAGTGGCAGATTCGTCAACAAAAAGACGGTTGAAAATCGCCCGAAATAATAAAGACAGAGGAACGTCGTGCCGATTTGTGCCGACAGCGTTACGGTGATCCATCTCCACGGAGTCAGAAAAAGGGGATTGCGGATTTCTATCAAATATTGTAACCGGGGCTGAAAATACAAAATGGAAAACACGGCCAAATAGCTTAGTTGAAAACCGATGTCGAACAGAAAAAGCGGTTCATAAACCAACATGCCGAAAGCCGAAGCCGCCAGAATATTATACCGTTCCGTCATCCTCCCCAAGACAAGTCCCGTCAGAAACAAAGTCAGCATTAATCCTGCCCGGACAGCCGAGGCGGCACACCCTGTCACCGCAACGAAAGCCCACAACAACGCAATGGTCGACAGATACCGGACCCACTTGCCAAGCCCGTTCCGGGGGAGAAAAGAAAGAAGAAAAGACAAAAATCCACAGACGATTGCCACATGAAAGCCGCTTACGGCCAAAACATGCGCTACCCCTGTAGCTGAAAAGCGGTCTCTCACTTCCCGGCTCATGGCTTGCCGGTAACCCACGGTAATAGTGGCCAGTACGGATTTTTCTTCATCGGTCAGATTCAGTTTTGCGATCGGTTCCAATAATCGCTGCTGTTCTTCCCGGGTCCAACGGGAAAGGCCGGAAACCGGATGTTCCGATACAGATTCAGACTGCGAATAAGCAGTCTTTTGTATCGAAAGGAAAAGCAACAGGGACAAAAAAACCGCTCCCCACAGCCAACGGGTTTCATAACAAAAATATTCCCGCCCTCTCAAGGTAAGACCGGCTGTGGCAAGTGCTATAACAGGCAGCAATAATAATACCCAAGAATAAATACAACACGAAAAAACGGTCTGCAACATAATCCCCGTGATCCAGACAAGCAGCGGACGGGCAAATGGACGGATCTGTAATTCTTTTATCATAATTCTTTCAGTTCCCGGATCGTCTTCAACGGATCAGGAGAACGGAAAACAAAGCTGCCGGCAACCAGCACGTCTGCACCCACTTCAAGCAAAGGTTTTGCAGTCTGCATATTCACCCCGCCATCGACTTCGATCAAGGTGTTCAATCCTTTTGCCAGGATCATATCTTTCAGACGAGCCGTTTTATCTATCGAATGTTCGATAAATTTCTGTCCGCCATACCCCGGATTCACCGACATGAGCAACACCATATCCAAATCCTGCAAGATATCTTCCAACAGGGATATCGGCGTATGCGGATTCAATGTGACAGCCGCCTTCATCCCCGTCTCTTTGATCGCCGCCACCGTACGGTGAAGATGCGTACAGGCCTCATAATGCACATTCATCATATAGGCGCCCGTAGCCGCCACTTCCGGAATGAACTTTTGCGGCTCCACGATCATCAGATGTACATCCATCGGTTTCTTGCAGATCGGTTTCAACGCTTCCAGAACCGGAAAGCCAAACGATATATTAGGGACGAACACCCCATCCATGATATCCAGATGCAACCAATCGGCATCACTCTTATTGATCATTTCCACTTCCCGCTGCAGGTTCAGAAAATCGGCAGCCAACAGAGAAGGTGCTATTTTATGTTTCATACTCTTTTTGCTTTTCTGCAAAGGTATGAAAAAAGAAAGAGAATACCAGTAAAGGCATCCTCTTTCCAAATTTCTTAGTTCATTACCAAACCACAGAATTCCGTGCGTAAAGCGGGTTCTGAATGATAAACCCTCGCAAATTGAGTAAGGAAATCAAGTGTTTGCCGACGCGGCGTTGTTTTCCTTTCTTTTCGGTTCCTGTCTGTTTTATTTTCTATTTCATTCATACATTGAGTAGAAAGTCTCTTCATAGGCAGCTCGTTTTTTATCTTGTTTGATAATAAAACGGGAAGGCTTTCTCCTTATTGTATGACAAGAAAATAAATTTTCATTTTTTACGATCAGGCCATCGACAGCTCGATACTGTTTTCTTCCGCCATACGGCGCATATTCAAGATCGCATAGCGCATACGCCCCAGAGCCGTATTGATGCTCACACCGGTAATATCGGCAATTTCTTTAAAACTGAGATCCTGATAATAACGCATTTCCAATACTTCGCGTTGGCTGTCGGGCAGATGCTTCACCAACTTTTTCACATCGGACAATACCTGATGGCGTACGATGTTATCTTCGATCGTACCGTCACAAAGTTTGATATTATTGAAAAGATCCACTTCCACCTCATCGTTTGAAACCGTATTTTCGCTACGTTCCTGGCGGAAGTTGTCGATAATCAGGTTATGAGCAATGCGGGTAATCCATGCCTTAAACTTACCGTTTTCGGTATAACGGCCTTGTTTAATAGTCATAATCACCTTGACAAAAGTCTCCTGAAAGATATCTTCTGTGAGATCTTTGTTATGAACTATAAAGTAAATGTAGGAGTGTATGCTACTTTTATAACGATTCAACAATACATCGAAAGCAGCATTATTACCTTCTGCATAAAGAACAACCAACTCTTCGTCAGTCATCATTCTTAAAGTCTTCATTACTTCTATATTTTTAGTTTTTTCTTGAGTAATGTTTATGCTATAGGCAACGATGTTTAAAATTGTTAGACAATACTATTATTTATATTTACAAAGGCAAAAGAACGAAAAGTATTTTAAATAGGCAAACATTTCCTTTATTTTTAAGCAAAAAAGCCCCCTGCCCGTACGTTTTATGTACGAACAGGGGGCTTTTACGAACAAAGTCGCCATTCACAACAGGCTGGATTTGATAAATTCTTCTATCTCTTGTGCAGTAACAGAATAAACTGGTTGCAATTGATCAAATCCGGCATCTCTTGTGAAACGATTGCTATTAGTAAGCATAGCCAACAAATTTTTAGATTTCAACTTATGCCCGGAATAACTTAAAGCCAAAGAAATTAAATCATTTATAGACATACCACTTTTCAAAATAGAAAAGATATCATAATAATCACGGAAATAACTTCGCCGTAACATGACTTCCATCTTCTCCGTTTTACAAGTACGCCACTTCATAAAGTCCAAATCTTCACTCTGGCGAGTAGCCATAGATTTGATATAGGCATCCGGTTTCTTTACTTTAAAGTAATACCAAGCAAAAAAGCGGTTCAACGTATAAAGATATTCCTCTTGAGGAATAAGATAGTCCAGCCACACTTGTTTTATCTTCTTGAATGAAAATATCTGAAACAGCTGGTTGATTTCTTCCAAATCCAAGTGCAACAAAGTTTTCTCTATCAATATTTCATCCGAAACCTCATTGACCGAGCTTTCATTGTACGACCAGAAACAATGCTCTTGCTTCAACTTCGCCAACAGTTCTTGTTTTACTGCATCTACGGACATTCCCTTCAGTTTTAGAATAAGACAAAAATAATGGTTCTTTTGATCTTACACAAATTATTAAGTGAGTCTTTTTCTGGAATTATTTCATCACGACACGACAATGAAAAGAGCATGTTACATACTAATAAACATGCCAATAGCTTACTTAATATTTCCATAACATTCAGATTTAAATAAAAAAACATAAAAACAACGTAGTTAAAAACAAATAGAAGCACTTCTTTATAAAAGGTTGGTTCCATCAGGCAAATTCTGATAAAAACACAAAGGTTTAGGAAGAAATGTAAGGATCTAAGATATATTCACTCTCTGTACAGAAAAATAATAAATCAACACTCCAATATTAATACAATACATTCATATAAACAAATTTTTTGTTTGTTTTTTCAAAAAAAAACCTCTACCCGTAAATAAGTTACACGGATAGAGGATGAATTATATAATCTATATTAGTTAAAACTTATAACCTAACGTAAGGGCAACTTGGGTAGTATTTGTTTTCAGCCCGATTGCTTCTGAATCGACAAGCGTGTGAAAACCATTATTATCTTCTATAATAACTTTAGAAAACGTATAAGCATCTTCCTTATATTGACGATATACACAAGCCAAATCCATATAAAAATTAGGAGTAAAACGATATCCAAAACCTACGGAATACGAAGTTGTTCCTTTATCCAAGGTATAATGGGCAACTGTTCCTGCCGGAAATACCTCGAAAGCCCCTTCTCTAAACTCCTTTTTCATCGGACTTGTCCGCCAGTTAGCACCGGCACGAATAGCGAATTGAGGAGTTATTTTTATCTCAGTTCCAAGCTTTATCGTATGAGCATAACCAAAATCTTTTTTAATTAAATCTTTATTTATATCTGTATATTCATATCCATCCTGGTCGGAAAGCTTCATAAAGCTATAATTTCCTAATTCATAATCCAAACTAATCAAAGCGGTTTGTCCAATAATACCAGCAACACTAAAAATCCACTTATCCGCAGTACGAAGTTTATACATTGTATAAGGATTCGGATTACTTGGAGTTGCACCATTTGCTTTTGCTGGATCAAAATTTCCATTAAGCGTTTCTGCACTTCCAAAATAAGAATCTGTCAACTTATACCAAATAGGAGAATTATAAGCGACACCTAAACGCAGGTAATCAGAAGGACGAATAATTGCTCCTATATTAAATGAATACCCAGTACCATCGGTTCTTAACTCATTATCCCAAAACAAATGATCTATAGAACCATCTGTATAATAATATTCTTCTGTATATTCAGAAGACATCCGATAATTCAAATCAGTTACAGAAATAGTAGCACCTAAAAAAAACTTATTTGAAATATTTGTAGCAAACGAAAAATCATATTGGTCAATAGCCCCTCTTTCACTGACTTCCAATGAAGAAAGATCCGGTCGACTATCAGGATACCACGTCTGATTCGCCTCATCCCACTCTGCAAAAGTTGAATGATACATATCATCATTTGCATCCTTTTTATTTGCTCCAATCATTCCTGATTGATAAGCTAACCCTGGTAACCAAACTCCTCCTAAATCATTATATGCTGCAATTGATTCACTATTAATCTGATTAAATGGAGGCATATCATTTTCTTTAACACCAAACCAGCCACCATTATTATCAGTTCCAACATAAGAAGCCTTAGCTGCAGCATAGTCAGCTAACGAAAAATTTTGAGTACCGGATAAACGATAATTACGATTGAAGTTCTTTACTCGATTATAAGAGAAGCCAACATTCCACCCTATTACCCCTTCATCATTTCCTGTGGGAAAATATCCTACATAGGCGATATTATCAAAATTAAACTTTGTTTTACTGCCATCAGCCTTTGAACCATTCCAGTCGGATTTCGTTTTGATCGATGACAAACTCAATGTTGTAACCACTTCCGAGCTACGATAGATTCCCAGGCCGGCCGGATTGGAAGACATTGCAGAAATATCCCCCCCCAATGCACCAAAAGCACCTCCCATACTCAAATAGCGGGCAGTACCATTTAAATCGGTTTGAGAATACCTATAGGCATCCAACTCGCCTTGCGCAAACGCAGCACCACCACTTAACAGGAATGCTGAAACTAATAAGCATGCTATTCTATTCATCACTTTTTTCTTTTACTAATACCTTTTATTGATAAAGGGGCAGAAATCTGCCCCTCAATATTTTATATTACAAACAACTCGTTACCGACGGCCACCACCGCTTCTGCCGCTACCGCCACCACCACCAGAACGGCCACCGCCACCACTGTAAGAAGAACCGGAACTACTACTTCTTGAAGGTGTATAAGTGCTCTGGCTTCTTGACTGAGAAGAACGAGTACTACTATTATCAAAACTACTTCTATTATTACTTCTTGCCGGAGCTGTGTACTGACGGTTTGAAGAATTAGAAGATGATGAGCGAGAAGAAATACGTGAAGATGAAGATGATCCAATTGTATTAGCATCATTCCGACGGCTTACACGTGTTCTTGCCGAGCTACTGGAAGAGGATGGACGCGCTGTAATACTTTCATTTCGGATAGTTGTACCCTGTGAAGCAGAAGGGCGACCAGATCGATTGCTTCTGTTACTGACAACAGAAGTGCTTCCATCTCCTCTCAAAGAAGTGGCTGAGCCATTATTGTATCTATCACGCGAAGACTGCCTATAAGTCGAACTACCATTTCTACCTCCGCTACCTCTATAACTATTTGCATAAGAAGTTGAACGACCTGCATTAGTACGATAATACGGTGTTGCATGATGGTGATGATGCCCCCAAGAGCCACCCCAATATCCACCGCCCCAATAACCGGGTCCCCAGTAACCAGGTCCCCAGTAACCAGGCCCCCAGCCCCAAGACGGGCCCCAGTAGCCGGCATAGAAGCCGCCCCAACCCCAGCCGAAGCCGAAGGACGGACCGTAGCCCCAATAGCGGGCCGGGCTATAGATCCAGGGATCATACCAACCGCCGTACCAGCCACCATACCATCCGCTGTACCACGGATCATAGTAACCGCCCCAGCCGTTGCCGATGTTCACATTGACACTTACGTTGGCATTGCCGTTGGAATAGTCCGTATCGTAGCCATACCCGTAATACCCGTCACTCAGATACAGATCGACCTGGTCTGCTCCGGCAATCGTAATCTTGCTCGGTGAATGGTAACGGATGATACGCTCGGTATATTCCGTATCCGAACGGCGTTCCTTTTTAGAACCGGAAGCGACCGTTGCTTCATTATCCATATCGTCGTTATATTCGGCCAGGACCTCACCGTCCGATTCTTCGTCATACGGTTCTTCCACGTCGACCGAAGTATAGCGGCGGTTATATTCATCTACATCGCGTTCTTCATCAGACACAGCGCTTTTTCTTTTGCTGGTGCTGTATGTAGAAGCTATTGCCGTGCGTTCCACTTTCTCTTTAGGCTGTATAACCTTCTCTTCTGTTTTTTCTTTTTTATCTTTTTTGCTGGAAGAGAAATACACATCATCAAAGAACTCCTCCTGGGCTGCGGCACTGAAGCCAACCAGAAGCATCACCATCAAAGACGTTAATTTCATGGGTTTCATATTCGTTTCTCCTCTACTTTATAATTTTTCTACTCTTTAGACTAAATACAAGGGGGTAAGTTTAATACCCTTTCTGCCTCATTAATAAAAACCATCCATTTTATTGACAAATATAGCTGTTTCCAAATAGTTTCCAAGCATTTATATATACTTTAACGATCCGGACCGCTTCATCGTCCGATAATCCCTATTTACGATAAGATGCTTTGGAAGAAAGAAACGCTGCAGTGCATATGGAAAAGAATAGGTTCACCGATATTTCATGGGGACAAGACCTCGTTTGATAATCAGAAGAAATGATGGCACATCCTTTATTTGAAATGTTAAATTATACAATAACATCCCTTAAAAGAGCGATATTGATATTTATCTGTCATCCAGCACCTTATACTTTTGAAGGTTTCTTAAAAAATATTACCCGCAATAGAAATTTGAAATAAACGGGGTAGAAAACCAAATTTCATGCACTACTGTTTCGATTTGGACCAACGGGTATTTTGAGAAACCGTACAATAACTACAAGAACTTCGGCCGGATAGAGAAGACGCTGTTGCGCGATGAATTTATCCATATCTTTCATCTCATTCCCTTGTTAAATCGGACGGAAAAGGTATTCATTTTTCGGTTCCGCTTATATAACGCGCCAACATGTCCCGCAACCTCCCGGTCGCTTTCTGCAACTGTACGTCGACCGTATTGACGCTTATGCCCAAGTCTTTCGCGACTTCGGCGTAGGACTGTTTTTCCTCGCGTACACGGATAAATATTTCACGGCATCGTTCCGGCAGGCGGTCGAGGGCCTTGACATAGTGGGCGAAAAGTTCCTCACTAACCAGGATGTCTTCAGGTGATTCGCCGGATAGGAGCGTACCGTCAAAAGCATCCGCCGCCATGTCTTTCCGGCGCTGTTCTTTTTCAAGATAGTTCAGGGAGGCATTTTTTATCGTGATAAAGAAATAATCTTCCAGATTGGCGATATGGTGCAAGGACTCGCGGCGTTCCCATATTTTCAGGAACACATCGAGGACGACCTCCTGCGCCCATTCTTCCGTATGCAGGTAGTAGTAGGCTATACGGAAGAAACGGTCGAAGCAAAGATTATAAAAACAGCGCAGAGCAGTCTGGGAATTCTCTTCTTCGATCTGCCTTAAATATTTTCTGATCTCCTGCTCTGTCATCGTCTCATCTTCTATAACCTGCGCAAAAATAGTCAAATTTTCAAATTATGTCCATCATAATAAAAAAATCCGGGACGAAGCATAGGGTATTTGCCGGCTGAACCATCTTGGTAATACAGACACGAGTATTAACTTATCAAACTATATGAGATATGAAAGCAATGCATACACAATTATGGGGATACTTGCTCATTACACTGTTGCTGGCGGGATTCACTCCTCTGCAGGCGCAAACGGATTCGGCTGACGAAGGGGGTTACATCACGGTCAGTGGTATCGTAAAAGACAAAAAGAGCAAAAAGAGCCTGGAATATGTCAATATTTCCATTCCGGGCAGTACGACCGGCACGGTCACGAACGCCGACGGTGAGTTTTCCTTCAAGGTAAAGGATTCCATCCATGCCAAAGAAGTGGAGATTTCGCACCTCGGATATTTCAACAGCAAAATAGAACTCAACGGCAAGGATGTGGAAGAACAGACCGTATGGCTGACCCCCTACACGAATATGCTCGACGAAGTGATCATCCATGCCCGCGACCCGCGCTACCTGGTGGAAGAAGCGATAAAGAAGATTCCGGCCAACTACAATTCGAAACATAGCCTCCTGACCGGGTTCTACCGCGAAACGGCCCAGAAAGGACGCCGGTACATCAACATCTCGGAAGCGGTGATCGATATCTACAAGACTCCTTACGACGAGGGAGTAGACCGCGATCGCGTACAGATATTCAAAGGCCGCAAGCTGCTCAGCCAGAAAGCGAGCGATACATTGGCTGTCAAGCTATTGGGAGGTCCTAACATGTCCGTCTATGTGGACGTGGTGAAGAATCCGGATGTCTTGCTCGACCTCGAAAGCCTTCCTTACTATAAATTCCGGATGGAAGAAGCGACAACGATCAACGACCGCCCGCAATATGTTATCAATTTCGAACCGCAAGCCATATTGCCGTATGCGCTTTATTACGGAAAACTATACATCGACAAGGAACGGCTCTCTTTCACCCGGGCCGAGTTCTTCCTCGACATGAACGACCGCAACAAGGCCACGCAGGCGATCCTCCGGAAAAAGCCGTTCGGGCTACGGTTCAAACCGGTCGAAGTCTCGTTCCTGGTCAACTACAAGGATCGCAACGGGCTGACATATCTGAGCTACATCCGTAACGGCGTCCGCTTCAAATGCGACTGGAAACGCAAATTGTTCTCGACCAATTACACCATCCTTTCGGAGATGGTCGTAACGGACGGCAAGGAAAGCAACGCAAACACCATTCCCTACAAAATGGCATTCAGGCAAAACCAGTCCCTATCGGACAAGGTTTCCAACTTTGCCGATGAAGATTTCTGGGGTTCCTACAATATCATCGAACCGACGGAATCACTGGAACATGCCGTCAACAGGCTGAAGAAGCAACATAAATAATATGCCGATCAAACAATCTGCCGATTTGCGAATGAATAGATTAATGTATAAATTAGCAACATTTCCCAATCGGAACATTGGCATATCGGCACATTGAATAATTACAAAACATGAAAGACCTGCTTATACTTACAAAGATCAAAGATGGAGACGTCAAGGCTTTTGAACAAGTTTTCCGTCTGTATTATCTGCCTCTTTGTATGTATGCAGCCAGCATAACCGGGAGAATGGATATCGCGGAAGAGATCGTGCAGGAATTATTCTATGTGTTTTGGAAGGAAAGGGAACGGTTACAATTGTTCCATACGATAAAGAGCTATTTGTATGGAGCCGTGCGTAACCAATCCCTCCAGTACTGGGAACAACAGGATGTACGCAACCGTTACCGGGATGCCGTCCTCTCCCGCCCGGACAAAGACGGCACGCGGGACGATCCGCAGGAGCAGATCGAATACAAGGAACTGGAAGCCCTGGTAAACCGGACACTCGAAAAGCTCCCCGAACGCCGTCTCCGCATATTCCGGATGCATCGCTTTGAAGGAAAGAAATATGCGGAGATCGCTTCCAGCCTCTCCCTGTCGGTCAAGACCGTCGAGGCCGAAATGACGAAAGCACTCCGAACACTACGGGACGAATTAGAGATTTACATGAAATATGATTGAAACAGAAAGAAATAAAAGAAAAACAGACCGGGCGTGGAACACGCTGTACCAACGCCTGGATGAAGAAGGGCTGCTTTCGGGCGGGCCGGCTTCGCCATTCAGAGGCCTTGCGTGGAGAGGAGGAGCGGCAGCCGCCATCGCCCTTCTTTGCCTGCTTGTGTCTGTCGCCTATCTGAGCAGGCCCGGACAGGATGCGGACCCGAATCTGCTCACCCGCCAGAACAGTGAGACGGCAACGGCATTGGTAACCACCCTTGAAGATGGTTCCGTGGTCTATCTGGCAGGAAATGCTTCATTGATGTATCCCGAACATTTCTCTTCCGACCGGCGGGAAGTGAGTTTGCAGGGAAATGCCTTATTCGACATAGCCGGTAACCGCAAGCGGCCGTTCGTGATCGAAACCGAAGATACGCGTATCGAAGTGTTAGGGACGGCTTTCAATGTGAAAAGTAACGGTAGCTCTCCTTTCGAACTGTCCGTACAGCGGGGGGAAGTAAAAGTGACATTGAAGAAGAACGGACAGGACATCCACGTAAAAGCGGGGGAAACCGTCACGCTCCTCTCCCGGAGACTGCAATTGAGCACGACGCCCGACCCGGCCTTGTTCGACCGCTATACCGAACGAATCAGGTTCAAGGACGAGAAGTTGGGCAATATCCTGCGGGTGATCAATCTACAAAATCCGGATATCCGGTTGGAGACGACGCCGGAGCTATGGGACCGGACGCTTACCGTCACCTTCTCCAACGATACGCCCGAAGCAATGGCTGAACTGATCTGCCTTGCCCTCGACCTGAAGAAAACACGGCAGGACAACACGATCCTCTTATTCAATTGACAATTGATAATTTACAATTGATTGTTTTTCTATAATACAGTGAAGCTAATGATTCAGATTTTTCGCCTTCTCTTTCTGTGCCTTTGGATGCTTTTGCTTCCGACAGGTCCGTTACGCGCAGGAGGAGGCGATGATGTCCTGGCCCGCATGATTCATTTATCCAAAGAAAAAAATACCGTCTACCGCCTGCTTGACAAAGTAACGGAGCAGACCGGTTTTCTCTTTATCTATGACAGCAAGCTGATCGATAATGAAAAAACGGTACGCATCCCGAAAGGCGACTACACCATCCGGCAGGCAATCTACCTGATCGTAGGAAACAAAGAGCTGAACCTACGTGTCATAGGCGATCACATCCTGATCTCCGGGCCGCAATCCGCCGGGCAAGTTGCCCTTCCCGATAGCCTTCCTCCAGAAATAACAGACCACCATTTCATTGTCAAAGGAATCCTACAGGACAAACAGACGAATGAACCGATCGAAGCAGGCACCATAGGAGTCCTTAATACTTCAATCGGCAGCATCACCAACGCAAACGGGGAATTCCGGCTCACGCTGCCCGATTCGCTCCGCCGGTCCACGCTCTACTTCTCCCACCTGGGCTACGAACCCCGCAAGATAGAAGCCTTCCCTCTCGCCGGACAGAACACGGTGATCGCGCTCGATGCCAAAGTGATCCCGATCCAGGAAGTCGTGGTGCGCATTGTCAACCCGCTCCGCCTGCTTCGCGACATGAAGGAAAACATCCGGAAGAATTACCCGCAATCCCCCGCTTACCTGACCACTTTCTACCGGGAAGGAATCGAACGGAAAAATAGATTCGTAGGATTGACGGAGGGCGTATTCAAAGTTTACAAATCGGCCTACAAGCCCGGTCCGGCACCGGACCAGGTCAAACTGCTCAAAATGCGCCGGATCATCAGCCAACAGGAAAAAGACACGCTCATCGCCCGGATGAAGTCGGGAATCAGCGCCAGCCTGAGCCTGGACTTGATAAAGGAATTGCCCGACTTTCTTCTGACGGATGAAAAGATAGAACCCTATATGTATGCCTCTACCGATATCGCCGTGATCGACGACCGGTTAGCCCATGTGATCTATTTCGAGCAAAAAGGAAATATCGGCTCCGCCCTTTACCGGGGAGAACTGTATATCGACACGGAAAACAACGCATTGCTCCGCGCCCACTTCGAAATCAACCCGAAACATATCAAACAGGCTACCGGGATGCTGGTGGAGAAAAAGAGCCGCAACCTGAAGATCACTCCCCAAAAGGTGATTTATACCGTAACGTACAAACCTTACAACGGCCAGTATTACATCAACCATGTCCGGGGCGACCTCTTTTTCAAGATAAAGAAAAGGAAACAGCTGTTCGGAACTTTCCCGCTGCATACCTGGTTCGAAATGGTCACCTGCAAAATAGACACGAACCGGGTAAATCGCTTTGCCCGTAGCGAAGCGCTACCGACACGGACAGTCTTTGCGGAAACCCGATTTGCTTACGACGAAAAGTTCTGGGGCAACTTCAACGTGATCCCACCGGAAGAAAGGCTCAATGAAGCGATCGGGAAAATATCGTCAAAAATAGAAGAGACAGAAGAGTAACCCCCTAAAAATCATAAAGAGGACCTTTTCTCAAAGGTCCTCTTTATAGGTTTTAATAGGTATTAGTCTTTAAGGCAAAAAGATTGTTTAGGTTATCTGCTTACAAAGATGAGGCATTTTAAATTACTGAACAAATAAAAAAAGATATTATAAAACACATTTTTAAGATTATCGAAACTTATTTGCAGCTTCTTCTATTTTTTAACAATATTGGACTGCTGCCGGAATACCGGTTCAGAGACATCAAAACCACCTCATATCTTTGATTATGAAGCAAATTAATACATAATATTCCTATTCTGCAATAAAAAAACACATTTTCACGACAGATCCCCCCCGGAGCATTGTTTTAAATACATACAAACCGCTACAGATATTTTTAATATTTCAACCCATCAAGTATCGCTTCAGTATCCGATTTTTCTGTAATTTTGCACTACGTACCGAGGTGACATTAGGTGCAGACATAACATTCTAAAACAGTTTTATCGTATGTATACCGTTATCAAACGTATGGAGATTTCGGCAGCCCATAGTCTGTCGCTTTCCTATCCGAGCAAATGCGAATATCTGCATGGTCACAACTGGATTATCATTGTGCATTGCCGTTCCAAAGAATTAAACGCAGATGGTATGGTGATCGATTTCAGCCATATCAAGCAGGTTGTGAAAGATCAGTTCGATCACCGGAACCTCAACGAGGTGCTCCCTTTTAACCCGACGGCCGAGAATATCGCCCGGTGGATATGCGACCAGCTCCCCACCTGCTATAAAGTAGAAGTTCAGGAATCAGAAGGAAACACGGCGATCTATGAGAAAGATTAACGAGATATTCTACAGCCTTCAAGGAGAAGGGTTCCATACGGGAACGCCTGCCGTCTTCGTCCGCTTCTCCGGATGCAACCTGAAATGCAGCTTTTGCGATACCCGGCACGAGGAAGGGACCTCGATGTCGGATGAAGAGATTTTACAGGCAGTCTCGGCCTTCCCTTCAAATGTCGTTATCCTGACAGGGGGAGAGCCTTCGCTTTGGATCGACCAGGCGTTTATCGACCTGCTGCACCGTGCGGGGAAATATATCTGCATCGAAACTAACGGGACAAACCCGTTGCCGGAAGGCATCGACTGGGTAACCTGCTCCCCGAAAGGGGCTCCTTTGCGGCTGGCGCATATCGATGAAGTAAAGGTGGTTTATACGGGGCAGGACCTGACGGAATATGCAGGCTTGAAAGCGACCTGGCATTTCCTCCAACCCTGCTCCTGCCGGAACACCAAAGAGGTGGTAGAGTATATCCTCCACCACCCCCAATGGCGTCTCAGCCTGCAGACACACAAGCTGATAAATATCAATTGAAAATTAAAAATTAAAAATTAAAAATTAAAAAATGAAAGTGATAAAGACACGAAGTTAACTTTCAACTTTTAATTTTTAATTTTTAATTCTTAATTCTTAATTTTCAACTATACCGTACTTCCATCCCGCGCACCTCATCGTTCACCCGGCCATTGTCGTAGGCCGGTTGCCCGTTGACGAATGTTTTCCAGACGGCATGGTGGAATGTGTAGCCTTCGAAGGGAGACCAGCCGCATTTATACAGTATGTTCTCTTTTGCCACCGTCCAGGTTTCTTTCGGATCGACCAGGACAAGGTCGGCATAATAGCCCGGACGGATATAGCCGCGGCGATCCACACGGAAAAGCTCTGCCGGCATATGCGCCATCTTTTCCACCACCTTCTCGTAGGTGAAACGGCCCTCCATCGCCAACTCCAGCATGACAATGAGCGAATGCTGGATCAGCGGGCCTCCGGAGGCGGCTTTCAGGCAGCTTCCCTCCTTCTCGGAAAGGAGATGCGGGGCATGGTCGGTCGCCACGATATCGATCGTGTTGTTGTTAACGGCTTCGCGGAGCGCCGTACGGTCTGCCAGCGTCTTGATAGACGGATTCCATTTGATACGGTTTCCGAACTGTTCATAATCGTCCTCATGGAACCAGAGATGATGCACGCATACTTCACCAGTGATCTTCTTTTCACCGAGCGGAAGCTTGTTGCTCAGCAAAGAAAGTTCCTTTGCCGTCGAAAGATGCAGGATATGCAGGCGGGAACCGAGACGGTCAGCCAGTTCGGCAGCTTCGGACGAGGAGGCATAGCAGGCTTCCTCGCTACGGATCTTGCTATGGAAGGAGATATCCAGGTCTTCACCGTACAGGCTCGTATAGTGGGCGATGTTCCGTTTGATGACTTCCTCCTTTTCAGCATGGATGGCGATAAGCATTCCGGCTTCGCCGAAAATACGTTCCAGGCTCTCCTTCTTATCGACCAGCATATTACCGGTGGAAGAACCGAGGAAGAGTTTCAGCCCCGGCACACGGCTACGGTCCAGTTTACGGATTTCATCCATATTGTCGTTCGTCCCGCCGAAGAAGAAGGAATAGTTGGCGACCGACGTTTCGGCTCCCCGTTGCCACTTCCACTCCAGATCGGCAAGGGTCGTCGTCTGAGGTTTCGTATTCGGCATGTCCATGAAGGTAGTCACTCCACCGGCCACGGCGGCACGGCTTTCGCTGGCGATATCGCCCTTATGCGTCAGTCCCGGTTCACGGAAATGCACCTGGTCGTCGATAGCGCCGGGAAGCAGGAATTTCCCGGTAGCGTCGATCACGGCCGCATCCCCGGCCGAAGCCGGAACATCTCCTTCATATACTGCGGCAATCTTATCACCCTCGATCAGTACCGAACCGATGAAGGTACGGCCTTCGTTGATGACGGTGGCGTTTTTTATCAGTGTTCTATTCATATCTTTTTTATGTTAGTTGTGACAAAGGTACGGAATTCTTACCAAAACAATCGCTCTTGTCGATTCCCAGCGCCCCCTAAGGCGCTAAACAGCGCCAACGAAGGCGCCAAACTCCGCCAACGAAGGCGCTAAACTGCGCCGCCTAAGGCGCTGAACTGCGCCAACGGCTTCTAATTATTCCAGCTTTAATACCCCCAAAGAAGACGGAATATGGAAATCCGGTTCGGCGGCATCGGGAACGATCCAGGACGACCAGATCACCCGGTCACCG
This sequence comes from Parabacteroides sp., assembly GCF_977054455.1. Classification (NCBI taxonomy): domain Bacteria; kingdom Pseudomonadati; phylum Bacteroidota; class Bacteroidia; order Bacteroidales; family Tannerellaceae; genus Parabacteroides; species Parabacteroides sp. Next base: position 61,482 of record NZ_CDRTCT010000021.1, on the reverse strand, counting down.
GCATCCCCGAAATAATCGGCCCGGTAAACCCCCATGCGGATTTCACCGTCAGGAGAAACCAGCCCTAATGCTTTTAAGGACTTCAACGAGATGGAACCTTCCACACGGTAGGAATCTTTACCGACATAGGTTGCCAGCTTCAGGTCCTTGAAGTCCCAGCTAAAATCGAACTTACGATAGGCATGCGCTTCATAATCCATCACTTTCCCTTGCGGGTCGATCTCTGCGCAATAATAGGTCTTCATCTCCGGGTCTTTGCTCATGAAAAACTCGATCCGGTCGCCATTGCCGACAGAGGCTTCCGTCTTCTCGTCATTATAGACCAAAGTCGTATCAGACACGACATACAGGAAATAGAGGTTCTTCTTATCGTGACAGACATAAAAAGCAGTCCCGTCTTTCTCCGCCCCGTCCCAGGGAGCGGTCAGCCCAGTTACCGCCGGAGCGATTTTCCAATCGTCGCGTTTCCCATCCACTTTGATCCCCTTGACCGAAGGAGCATTGATAAAGGGCTGCACAGAAATGCTTTTCCCCGGTTCATGCGAGGGAGGGAAGACGGCCTTTACATCCTGCCCGTTCATTTTGAGTGACAAAAAAGGTTGTTTATGAGTCGGATCGGCCGCTTCGATCTGCCAGTTGCCGTTATGCCGATGAAACATATAAATGCCCGGCGTCTGTATGTCGACCCGCAAGTCTTCTTGCAAATCCAACTTCTGCGGTTCATAGGCCGTCACATAAAAACAGTCGCCGGCGGCAACCGCCTGGACCGCTTTGTCGTTACGGATCACTCGTATATCCTGTACCGGGAAAGCGGCCGTTTTTTCGGAAGTGGAAGCCGGGAGGATCAGATATTGATAACCGGCATTATCTTCTTTTCCATGATCGATATATAGACCGACGATCTCGCCTTCGACCGTTTTAGGAGCGTACGAACCCATAAAGTCGCACCAGCGGCCGGAACGCTTTTCCGAGACAGCCACACATGCGGAGGGTTGCAACAGGATATACCCAGTGTTGTCATGGAAGAAACGTAGTTTTTCCGCGGAAGAAACATACTTTCCTTGTACCGGCAACCAGTCGCCGCCGGCATAACGAAGCAAATCGCCGTGTTTCACCCGTTGGTCGATGGAAGTCGTAACCGCCAAAGTGCTGTCCGAATGAATCCCGGCTCCCAGGCAAAGGACATAATCACGGGTAAAGATCCAGGATTTATAGGCTTGCAAACCATCCCGATCCAGGATCATTGCCGTCATCCCGGCCTGTCCGTCCGTCACGCCACCGACAAAAGCAGTCTTGTTCCGCACATGCGCCCCATAGTGGAAAAAGGCGGGCACGGGAGCTTCGCTCTCATAAGAGGTGATGCCCGGAATCTTGCGCCAGTCCCAGAAGGGGAAAATATTCAGATATTCGTCGCCCCGGCAATAGGTGTACAGAGCACCGTCGCCCATATAAAATCCTTTCAGGTTATCTTCGTTCACCAGCTCCGTCCCGATCACCCGGTCGGAAGCCATCTTGACCGAAGCCATCCAGGCCGGAGAGCGATGGACGGTCTGGTCGGAATCCCAGAAATGCTTATGTCCGGTGAAAGCGCTTCCTTTTCTTTCGGGCGCATAGTTATCTTGCAGGAACTCATCCATCAGCCGGATATCATCTCCGGAACTGCCACGCATCAAGGCGTTTGTGGCAAAGGCCAGGCTGAACGCCTTATGTATCTGTGCGCTATGGAACAATTGCCGGTCCAATGCATTGACATCCATATATCCTTTCCAGACGATCCAGCGATAACCGTTCAAGAGGAAAGAATTCAAAATGTCCTGTTGCGCCTCGCTCAGGGCAAAAACGGTTCCCGCAAACAGGCCGGAATAGGCACTCATCTCCGTCAGGAACGCCAGCCCGTAGTTGCCGAACTGTTGTTGAGGCCCGTGCTGGTGGAAGCTCCAGTCGCTTTTGATCCCTTCCTGCATCCCGGTCGTAATCTCGGAGACAATGGTGTCACGGGCTGCCTTCACCAAACCGAAGTCATCTTGCAACAACCCGCGTATCAGCGCATTCCCGGCAAGCCAGACCTTATTCTGGCCGGTCATGCCGAACTTGGCATTTTCCATAACTTCGATGGCTCCTGCCTTTTCCTCCGGGCTCAGTCGTTCTTTCATCAGGAGGAAAGCCGGCCCCAATGTCTTGGGGATGCCGATCTGGTTATACCACCAGTTCTTACAGACCGGTTTCTCCCTGAACCAGTATCCCAATGCCTGATGAATGACCGATTCGAGTTTCGGCCCCCAATGGCAATCGCCCTCTTCCGCCCGGTAGAGTTTGGCAAGTTCCAACACCCGGTCGGCATGTTGCTTGACAGACCAACCCGAACGTTTCCGGTCGTTGTAGTCGATATCCGGCCAGGAACCGTCTTCCCGGATCGTCTCGATATAACCCGTTATCTTTTCGATGTTAAAGGGATAACGCTGGTGAAGCTCGACAACGACCTGGTCCGAGATCTCCGTCTCAGGTTGTATGCCGGACAAAAGTTCCACCAGCGAAGCGGTCTGTTCGTCATTCGATATGAAAGACCGGATATAGTTTTGCCGAAGCCTCTCCAATTCCCGTTGCGGTGTTTGGGCAAACAAGGGAATCGTCACAAAAAAGAATACAAGCAGAGAAACCTTATTTCGTAAATTCATGGCATATAATTATAGAATATAATACAACATAGCTGCTACGGCCGCCCCTGCGATCGGTCCTAAGACCGGGACCCAGGCATATCCCCACTGGCTCCCGCCTTTCCCTTTTATCGGCAAAAGGGCGTGCATGCAACGGGGAGCCAGGTCGCGTGCCGGATTGATCGCATAACCGGTCGGACCGCCCAACGACAACCCGATCACCCAAACGGTAAACGCCACCGGCAACGCCCCTACGGAGCCCAACCCGATCGGCAACGTGCTATTGCTATCCTTCAAAGAAAGCTCGCCGCCCGTGATATAAAACACGACAAACATCAGGGCAAACGTTCCGACCGCTTCCGTCAGGAAATTAATGGCCGGGCTCTTTATCGCCGGACTGGTGCAGAAGACACCCAACATCGCGTCCGGATCGTCCGTCGCCTCGAAGTGGTCTTTATAGACAAGCCAGACCAAAAGCGCCCCTAAAGCCGCCCCTGACATTTGGGCTATAATATAATGGCACACATCGCACCAGGGGAAAGTACCCCCGATAGCCAACCCGATGGAAACAGCCGGATTCAGATGCGCCCCGCTATAGGGGCCGGCCACCACTACGCCTATGAACACGCCCAAAGCCCAGGCTGTCGTAATGGCCATCCAGCCTGCACCGTGCCCTTTCGTCTTACTCAGGCACACATTCGCCACAACGCCTCCTCCCATCAGGATCAGAAGCATGGTTCCTAAAAATTCCGCTATAAATGGAGTCATGATATTAGATTTATGATGTATAAATTGCCTATTACTCCGCCGCCCAGTTCAAGCTCCTCCCGACCGCCTTATGCCATTCGGTCAGCAAGGCCTCGGCCGTCTCTTCATGCATTTCGGCACTAAAGATATTATCCAAGGACCACTGTTCTTTCAGCTCGTCCACATCTTTCCAGTAGCCGATCGACAATCCTGCCAGATAGGCGGCGCCCAAAGCCGTCGTTTCGAGGACACGCGGACGGACCACCGGACAACGGCAGATATCCGCCTGGAATTGCATCAGGAAGTTATTGGCAATCGCCCCGCCATCCACGCGGATCTCTTTCGGCTTGGCATGTATATCGTTTTCCATTGCCATCAGGACATCATACACCTGGTAGCAAATACCTTCCAGGGCGGCACGGGTCAGATGGGCGGTACTCGTTCCGCGTGTGATCCCGATGATGGCGCCACGGGCATACTGGTCCCAGTAAGGAGCCCCCAGCCCGGTCAGCGCCGGGACAAAATAGACGCCTCCGTTGTCCGGCACGGAATTGGCCAGTTGTTCCGTGATGGCGGCGCTCTGTATCAGCCCTAACTCGTCACGCAACCATTGGACGACCGCACCCCCGACAAAAACACTTCCTTCCAGCGCGTACGTCACTTTCCCGTCCAACTTCCAGGCAATCGTCGTCAACAGGTTATTCTGAGACAAAACGGGCTTGCTTCCGGTATTCAGGATCATAAAACATCCAGTCCCGTATGTCGTCTTGATCATGCCGATATCCGTACACAGTTGCCCGAACAGGGCGGCTTGCTGGTCACCCGCCATCCCCGAAACCGGGATGCCGGTCTTAAAGACAGGGGTGGAAGTCTCGCAATAGACCTCGCTGCTGCTCTTCACTTCCGGCATCATGGAGGCCGGGATTTGGAAAAGGTCGAGCAGCTCCTTATCCCATTCCTGCGTATGGATATTGAACAGCATCGTACGGGAGGCATTCGTGATATCCGTAATAAATTCGGTCCCGCGGGTCAGTTTCCAGACCAGCCAGGAGTCGACCGTACCGAAACAAAGTTCCCCACGCTCGGCACGTTCCCGGACACCCTTCACATGATCCAGGATCCAACGTATCTTCGTGGCAGAGAAATACGCATCGATCACCAATCCCGTCTTCTGCTGGATCAGGGAAGCATACCCCTTTGCTTTCAACTCCTCGCAATAGTCTGCCGTACGCCGGTCCTGCCAGACGATGGCGTTATAGACCGGAAAGCCGGTCTCCCGGTCCCATATGATCGTCGTTTCGCGCTGGTTGGCAATGCCGATGCAGGCGATATGCGCATCCGTCACATCCGCTTTGGCCATAGCCTCCTTGATGGCTGACGATTGCGTGTACCAAATCTCGTTCGGATCATGTTCGACCCAGCCGGGCTTAGGAAAATACTGCTGGAATGTTTTCTGCGCCAGCGTGATGATATTGCCCTGATGGCTGAAAAGAATGGCTCTCGAAGAGGTCGTGCCCTGGTCGATAGCCAGCACGTATTTATTTCTGAAATTCATATCTTCCGTTTCATTTGGTTATCCATTCAATATATAATTTGATGCTACCCGCTCGAAGTCTTTAAGCTGGGCGGCCTGCCATGTTTCGTCCTTTCCCCGTTCCTTTGCTAAAACAGCGGCCACGGCAGGAGCCATTTGCATCGCGGCACGTGCATCCATAAAGAGCACACGCAACCGGCGTGCCAAGACATCCTCCAGGGTCCGGGCCATTTCGTTCCGCACGATCCAGGCGATCTCTCCTCTGGTAAAAGCGTATTGGGGATGCAGCCTTTCGCCCATCTCCGGCGAGGAAGCCGTTAAAACCCGTATCTCGTCCGCATCCGTCCCGTAAACATACAACGGATCGGAGAAATCCGGATTCGGACGGGAACCGTGAACCGGATAATGCTCCGTCACACACTCCCGTGTCGGGATATGCATATAACGGATCGCATAGTCCAACGTATCCTGCGCCATCTTCCTGTATGTCGTCCATTTTCCCCCGATAATCGTTATTAAACCGGACTTTTCCCGGATCAGTTTATGGCTCCGGGAGATTTCCTTTGTCTTCTTACCCTCATTACGGGGAGCCGCAAGCGGCCGGAGGCCGGCAAACACGGAGAGGACATCGCTCCGCCGGGGAGCCCGTGTCAGGTACTTCCCTGCGGTATCGAGTATAAATTGTATTTCCTGTTCGAGTGCGACCGGCTCCGTCTCGGCATGCTCCATCAACGTGTCGGTCGTGCCGACTACCACCTTATTATGCCAGGGGACGGCAAAGAGCACGCGCCCGTCGGATGTCTTCGGGATCATCACGGCACAATCGCTTTCCAGGAAAGAAGCATCTAAAATCAGATGCACTCCCTGGCTGGGACGCACGGTCGGGCGATTGCCCGGCTTGTCCATCTGCAGGATATCATCGGCAAAAACACCTGTTGCATTGATCACGGAACGGGCTTGCACGGAATAGACCGTACCCGTTTCTTCGTCACGGACCTGCACACCGGACACTTTGCCTTCTTCTTTCAGGAGAGAGATTACATTCATATAATTCAAGACACATGCACCGGCATCGACCGCCGTACGCACGAGGTTAATGGCCAGGCGCGAATCGTCAAACTGCCCGTCATGATAAAGCACACCCGCCGTCATCCCCTTGCGGCGGAGCATCGGGACTGTCCGGACCGCCCGTTTAGGACCGATGCAGACAGATCTTCCGAGACTGAGACCACGCGCCATCAGATCATAAAGCACCAATCCGACCGTATAAAAAGGTCCCTCCCACCAACGGTAGCAAGGGATCAGGAAAAGTTGGTCTTTCACTAAATGGGGAGCATTATGCCGGAGCAGCCCCCGTTCACGAAGCGCTTCACGAACCAAAGCGATATCGCCTTGTGCCAGATAACGGACACCTCCATGCACCAGTTTCGTACTCCGGCTGGAAGTTCCCTTCGTAAAGTCCGAGCGCTCAAACAAAGCCACACTGTATCCGCGGGTCACGGCGTCGAGCGCCACACCCAGACCGGTAGCGCCGCCGCCAATCACGACAAAATCAAAGATCTTGCCTTTGTCATACAATTGAGAAATGATAGATTCCCGTTCCATATCCCGCGTCATTAAAAGTTAACACTTACAAATCTAACAAATAAATTCCGATTATGGTTCCAACGGCATAAAAAAGAAACACACAGGCATAAAAAAAGAAATGCATGGGCATGGAATGACAATTCCATAACCATGCATTTTTATTGCACTCTAAGGCAAATCGCCCTTTACTCGAACATCTTATCGATGCCCCCCACGTCTGTCGGCGTCTGCTTCCGTTCCTCCTCGGAGGTCATCTTACACGGATTCTGATATTGTTCGGGGATCTCGAAATCTTCTTCCTGCGAATAGCCCAACGTTTTATCGGCATAGACTTTCTGCATATAAAGCCCATAGATCGGCAGAGCCATGCTGGCTCCCTGTCCTTCCGCCATCCGGTCGAAGTGGATGGAACGGTCTTCGCCACCGACCCAGACACCGGACACCAGGCTCGGCGTAAAGCCCATAAACCAACCGTCGGAGTTGTTCTGTGTCGTACCGGTCTTTCCTCCCATCGGCGCTTTGATGCCGTAACGGAAGCGGACACGGCTACCGGTGCCGCCGTCTATAACGTTTTTCAGCATGTGAAGCATCTTATAGGAAGCATCTTCCGTCAACACCTCGCTCATCTGGGGGTTGAAGTTGGCAATCGTATTTCCGGACATATCTTCTATACGGGTCACGTACAACGGCTCTACACGGATTCCTTTATTGGCAAAAGTCGTATAGGCACTGACCATCTCGCCCACCGACACATCCGGAGTACCCAGACAAATCGAAATCACCGGGTCCATCTCGTTCTTCAAGCCGAACGAATGCAGCAGACGGACGAACGTATAAGGAGATAACTGGCTCATCAACCAGGCAGTCACCCAGTTGTCCGAGTTCTGCAACCCCCACTGTACGGAAACCATTTCTCCTATCAGTTTCTTATTCGCATTACGGGGTTCCCAAAGCCTGCCGTTCTCATCGGTCAACCGTTGTTGAACATGCAGCATCTCGTCGCAAGGGCTGATCCCCTCGATCATCGCCAGCGAATAAAGGAACGGCTTGATAGTAGAACCGATCTGGCGTCGTCCTCCATTCACCATGTCGTATTGGAAATCATTATAATCGATGCCTCCTACATAAGCCTTCACATGACCGGTACGCGGGTCCATCGACATAAACCCGGTACGCAGGAAACTCTTATGATAACGGATCGAGTCCATCGGTGACATGATCGTATCGATCGCTCCGTTCCAACTGAAGACACGCATTTCGACAGGTTCGTTGAAAGCCGCCTTGATCTCCTTTTCACTTGCTCCGCCTTTTTTCATCGCGCGGTAACGATCTGTCTGATGCATCGCACGCATAAAGATCGTATCGACTTCACCTTGCCGCAAATCACGTGAGAACGGAGCATAATTCTTGCCTTTCTTTTCCTTGAAGAAAGCAGGCTGCAAATACTCCCCGATATGTTCACGAACAGCATCTTCGGCATATTTCTGCATACGGGAATCGATCGTCGTATAGATTTTCAACCCGTCCGTGTACAGGTTATAAAACTCTCCGTCAGGTTTCTTGTTTTTATTACACCAGCCATACATCGGGTTTGTTTCCCAAGCAAGCGAGTCTTCCTTGAACTGCTGCATCTGCCATCCCCGGTAATTTTTACATTCAGGTTTCTTCGCCGTCAAGGTCAGACGCAGGAACTCGCGGAAATAAGGCGCCAAACCGTCTTTATGGTCCATACGGTTGAAATGTACGGTAAGTGGCAACTTTTTCAGAGAATCGCACTCGGCCTGTGTGATGTAACCGGCTTTCAGCATTTGTTCCAGAACCGTATTCCGACGCCCGCGTGTCCGTTCATTATGACGCACAGGATTGAAATAAGAAGGATTCTTACACATCCCGACCAGCGTCGCCGCTTCCTCGATCTTCAATGTCTTGGGCGTTTTTCCGAAATAAACGCGGGCAGCCGACTGGATGCCGACTGCATTATAAAGGAAGTCGAACTTGTTCAGATACATATTGATGATCTCTTCCTTCGTATAAAAGCGTTCCAACTGAACGGCAATCACCCATTCGATCGGCTTCTGGAACAGACGTTCCATCACATTGTCGGCACTCGGCGAGAAAAGCTGTTTAGCCAACTGCTGCGTAATGGTACTACCGCCACCGCCACTTTTCTGCATCAGGATTCCACGTTTCACGACCGCACGGAACAGTCCCTGCGCGTCGATACCGCTATGCTCCGCAAAACGGACATCCTCGGTTGCGATCAATGCTTTCACCAAATCCGGCGAAAGGTCGTTATAGTTGACAAAAATACGATTATCCTGACTGTGGGCATAAGTTGCGAGTGTCTTTCCATCCGATGATATCACTTGCGAAGCATATTTATCAATCGGATTTTCAAGCTGTTCGACCGGAGGCATATAGCCTATCGAGCCTTTGGCTATCGCTGAAAACAATAAAACTACAGCACCTACTGCTATGGCAAACAGCACCCAGAACGAAATTATAATACCTTTTGTTACCTTTGAAGCCACTTTTCTCTATCTTTCTTGTTTTGGGCACAAAGGTAATAATTTATAGGACACTCCTTCACCACTGTAGCAAGCAATTTATGTTAAACCAAATACTTCGCCAATAAATAGCCGCCGCCTAACAACCAGACATACAATACTGCCGCCAAGATAAAAGGCTTCGCTCCCGCTTTTTTAAACTTTTCGATGCTGGTTTCCGTTCCCAACGCCGTCATCGCCATCGTCAACATAAACGTATCTATATTATTGATCCCGTCCACAACCGTATGAGGCAACAGGTCAAAAGAGTTGAAACCGATCACGGCCAGAAAACCGAAAGCGAACCAGGGGATCGTGATCTTGCCCCGTTTTGCGGGAGCGGCAGCCGTTCCCTTTACGCCACCGGATACGGCTTTCACGGCAGTACGCGCCAAAGCAAAACTCATTATCACCAAGACGGGAGCCAGCATCATGACCCGAATCATTTTCACGATAATAGCCGTATCCGAAATTTCTTTCCCCATAGCATTCCCCGCTCCCACGACATGCGCCACCTCGTGCAAGGTCGATCCGGTATAAAGCCCCATCTGTTCAGGTGTCAGGTCCAATATGCCTGCACGGTACATGGCCGGATAGATAAACATCGACAAAGTGCCGAAAATAACGACTGTCGAAACAGCCACCGCTGTTTTATGCGGCTCGCTTTTCACGACCGGCTCGGCTCCCAATACGGCAGCAGCCCCACAGATCGCGCTACCGGTGGATGTCAGCAAAGCGAGATCTTTATCCATTTTCAGCAAACGCCCGACAAACAAACCTATGAATATGGTAGCCGCCACTATAATCGCATCGATCAGGATGGCCGGAAGCCCGATCTCGACCACGCTCTGGAATGTCAGCCTGAAACCATACAACACGATACCGGCACGCAACACCTGCTTCGTACAAAACAAAATACCGGGCACCCATGTCTCAGGCAGATGGTTGCGCAAACTGTTCGCATATACCATTCCCAACAGGATACCGACGATCAGAGGACTGAAGGATAGATTTTTGACAAAGGGAAACTCTGCTATGTAAAAAGCAGAACAAGAGAAAAGGGCGATCAACAGAATGCCATGAAGTACGTTACTCCTTTTTTCGCTAAACATATTCAATCAAGTTTAAAATCCATTATTTTTTAAAACCGTGACAAAAGTAAGGCTTTTTTCCTCTATCCTTTCCTAATATGTTTTTATAGAGTATAACATCAGGTTATCGCCAGTTTTGGCAGGCATATCGGATGAAGCTCTCTTCCACTCCCCCGTTCTGTCCCTGCGGCTCGGCAAAGGTAAACATCCGTTCGGCGCGGAACCCCTCCACTTCGATCACCTTCAGCCTGCCGGACATCAATTCGCGGGTCACGGCACGGATAGAAACAATTCCCAACGCCTCGGAGTTCTCCAAAAACAACTTAATACTTTCCGTACTCCCCATCTGCAACACCACATTCAGTTGCGAAAGTTTCACCTGATGTTCCGCCAGGGCAGCTTCCACCACATCCAGCGTTCCCGAACCGTTTTCGCGCAGGACAAGAGGCAGCGTACGGAGCTGTTCGAGCGAAATCTCGTCATAGGCCGCCAATGAACTGCCCGTATGCGCCACGACGACCAGTTCGTCTCTCATAAAAGGGGTATAGTGAAGCGTGCTCTGGTGCGCCGTTCCTTCGACCAGGCCAAGGGTGATCTTTCCCTCCCGCAAGGCCTGTTCGATATCGCGGCTGTTCCCGTTCAGCAAAGAGACTTTTATCTCCGGGAACTTCTTGATAAAAGAGGCGAGGACAGGCGGCAGCACATATTGGGAAATCGTCGTACTTGCCCCCAACCGCAGTTCCCCGGCAAAATTATCCGTCAACAGGTTCATCTCGAAATCCATCTGCCGGTATGCAGCCAACAGCTGTTTCGTATGCGACAACAACAATTCACCCGCATGGGTCAGTCCGATATGGCTTCCCACCCGATCGAACAACGGTGTTTTATATTGCACCTCCAATTCATGAATATGCTTGCTGATGGCTGGCTGACTGATAAACAACTCTTTTGAAGCCTTCGTAAAGCTCAAATTCGTGGCTACGCTGTGAAATACTTTCAGACGAAAATCCATAAATATATTACTTTTTACTTTACCAAACTCATTAACGTGTCATAACTGTCAATCTTGCCATACTTAACTTCGGAGAAACTCTGATTTAGAAGACAATCTGCTATCAAGGTCATCTACTACACGTTCATTTATATTTTTTATTAGTTTAGGGCTCCATACTACTCAATCAGGCAAATGTTTCATGACAATTGCAAAGATACGCACAAATGGAGTAATATTTATTAAGAATGATTGTCTTTATGGTAGAGTTATTTGAAACAATGGAAAAATACAGCAAACTAAAGAAGTTGGCTCGTTTCTATATCGTTACCCATTGTTACACTCTTCTTCTTCAAAAATCTATTATTCAATAGATTACCATCACATTTCTTGTTTTCCATACTAACCATATCCAAAATCATTCCCATGATTATGCCTGCATCCTCCGATATTCTGCCGGGGTGTATCCCACGCTCCGCTTGAATACGCGATTGAAATGCTGGGAGTATTGGAATCCCATGTCGAATGCGATTTCGCTGATCGTTTTGTTTGTTCCTAAGATCTGCTCTTTGGCGACATCTATGATTTTATCCTGAATATACTCCTGCGCTGTCTTGCCCGATTCTTTTTTTACCAAATCCCCGAAATAATTGGGCGACAGACAAACTTTGTCCGCAAAATATTTGACTGACGGCAATCCGTTTTGCCGCAAGCGTTCATCTTGGAAATACTCGTCCATCAGACGCTCGAACCGTACCAGTATATCGTGGTTTACCGTTGAACGAGTCTCGAACTGTCGGTCATAGAACCGCATACAGTAATCGAGCAGCAATTCGATATTGGTTGCAATCAACCGTTTGGAGTGCTTGTCGATGGAGTGTTCCAACTCAAGACCGATCTTATCGAGGCAATCCGTGAAAATAGTGCGTTCCCGCTCGGAAAGATGGAGTGCTTCGTTCGAGTCGTAAGAGAAAAATGAATATTGTTTGATTTCGCACCCTAAAGCCGTTCCCCGAATCAAGTCGGGATGAAAAAGCAATCCCAATCCCGAAGGTTTCATGCCCCGTTCCATATCGACATTGGCTATTTGTCCGGGAGCGAAAGCGATAACACTTCCCTCCTGATAGTCGTAAGTCTGACGTCCGTAACGAATCGTCCCGCACTTTGCATCTTTCAGATAAATACAATAAACACCATAATTGAACCGGAAATGTTCCGGCCATACCGGAGCTTTCGATAAATCGACAACGGCAACCAAAGGATGCAAAGTTTCCAACCCGAATAACTTATTATATTGATCGATTGTATCGACCTTTATTACTTCTTCCATAGCAATTATCATTTTGTTTTGTGCAAAAATAAGGATTCCACATAAATATCCGACACCTTCCGATGTGAAAACCGGAATACGGTTACAAATATCCGTAATACGTATACAGAACCGTCATTTCGACTACATCCTATTCATTACAAGTGTTTTATATCCCGATTTTATAATCCGTAATACTGTTACTTCAATCCGTAATCGGGATACAGCGGGAGCAGCCGAAACGCCCTACCTTTGCCGCAGAGAAATCAAAATAATATGAACATTTAATTTTTAGAACGATGAGAAAGTTACTATTTTTCCCTTTTCTACTGCTCGCTTTGACAGCGACAGCTTGTAACGGAGATCCTATCGAACCGGAAGGCTCTGCCACCGAACAACCCGAAACACCGGGAAACGATAATGATGAAGATGAAACGCCGGATAATGACGGACGTTATCTGGTGCTTTACTGTTCACGCACGAGCAATACGGAAAGTGTGGCGCAGCGAATCGGAACGACACTCGGCTGCGATCTTATCGAAGTGGAACCCGGAACGCCCTACGACACGGATTACAATGCCATGTTGGAGCGTTCACAACAGGAACAAGCGGCTATCGAGACGGGAAATTTTCCGCCGGTGAAAACCTCGGTCGAGAGTTTCGAGGAGTATGACATTATTTTTATCGGTTATCCTATCTGGTATAGCCATATGGCAACGCCGATGCAGACCTTCTTGCATGAACACGCGGCAAAACTGGCAGGCAAGCGCATCGCATTGTTCGCAACCAGTGGAAGTAGCGGAATATCGACTTCGGTCAGTGACGCCCGGAAACATTGTCCCGACGCGACTTACACGGAAAGCCTGTTGCTGACATCGGGCACTCTTTCCCAAGCGGAAAGCCGTGTAGCGGAATGGTTATCTGAAATTGAAGTTACAACAAAAAACTGACCAAATGAACAAATACATGACGGACTGCAATATGCCCATTGTGCCGTCGCAGTAAAGGAGAAATATAAAATGAAAAATCAACCGTCAATAGCATTAGGAACATGGTCGTGGGGCGCAGGATTCGCCGGTGGCGACCAAGTATTCGGGAACAATCTCGGAGTGGAAGAACTGAAACCCGTATTCGACGAGGCGATGGCCAACGGGCTGAACCTCTGGGATTCCGCCGTGGTGTACGGCATGGGAGCTTCGGAAACGGTGCTTTCGACATTTACGAAAAACTGCAAACGGGAGGATATACTTATCTCGACCAAGTTCACACCGCAGATTGCGGGCGACACGGAGAACCCGGTAGCGGATATGCTGGCAGGAAGCCTCGAACGCTTCGCCACCGATTACATCGACATCTACTGGATACACAACCCGGCCGACGTGGAGAAATGGACGCCTTACCTTATCCCGTTGGTAAAAAGCGGAAAGGTAAAGCGGGTCGGCGTCTCCAATCACAACCTCGCGCAGATCAAGCGTGCGGAGGAGATTCTCTCGAAAGAAGGGGTACATATCTCTGCCGTGCAGAACCATTACAGCCTGCTCTACCGTTCGTCGGAAAAGGCCGGTATTCTGGATTATTGCAAAGAACATAATATCGACTTCTGGGCCTACATGGTATTGGAGCAAGGAGCGTTGAGCGGGAAATACGATACCACGCACCCACTGCCCGCCGGCAGCCAGCGGGGTGATACCTACAATCCGCTGTTACCGCAAATCGAGCGGCTCGTTGCCGTGATGCGCACCGTGGGCGACAAGTACGGCATCACGCCGGCGCAGGTGGCTCTGGCATGGGCGATAGCGAAAGGCACGACACCGATTATCGGCGTGACGAAGCCCTCGCAAGTGCAGGACGCCTTGCAAGCGACAAAGGTTTCCTTGACTGCCGACGAAATGCAAAGTTTGGAAAATGCAGCCGAAAATACCGGTGTCGATACGAGAGGCTCGTGGGAAATGCCGATGATCTGACACGTTCACATGAAAAAGAATATGGATAGTCGAAAGATTTTGGTCGCCTATTTCTCTTGTAGCGGTACGACGAGAAAAGCTGCCGAGGAATTGGCAGCGGCGACAAATTGCGAGAAGAATCTTCGCAAAGCGTACCCCGGAATCGACTGGTGTACGGGAAAACTCTTGAACGGGAAGCTGGCGAAAGCGCAATTTGCGGAGTGGCTCGCCAATGTAAACGATGAAAAGTAACGGGTATGGGAAAGGGATTCATTCTGTATATCGTCATGTCCATACTCTTTATGAGGCAAGCCGGGGCACAACAGACTATCGACGTGCATTGCCATAACATATTGCCCGGCTATATGGCAGTGCTGGAAAAACATGATGCCACGATGGAGGAGACCTTTCCGCTTCCCGCGTGGGATGTGGAATCGCATATCGCTTTCATGCGCAAAGCGGGAATCGAATATTCCGTCTTGACGATGCCCGCTCCGCAACCGTGGTTCGGAGATACGCAGGAGAGCCGACGGATTATTCGGGAGTACAACGAGTATTGTGCCCGACTGAAAGAAACCTATCCGGGGAAATTCAAATTTTGTGCGGCATTGCCCTTGCCCGATGTGGACGCGGCTATCGAAGAGGCGATTTATGCACTCGACACACTTGGAGCGGATGGCGTCAAGCTGGCCACGAACAGCCGGGGACAATATATCGGGGATGAAGCACTCGACCCGTTGATGGAGGTCTTGAACCGTAGAAATGTTACCGTAATCATTCACCCGCACAAGCCCACGCCGGTCAATGACGGCATTATAGCCACCGCCCCGCTTGCGGTCTATGAATATCCGGCTGAAACGACCCGTGCCGTTGTCAATATGATTTCCCGTAACGTGTTGGTACGCTATCCGAACATCAAGATGATTGTTCCTCATTGCGGGTCGTTTTTGCCGATGGCGATCCCCCGCATGAAGGCTATTCATCCGGCTATGCAGGCAAAGGGATTTATGGGTTCGATTGACTGGGACGGTAATTTATCCCGTCTGTACTATGACCTTGCCGGAGGAGCAAGCCCCGAAATCGTGAAAATGATGCTGACAATCACCTCGCCGGATCACATTCTCTACGGCTCGGATTATCCTTATATGCCGGACGGTGTATTGCTTGGAAACCTGCAACGGATGCGTGAACAATTTACCGCAGACAAGGAATTGTCGCCCTATTCGGAACGGTTCTTCTCGGAAAACGCCCGCAATTTATTCAACAAATAATATTTGAAAACAATGAAAAAAGTATTTCTCGGCTTATTGCTGGTCGTCGTTTCGTTCTCAGCAAAAGCCCAAACAACCGAAAAAACGGATGATTACCTGCGTGTGCCTTGCCACCATGCAGCAGTTGCCCCAACTGAAAGGTCATGCAGGGGCGGCACTCAATGTCGGTGTAACACCTATTGAATTGCGCGAAGCGATTTACCAGTGTTCTCCAATTATCGGATTCCCGAAAGTGCTGAATGCGTTGGAAGCCGTTATCCAGTGTATGCCTTACATCGGCTTTCCTGCCGCATTGAAAGTTTGAATAGAGTTGTTTGACGAGATGCAAAGCGCAGCAGTTCAGTTCAGTTACACGGTCGCTCAATCGCTACCAACAACTTCCTTAATCTCCGCTTCGTACTGTCTTCAGACAGATACATAAAAGTTTCTTATCCGCAGCAAGGATAATCAAAATGTCACTACTACCCCATCAAAATCGGATTTCTATCCCATGTTTTTAGAATAGTATTGCGGGTAATATTTTTTAACATAACAAATATACAGCCTTATCGTAATACATATAGCAAAACGATATTTGTCCAAAACTGCACATCTGCATTGTTTAGGCACGAACTCAAATAAAGTCAATTATTATTTCACAAGGATAAATTTTACAATATCCCCTGTTTTTTCTATTTCAATCGAAAAGCTGAACGCTTTCAGATTGACTTTTACACACCGAAGCGGCGCTTTTCGTGGCATATATGCAAAAGGTCCGCTTGGAAAATGAAAAAAGCCGGCTGTTTGTCAATCTTTTTACCGGAATTCCCGACATTCCGACAAAGCCAAACTCCCGGAGAATCGGATATCCGGGGAAACAAAAGGGAGAGTAAGGGAATATGGAAAGAAATCCGAGGGTATTTTCAAGGATTCCGGCACCCCGTTTCCGTGACGACCGTCTTCATCGCCGTAAAGACGGACTTCATCGCCCTAGGATGCCGACTTCACCCTATACAAAGACGGTCGTCATGGCAACGAAGACCGTCTTCGCGGGAAAAAACTGCGCACCTCACGGGAACAAGCTTTTCCTAACCACCTTTTAAACAGAAAACAGACCTCTGCAAACCGTTTATTTTAACTCAGATTTTGCAATTTCAGATCGTTTTTGACAATAAGGGGGCTCGCCACGCAATCCTAATCTTACTTTGTCTATCTTTTTTTAAACCACGACCCAATCTTCAAATGGCAAAACGGAATGAGCACTAAACGGATTATTCAAAAAAGGCAACAGATCACCTTCGTCATCTCCGGCTTTTTCATACTTTTGTATATTATAATTCTTGACAGAAGCATACATAAGATAAATATGAAAAGGAAAAAGAAAATACTGACGATCATCGTTCTGGCAACCATAACCCTGATATTCATACTCCCGGCTATCGGGTTCAGCATTCTGAACTGGGGAGTATTGCCGCCGGAGAAGCTGACGCCGCTGGTTATCGAGCAGGCTAATAAGTTCATTGATGCACATTTGGATTGCGAACGGGTGGAACTGACCTATTTCGAAACCTATCCTTATTTAGGCGTGAAACTGACAAACGGCCACCTGATCTCGCACGCAGCCGAAGATTCGACCGCCCATGAAGAAGAACTGGCGATTCCTTCCGATTCGCTGCTTGCTTTCAGCCGGGCAACCGTGTCTTTGCAACCCCTCGATTACCTTTTCGGCGGCAAGATCACGATCAAGGACTTTTCCATCGAGAACCCGCGTTTCTACGGATTCGTCAATAAAAACGGACGTGCGAACTGGGATATCTACAAAAGCGAGACCGATTCGACAGAGGCCGATACAGACAAAAAAACCTTGCCACCTATCGACTTGCAAAAGGTACGCATTTACGGAGGACATTTCACGTATGACGACCGCCAGTCAGACCTTTTTACCGAAATTCAGGGCTTCTTCGTGCGTCTCGACGGCTCATTGGCTGGAGGAGCCAATACGCTCGATTTTGAAACGGGCTGTTCATCCCTTTTATTCAGCAACCCGACTTATACGCTGAAGAACGACTTGTCGCTTCGTCTCAGAAGCCGGTTAGTGCTCGCCGAACACTACAATTCGATTACCTTGAAAGATGCGGAATTGAAGGTAAACAATCTGCCTTTCACTGCCGACGGCGCCATACGCCACTTCCCGGAAGACCGGCGCACCCGTATCGATATGGATATGGGATTGAAAATTTCGGATATGAACGATCTGCTGAAATTCATACCCGATGCGTATTTCCAGAATCGCGGCAAGACACTGGCGGAGGGTTCGATCCTTATGGAAGGAAACATTCACGGGTTCTTAGGGGACAGTATCGTGCCCAACGTGAACCTGTGTTGCAAAATAGAAAACGGTTCCTATCATATCAAAGACATCAAGCAAGGTATCGACACACTGGAAATGGATCTGGATATCCATCTAAACGGACCTTTCCCGGATTCTTCTTTCGTCTCGCTCGAACAACTCACGATGAAAGGACTCAACACTTCATTGGATATGCAAGCCAAAGTCACCAACCTGTTCAAGAACCCGGCTGTCCGGGTCGGAATGAAAGGGAAGGTGGATTTCACCCGGTTGGGCCAGGAATTCCTTAATCCGGACACGCTGTTGGTGGAAGGCGCAATGGATGCAGACCTGTCGACCGCTTTTACCGTGAATGACCTTGTCGAAAGCCGGTTCGGGAAGATACACAGTTCGGGAAAACTCGACATTGACAAACTGAAAGCGTTCAGCCAGCCGCTCGGTATGGATATTTTCATTTCCGGCGCCCATCTGTCAATCGACACGACACATCAGAAAAGCCTCTACATCGAATCGTCCAACCTGATGAGGATGACGATGGGAATAGACAGCCTGAACATCCGATATAAAGATCAAATCAGCACGAACATAAGCAAATTGGAAATGCTTGCTCAGACATCGCCTGTTATCGACACGACAGCCGTCATACCGATGACCGGACGATTGGCTTTCAGTCATCTGAGAACCCGCACGGCCGATTCCGTCTGGATCGTAGCCGGACGTTCCGAACTGAAAGGCGGCATCAAACCGTCCGCTTCCGACAAACTAACCCCGACAGCTGCCGCCGTTATTTCGATCGACACGCTGAAATACATCAGTGTACCTCTGCGGACAGGACTCTCCCTGACGGAAAGTTCGTTTACGATCGAGGCCCTTCCCTACCGGGATGCACGGCGCCAGCAGATGGCAAACCGGCAACGGCGCATACTGACCGACGAACAACGTGCACGCTTGGCTGAAAAGAGAAAGGACATGGCCGGGAAAACCGCCGCCGGCGACAGCACCGGAACAGAAAGCCAATTCTTGCGCAAATGGGAAGCACGGGGCAGCATCTCTTTCAAACAAATGCGGGGGTTCAGCCGCATGTTCCCGCTCCCGATGTGGATGGAGCCGACGACGATGAAGTTCAACACAAACGACATCACACTGACAGATGCCCGCCTGCATCTCGGCAAAAGCAATTTTACCCTTAACGGCGAGATCAGCCAGATCCGGAGGGCGATGCTTCGCGGAGGAAAATTGAAAGGAGATTTCAATCTGAGTTCGGACTATATCGATTGCAACCAGTTGATGCAGGCGATCAACAACGGTATGCAATATGCGGTAAACTCGGAACTGCCGGTACTCAGTGATGAAAATATCGCACAACTCAATACCGAATCGCTGCAAGATAGTATCGCGCAGACGGGAACCGACACGACCAGCCAGTTATTCGTTCTTCCCGCCTTTCTCGACATGGCTCTCCATACGAACGCAAAACGCATCGATTTCAAGGATTTGGAATTAGAGAACGTGGTCGGCGAGATTGTCCTGCGCGATCAGAGTATCAACCTGAGCAAGCTCAACATACAATCCAATATGGGGAACGGAAACCTGACAATGGTCTACCGGGCTAAGAACGGACAGGAGGCGACCGCCGGTTTGGACCTTGATATGGAAGATGTGAAAGTGGAGAAGCTGATCGCCCTCTTTCCTTCCATCGACACATTAGTCCCGATGCTCCGTTCGTTCGAAGGCGTCTTGGATTGCCAGGTCACGGCTACCTGCAAGATAGATTCGACCATGTCTCTCATTATGCCGTCCATCAACTCGTCTTGCTATCTGCACGGGAACAATATGGTACTGCTCGATGGAGAAACATTTACCGAAATATCCAAGACACTGATGTTCAAAAACAAGAAGCGGAATATGATAGACAGTATTTCAGTGGACCTTGCCATCAAAGACAATAAGATCGAAGTTTTCCCATTCCTGGTGGAGATGGACCGTTACAAAGTGGCTGTCGGCGGAACGCACAATCTGGATATGACATTCAATTACCATCTATCGGTCCTCAAATCGCCCGTTCCTTTCAAATTAGGAATCGACATCACCGGCAACCTGGATGATTTCAAATATAAGATCACGAAATGTAAATACAAGGATATATTCAAGCCGGCCAAGCAGGCGGAACTGGACAGCACACGCAAGAATATCCGGAAAGATATCCGCGACGCAGTACGCAAACAGATCGAGGAAGCGGCACCGGAGTTAGGGAAAAACTTAGCTTTGGTAAAGGCTGCGGAGGAAAGGGAACCTTAACGGTTCCCGTACATCTGCTCATAATATTTCATATAGTCTCCTCCCGTGATGTCTTCCACCCACTTCTGGTTGTCCAGATACCAACGGATCGTCTTGACAATTCCGGTTTCGAAAGAAGTTTCAGGTGTCCAGCCCAGTTCGTTTGTGATCTTTGTCGGATCGATGGCATAACGCTGGTCATGGCCCAAGCGGTCTTTTACAAAAGTAATCAGGCTGTCGTTGATCCAGTCGATGGAAATCCGCCCGTCCGCACCGATCTCTTTTTTCTTCAAAATCAGGCGGTATTCGGGTTGTTCCGTCATCAACCGGCGAATGGTGCTGATTGTCAACTTCACGATCTCGATATTCTGCTTCTCGTTATGGCCGCCCACATTGTAGACCTCCCCTGCCCGTCCCTTATGGATCACCAGGTCGATAGCCTTGCAGTGGTCTTCCACGTACAACCAGTCACGTACATTTGTCCCGTCACCATAAACCGGAAGCGGCTTGCCTTCGAGGATATTTTTAATAATCAGCGGTATCAGCTTTTCCGGGAAATGATACGGACCGTAGTTGTTGGAACAGCGGGTGATGCTGACCGGCATCTTATAAGTTTCGGAGTAAGCTTGTACAAACAGGTCGGCACTCGTTTTGGATGCACTGTACGGACTGCGCGGGTCCAGCGGAGTCGTTTCATGGAAATAGCCTTCGGCCCCCAGGCTACCATACACCTCGTCAGTAGATACCTGGTGGAAACGGACCCCCTCGCGCCATTCGGGATAACCGGTAGCCGCTTTGCCCGTCACCCAAGCTTTGCGGGCGGAATCGAGCAGATTTTGCGTACCCAATATATTCGTGACCAGGAAAAGCTGCGGATTCTCGATACTACGATCCACATGGCTTTCCGCCGCAAAATTAACGACATAATCGAACTGGTATTTGGCAAAGAGCCCGTCCGTCAACGCACGGTCGCAGATATCACCTTTTACAAACTCGCAACGCTCCCCGTCGATATCCTCGGCAATCGTTCCGAGATTACCTGCGTAGGTCAGCAGATCCAGAACCACGATCTTTATTTCAGGATATTTCGCCAACATATATTTAATGAAGTTCGCGCCAATAAAACCGGCGGCTCCGGTAACCAAATAAGTCTTCATGTTTATGATTTATGATTTTAGATTTATAATTCGAAATTCAATTCGGCATCCTGCAACAAGGGGGCGTTCCTGTCTTTATCCGACAAGTTAAGGATAGACGGATCCATGATCTTCCAATCCACACCGACCGAAGGATCATCAAAACGCAATCCGCGTTCATGGGTAGGCATATAAGGATTATCGACCTTATAAGTAAAAACAGCCTCCTCGCTCAAAACATGAAAACCGTGGGCGAATCCTTGCGGGATAAAAAACTGACGCTTATTCTCGTCCGACAACTCTACGGCGACATATTTCCCGAATGTCGAAGAACCTTTACGCAGATCGACAGCCACATCCAAAACACATCCTTTTATCACGCGTACCAACTTGGACTGCGAGTAAGGAGCCAGTTGGTAATGCAATCCTCGCAACACGCCTTTCGACGAACACGACTCGTTGTCCTGCACAAATTCCACTTTGCCGATATGTTCTTCAAACTCCGCCTTCTTCCAAGCCTCCATAAAGTATCCACGTGCATCTTTAAACACTTTCGGTTCAATGATCCACACGCCTGGGATTTCAGTTTCAATATATGTCATTATCTTATTGTTTATACTAACAGATGACAAAGTAACTTCTTTTTCCTTACTTCTCCAAACCTCCCCGAATACAAAAAGGGAGAAAAAGATTTGCATATTCCAAATATATTATCTTTCTTTGCACTCGCAAAACCGGAATGGTTATTTTTTAAATGTATCGGTTCCTTGGATGAGTGGCTTAGTCAGCGGTCTGCAAAACCGTGTACGGCGGTTCGAATCCGCCAGGAACCTCTTGGTAATTGAAAATTCAAAATTGAGAATTGGAAATTACTTTTTACTATTTTATTCCGGTTCCTTGGATGAGTGGCTTAGTCAGCGGTCTGCAAAACCGTGTACGGCGGTTCGAATCCGCCAGGAACCTCAAAAAGCAAGAAAGGATTAGAATGAAAATTTCTAATCCTTTTGTTTTTTCAGCTACTTACGTCCTCCGTAATAAAAGGATTGGAAGAAGAATTTTCATAGTTTTCAGCTTTTGTTTTACAATTGTTTTACAGTAAAACGGAGAAAATTACTGTTTCCATGCTTCTACTTTTTTAGTTAGAAAATCTGTTTATCATTTGAATACTAAATTTTATTTCTTATCTTTGATACTGTAAATATAGAAATAATATACCAAAATAAACTATTTATTTAGTATTTGACTTTTAAATACAATTACATGGTTCATCTTGAAAGAATAAAGGAGTTGTGCGAAAAGAAAAACGTAACAATGAAACAGGCTGCTGTTGAATTGGGTATGACAGAGCAGAGCTTGCACAAAATTATCAAAGCAAACTCTACTAAAATAGACACATTATTAAGTATGGCTCAATACTTTAATGTAGAACCTGCTTATTTCTTTGATATACTAAAGAAACAGTATAGTCCAGATGCTTCGGATTTAAAATACATATCCTCGATGCTGGAAACGGATATTCATATCACCGACAGGACCACGCCTAAAGATGTGGCACGGGTATTAATGACCAAAGATGAATTTGATTTCACTTCTACCTATTATTATGGCATCCGGAAAATGGAAGTACAGGAAGAGCTTCAAAAGCTCACTGCTTTTTTAGACAAGCATAATATTCCTATCTCTGATTCCATCAAGAAGGATATTGATGAACTCAAAGGCAGGATTAAGTATTATGAAGGTAAGAGTATTATAGGAAATAACAAGATTTGACCATAAGCTATGGAACAGATATTTAATAAAGAGCAGCAGGAGAAAGCGCAATTCATTATAAATCATCCTTTGGCAAAGCTATCGGATTTGCGTTCAAATGAAATAAAGGACTTAGCCGTTGTATGGTGTTACTATTCAGGAAAAATTGAGGGTAACACTTATACTTATGTGGAAACAGAAGCATTGCTCAAAGATGGCATCACCTCTGAAAAGAAATATGAGGATGCTAAGATGTTGAAGAATTTATATAATACCTTCATCTCTGAACTGGAGTGTATCAATAAAGGGAAAAATCAGGAAGTGATAGACGAGCGTACTTTATTCAGAGTGCATCAATCTATATCTACAGGGTTGGTTTCTGATGAAGAATCAGGCTTTTTAAGAACAAGGGCTGTCCGCATTAGTGGTACTGAATATATACCGCCAAAGAATCTGCATGACATTCGGGTAAAGTTGAACGAAATACTTTATCAACAGGAACAATATACAAATCCATTGGAGCGAGCCGTTTATATTCATTGCAACATTGCCAAACTACAACCTTTTATAGACGGGAACAAACGTACCTCCCGAATGATGGAAAGCATTGCATTGATGAATGCTGATATTATTCCTGTTTATTCTTCAAGGGATGCTGATATACTGAACTACAGGAAAGGACAGATTGCCTTTTATGAAACAGGAAATTATTCTCCGTATGCCGATTACTTCCTGAATAAGCAAGTAGAACGAATTAAAGAAATAGAATAACCATGAGTGAAGATATAAATGTTATGCTGAAAGAGGTGGATGTTCAGAAAGAACAGCTATCAGCTTTACGCCCATTACCCGAAGAAGCCTTGAAAAAGATTCAGGATGCTTTGGATATTGAATATACCTACGAAAGTAATCGTATAGAAGGCAATACGCTCACATTGCAGGAAACAGCCCTTGTAGTGAACGAAGGTGTTACTATTTCGGGTAAGTCCATGCGTGAACATTTGGAAGCTATCAATCATGCGGAAGCTATTAGTTACATTAAAGATATTGCCAAACAAGATATAGAGATAAGCGAGCGAACCATCAAAGAAATACACGCCCTTATTCTTCATGGGATAGACCGTGAGAATGCCGGAAGGTATCGCACTGTTCCGGTTATGATTTCAGGTAGTACGCATATGCCGCCGCAACCTTATCTGATAGAGAAGCAGATGGAAGATTTCATTCTCCGTTTCAAGCAAATGGAAGCAGAAAAGGTGCATCCTGTTCTTATTGCTGCCTATCTACATGATGAATTGGTGCGGATTCATCCGTTTATAGATGGTAACGGGCGTACCTCTCGTCTGTTGATGAACTTGTATCTTCTTCGTCATGGCTATGTTATTATTACCTTGAAAGGTAGTAATGATGCAAAGGTAAACTACTACAAGGCTTTAGAAAAGTCACACGCGGAACATCTGACGGAAGATTTTCAGAAGCTGGTTGTTGAAGCGGAAATAGCTGCATTGCAGAAGTATTTGTCTATCATGGCTTAGATGTGCTCTATGAAAAGATAGTAAAAAGAACTCGGATTTGTGTTAAATACATCCAAGAGTCTATATTATATTTGCTTAATTGTATCTGATTAGTTACATTTGCATTATGAGAGCAACAGATAAAAAGGATAATGATATACGTGAACTGTATTTCTCAGATGAGTTTGCAGAGTTCTACGGTATGTTGCAAGATAAAGTAAAAGCTAAGTTTGAACATACTATGGATATTATCAGAACAGAGTATGTACTTAGTACGAAGTTCGTGAAACACTTGGAGCATACGGACTTGTATGAAATGAGGGTTTCTGTTAATACGAATGAATATAGAACGATTCTTTTTGCTGTTGATAATGAGAACATCATTCTTTCAAAGAAGATACTACTCTTGAATGGTTTTCTGAAGAAATCCACAAAAGACTATAGTAAACAAATAAAGATTGCAGAACGGATATTAAAAGACTTTGAGTTATGAGAAAGTTAGATGAAAATAAGTTAGCTAAGTTGCATACAGCGGGTGAGCTACTGGACAATAAATATGGAGAAGCTGGAACGGATTCTCGAACTTCTTTCCATGAAAAGTCGATTGCATGGTATTATGGTGAGATATTACGTGATCGTCGGAAAGAGTTAAAAATAACCCAACAGGAGTTAGCCGAGAAAGTTGGTACAGCAAGAAGCTATATTGCCCGTGTGGAAAAAGGAGAGACAGATATACAGATTTCGAGCTTCTTTCGTATTGCTCGTGCTTTAGGAATTGAGTTTACTCCCACATTTTTATAGCCATTAACAAAAAATTTAAATAGAATATTTGTTTTACAGTAGCGGAACTATAAATATAATCAATTGAGAATAAAATATTATCTTGGTGGTCTAAAATCCGCCAGGGACCTTAAAAAAGGGGGTATGTCATAAATCTGTATATTAGAACACAGATAACACAGATGAGACGGATTCACACAGATTGATTATTGTTGATCAATAAAAAAAATCTGCGGTTCTCTGTCGGATCTGTGTCATCTGCGTTCCGTTTTCTATTTTTGACACTCCTTCTTTTTTATTTTTGTCCGGTAATTGGGAATTAAAAGGATAAGATTATGCATTACAAGATCACGACACTCGTGGAGAATGCCGTCTACGGGCGGAACTTACAGGCGGAACACGGGCTTTCATTGCTTATTGAAAACGACGGGTATAAACTATTATTCGATACGGGACAGTCGGATCTGTTTATCCGTAATGCGGCACTTTTGAATATCGATATTGCAGAAGTGGATTTCCTTATCCTGTCACATGGACATAGTGATCATACAGGAGGATTGCGGCATTTCCTTTCCGTCAATAAAAAAGCTCCGGTTATCTGTAAACAGGAAGCTCTTTACCGGAAGTTTAAAGATAAACGGGAGAACGGAGTCATTGACTCCAACCTGCTGGATTTATCCCGATTCCGTTTTATCACCGGGCAGACGGAACTTATTCCAGGATTGTTCCTATTCCCGGACCTTCCGGTTATAAATCCTGAAGATACTCACTTCGAACGGTTCTTCACCCAAACACCCGAAGGAGTTGTTCCCGATATTTTCAATGACGAACTGGCGGTCGCACTGATAGCAGAAAACACATATTCCGTATTGAGCGCCTGTTCCCACCGGGGAATCACCAATATTCTCCGGACTATCGGCAACTGTTTCCACGGATATACATTCAAACTCCTGGCCGGAGGTTTTCATATCCACAATGCCCAGGACGAGAAATTCAGTATCATAGCGGACTACCTGAAAAACAATCTGCCGGAACAGATCGGTATTTGTCATTGTACGGGTATAGACAAATACGCGTTGTTCCGGCAGACATTCGGGGACCGTGTGTTTTACAACTACACGGGAAATACGTTTTATTTATAAATCTTGGCAACCCAACCACCGCCGGGAGCCATCTTCACCTTTACCTTGCGATCGGCGGGAACCGGTATGACTTCCTTTTTATAATCGCAAGCGGCACGATCGGCATTGATGCCGTCTCTGAACAATTCCAGTTTATAGTTGCCATCGCCCAAGAAAGACAAGTCAAGCTCCACCTCACGGGCATCCCAGTTTGTCAAAGCGCCCACATACCAGTTATCACCATGAAGGCGGGCAATGGCTACATACTCGCCCACTTTACCATCCAGAGCAACCGTCTTTTCCCATACGGTCGGGATATTGGCGATAAAATCCCTGCATTCGGGTTCCCGGTTATAGTTGGAAGGATTATCGCACAACATGTTCAGCGGAGACTCGAAGATCACGTAAGTAGCCAACTGATGGCAACGCGTTCCCTGGCTCATCGGCTCGGTATAGATCGGAGCATAATTCTTGCGAATCGCATTGCGCATGGCGCCTTGCGTATAATCCATCGGACCGGCAACCATGCGGACAAAAGGAATCGTCACGTCGTAAAGCGGCATATCGTAGCTCTTTTCCGCCCATTTCATATTTTCCAAGCCATGAACGCCTTCGTAGTTGATCACGTTCGGATAAGTACGTTGCAAGCCTGTCGGTTTGCAGATGCCGTGATAATCGACCATCATCTTATATTTTGCACAAGTTTCGGCGCCTCTGTAGAGGAAGTCGATGATCTCTTGGTCGTCACGATCCATAAAGTCGACCTTGAATCCCTTCACACCCATATCGGAATAATGCTTCACCACCTTTTCCAGATCCCGGTCAAACGCGTGGTAGCCCGCCCAGAGAATGATACCTACATTCTTGGATTTGCCATAATCCACCAATTCCGGGATATTGATTTCCGGAATGACCTGCATCAGGTCGGCAGCCAAGTGGACAGACCATCCTTCATCGAGAATCACATACTCGATGCCATGTTCGGCAGCGAAATCGATATAATATTTATAGGTTTCATTGTTGATGCCGGCCCGGAAATCCACATCGTAGATATTCCAGTCATTCCACCAGTCCCATGCCACCTTGCCCGGTTTCACCCAAGAAACATCCTGCAGGCGGCAAGGAGAAGCCAGACGATACACCATATCGCAATCGGCCAACTGCTTGTCATTCTCGGAAACGACAAACACACGCCACGGGAAAGCACGCGTGCCGCTTGTCTTGGCTATATAATCCTCGCGCTCTTCCACCAACATCTGCAAATTATTGTGGCCGCCTTGCTTTTTCACTTTCGGATAAGGGGCGAACACCGGTTTCAACGTCGGCTTGTCAGTCGAGTTATTCAAGAACATACCGGGATAATCTTCCAGGTCCGCCTCAGTGATACAGAGTTTCTTGCCACCGTCCAATTCCACCAGGAACGGAAGGATCATCAGACGTTCGCTGTTCAACTTCGTGATCGGTTCGTGTACATACGGCTGCTCGAAAGAGTTCATGAACTGTTCCTCAAAAGTAACCTTCTTGCTGTTCACATAAGGTGCAAAGGCCGTATGGTCGGAAGAAAAATTATAGTCGGCTTCTTCATCCATCACGACGATATCATTCTTCATCTTCGTCGTGAAACGATAGGCCAGGCCGTCATTATACATACGGAAAACAAGGCCGTAGTTGCCCCGGAACGAAAGTGTCATTTCATTATAGACATCCTGCACTTCCGTCTTTTTATAGAAAGGAGAAGGGATCACTTTATCGACTGCCGCTTTCAGCACTTTCGATACTTTGGGGCTGGCCCCTAAGACAACTCCGTCCTGC
Source organism: Parabacteroides sp. (assembly GCF_977054455.1). Lineage (NCBI taxonomy): Bacteria > Pseudomonadati > Bacteroidota > Bacteroidia > Bacteroidales > Tannerellaceae > Parabacteroides > Parabacteroides sp. The sequence continues at coordinate 33,091 of NZ_CDRTCT010000021.1, read as the reverse complement.
AACGTCATGGAGATCGGAGATGCGGCGAGGACTTCCGTCCCGTCGTGTGTAAATGAAAAACGAATATCGTCACCTACCGTAACGACAGCTTGCAGTTTTTTGTCCGGCGATTGCAACTGATAGCTTTTCTGAGCCGTCAGCGACATGCTCCCCATCAGGAAGAGCGCAATAAGAACTTTTAATTTCATGGTTTTCAAATTTTATTAACTGGCGACAAATATACAGGATTAATCAGGAAATGCTTTTGCAAAATTGTCTTATCTTTGTAGATATTGTATCATAATACGGTTATTAAGGAGATAATACCCATGAAAAAGCTTATTTGTTTATTGTTTTGTTGCCTGCTTTTCCTCCCGGCTGCCGCCCAATGGAAATGGCACAACCCGATGGAAGCCGGTTTTCCGGTTATCCAAAATCAAGGATTCACAAAAGAGATCGGAAATTCTTACACGCGCTTGCCCGAACGTGCAAAAGGCGTGGTGAGCGAACCGGTATGGAACCTGTCGCGGCATTCGGCAGGACTCGCCATTCATTTCTACAGTAATGCCCCGCAGATCAAAGTGCGCTACACCGTTACCGGTAGCCTGAATATGCCGCATATGCCTTCGACCGGAGTGTCGGGAGTCGACCTTTACAGCATTAACAGCGACGGGGAATGGCATTTTTGTTTCGGCAACTATTCTTTCAAGGACACGATCACCTATACATATAATAATATAGGCAAAGACCGCTACCACAAACAAGGTTTCGAATACCGGCTTTATCTGCCCTTGTACAACGGAGTGAAATGGTTGGAGATCGGTACGCCCGAAGATGCGAAGTTGGAATTCATCCCGGTTTCTCCCGAAAGGCCGATTGTCCTGTACGGAACTTCGATCGCACAAGGGGCCTGCGCTTCCCGCCCGGCAATGGCCTGGGGAACGATCCTCCAACGTTCGCTGGACTATCCGCTCATAAACCTCGGCTTTTCCGGCAATGGCAAACTGGCGAAAGAAGTGCTGCAATTCATCGGCGAAACGGATGCCCGGCTGTACATACTGGATTGCATGCCAAACTTGCCCAATCAGAAGGAAGAAGAGGTGACCGCTCTGGCGATCGCCGCCGTCAAGCAACTTCGGGAAAAACATTCGGCTCCCATCTTGCTGATCGAACACGGAGGCTATAGCAATATGTATATGGATTCAATAAAATACAACGAAGTCACCCTGGTTAACCGTGCTTCCCGTAAAGCATACGAGCAGATTCAGTCCGAAGGAATTAAAGATATATATTATTTGTCCCGCGAAGACCTGAACATACCGTCCGATGGTTGGGTTGACTATGTGCACCCGTCCGACTTCGGAATGAAGCAACAGGCGGTTGTCGTAGAAAGAAAGGTACGGGAAATCCTGCATATTCCTCTTGGCTCCCTGACCACCACCATCCCCGTCACCCAACGCCGGGAACCGCATATGTACGAATGGCTCTCCCGTCACCGCGCTTTCCTGGAGCAGGTACGCAACCATCCGCCTAAAGCTGTAATCTTAGGCAATTCGATCACCCACTATTGGGGTGGCGAACCGGAACACCGCAACAAGAACGGACGGGAGACCTGGGAAAAAGTCATGCGTCCTGCCGGTTTCCAGAACTTGGGCTGCGGATGGGACCGTATCGAAAACGTGCTTTGGCGTATATACCATGGCGAACTGGATGGCTATAAGGCCGGAAAAGTCGTCTTGATGATCGGCACGAACAATTGCGGCCTGAACAGTGACAAAGAGATCGTCGAAGGCCTCCGCTTCCTCCTTTCCGCCATCCGCCGGCGACAACCGGAAGCCTCCGTCAAAGTGATCGGCATCCTCCCCCGCCGCAATCAGGAGCAATGGGTCAGGAACATCAACTTCGACATTAAGGAGATGGTGGAAACGGAAGGTTACGAATTTGCCAATCCGGGAACAGCCCTATTGCAGCAAGACGGCAAAATAGACGAAAGCCTGTTTATAGGTGACGGCCTCCATCCGAACAACAAGGGGTATGAATTGATTGCCGGAGAGATCTCATCCCCCAACAAAAGTTTTTGAAAAATAATCCTTCATCTGTACACTTAAATATTTTGTATTCACGTTATTACAGATGAAGGAAATAATATTAATACTGCATCTGTCAGCAGCTATTTAAGATCAAATAGCCATTCTCTTAACACAAACCTGCCTGCTTCTATTTCAACCGTCAACTATCGAATGCTTGTTCGACAGCAGTCAAACGCTTGTTTGTCAAATGTCGGACAAGCATTTGACTATTGTCGAACAAGACCAATCCTATTACTTACGCAATAAAAAGCTATGAGACAAGACATAAATTCAAAGCTCTTATTTACAAGACGGTAATACCTTAGATGAAGAAATGCAGGAAACATGCAACCCGTCGTAAGCCAGATGAACATGAGGCGGCAACTCCTTCTCGACCTCCGCATGCAATCCGATACGGTGGCTCATGTGGATCAGATACGTTTCCTTCGGCCTTATCCGCTCGATATTGACAAGAGCCTCCTCCAACGATTCATGCGTCGGATGGGAACCTCGGCGAAGGGCGGTCAGGATCAGCACATCCAAGCCTTCCAGTTTGGCATATTCTTCTTCCGGAAGATACTTCACATCTGTCAGGTAGGCCATATTCCCGATACGATACCCTAAGATCGGCAGTTTCCCATGCATCACCCGGACCGGCATGACCGGGATTCCGGCAACCACGAAAGGCGCGTTTCCGATCCGGTGAAGTTCCAGGTTCGGAACTCCGGGATATTTATGGGCACGGAACACATACGGGATGCGCGTCTCGATGGCTTCCGCCACATTATCTTCCGCATACACGTCCACCCCCCTTTCACGGCAAAAAGGGCGCAGGTCGTCCAATCCGCCGACATGATCGTAATGTTCGTGCGAGATCAATACTGCATCCAGATGGTACGTCTTGCTACGGATCGCCTGCCAACGGAAATCCGGACCGCAATCCAGCAGAAGCCGTTTACCATCCGTCTCTACCAGCACGGACGTACGCAGACGCCAATCCCGCTTATCCGGACTGGTACACACCTCGCACTGACAACCTATTTCGGGAACTCCGGTAGAAGTACCCGTCCCTAAAAACATGATTTCCATTTATCCTACATATTTTACCTCTGGCATAATCTCGATACCGAACCGGTCATGAACGGCCGTACGAATACTTTCGGCAACCAATGCGATCTCATGCCCTTTGGCTTCACCCAAATTAACCAATACCAATGCCTGCTTTTCATATACGCCGACCGCACCATGCGACTTGCCTTTGAAACCGCACTGCTCGATCAACCAGCCTGCCGGCACTTTCACTTTTCCCTCTCCCGCCGGGTAAGACGGCATATCCGGATATTGCTCCTTCAACTTCCCGTAACATGCAACCGGAATAACCGGGTTCATAAAGAAACTTCCGGCATTTCCCAATTCATCGGGATCAGGCAATTTCTGACGACGGATCGAAATCACGGCGTCCCGCACGGCTTGCAACGTCATCTCCGGATATTTAGCCAGTTCCTCCTTCAAATTGCCGTAATTGACAGATAATCGAGGCTTTTTGCTCAAGCGTATATTGATATAAGTAACAATGTGCGGATCGTTATGCTCATCTTTGAAGAAACTCTTCCGGTAACCATAGAGGCATTCTTCATTGGTAAACGTACGTTTCTCGAACGAAAGCTGGTTATACGTCTCCACCATCTCGACCACATCCTTGATTTCCGTACCGTATGCCCCGATATTCTGGACAGCGGCAGCTCCGGCTTCGCCCGGAATATCGGAGAGGTTTTCTATTCCTCCCCAACCTTTGGACACGGCATAAGCGACTACGTCGTCCCATTTCTCGGCAGCCCCGATACGAAGCAGTACCGAATCGTCCGTCTCTTCCGCTACAGAGATCCCTTTTATCTGCGAATGCAAGATAATCCCGTTAAAATCATTTATGAATAACAAATTACTGCCACTTCCGATATGCAACGACAGACATTCCTGGAAATATTCGTCCCGAAGGATACGCCCCAGTTCCTCTTCATTCGTATACTCCATAAACCAGCGGGTCTTCACCGGAAGGTGAAAAGTATTATGTCTCTCCAGCGAGTAGTTCTCTTCTATTCTCATCTTGCGTATGTTTTTATTTTGCAGGACAAAAGTAACGATAAATATCAAATCAATCAGCAGGCATATAAAAAAGCGCTCCAAATATAGCAACCAAAGGCTATTTAACATTTTTTGTTTCGCTAATCGTAACAAATGCATATACGCGTTGTTAAATAAGAAATGAACGCTGATTTCTTTAATATGCAAAAAAAGATACAACATATCAATGAAAAGCGTACATTTGCCTTGAATATCATTAATTAAATAAAAACATTCATGAACAAAGCAGAATTGATTGAGGCCCTGGCCCAGAGATCGGGATTACAGAAACAAAAAGCGAAGAAATTGTTGGATGCTTATGTCGACATCGTAACAGAAGCCATGTCTAACAACGAAGAAATCGTATTGATCGGTTTCGGTACATTGATACCGCATCCGCAGACTGAACGTTTAGCTCGTAACCCAAAGACTGGAACACCTGTTATGATTCCAGCCAGAACGACCGTGAAGTTCAAACCGGGTAAGTATTTGTTGGATGCAATTAACAAACCCGGAGAAAAGAAGTAATACTTTTTTTACCTGACAAAGGGAGGCAATCTAAAAAAGGTTGCCTTCTTTTTTGCGACCTGTCCAAATTATAAGTAATTTCGGTGCCGGAAAATGACAATTTAATCATGAAAATAGTTAATCTTGGAGAATCAAACTCGGTGTTAAACCGGTTTGTCGCAGAACTGCGCGACATCAATATACAAAAAGACAGCATGCGCTTCCGCCGTAACATCGAGCGGATAGGTGAAATCATGGCTTACGAGATCAGTAAGGATTTCACTTACAGCACAAAAGACATTCAATCTCCTCTGGGAATAGCACCGATGAATACTCCCGACGATTCAGTCGTCATCAGTACGATCCTGCGTGCCGGTCTTCCCTACCATCAAGGCTTCCTAAGCTATCTGGACAATGCGGAAAATGCATTCGTTTCCGCTTACAGGAAATACAAGGACCGCCTGAACTTCGATATTCATATCGAATACATCGCTTCTCCCCGATTAACGGACAAGACATTGATTATAACGGACCCGATGCTGGCTACCGGCAGCTCCATGGAACTGGCCTATGAGGCATTGCGCACCAAAGGGCACCCGGCACATATCCATGTCGCTTCCATCATTGCCAGCAAGCAGGCAATCGAATATATCCAACGTAAAATGCCGGACGATATCACAACCGTATGGGTAGCGGCTGTCGACGATGAACTGGACGATCATTCTTACATCGTTCCGGGATTAGGCGACGCCGGTGATTTGTCTTACGGTGAGAAAGAATAAAATACAAATCTAATGGGGTAAAGTAAACCAGAAACGGGAACCTTTCCCTTCTTCGGACTCTACCCCGATTCTTCCGCCTACCTGTTCGATTATACTCTTGCAGATCGAGAGTCCCAAACCCGTCCCCTGCTTGAAACTGTTTCCTTTATAGAAACGGTCGAACACATGCTGCTGCACTTCGGGCGACATACCGTCTCCGGTATCCGTCACAGAGAATTCAATTTCATCCTGCCGTACCTCGTAACCAAGCACGATCGTTCCCCTGTTGGTATGCTTGATGGCATTATTAATAAAGTTGGATATGATCTGTGTCAGCCTCACCTTATCGCAACGCATAATACAGAAAGGCAGGTCCGGAGCCACACATAGCGCGACTTCAGCCGGCACTTTGATGCGCATCGAAACGACCAGTTCTTTACACAGTTCACGCAGGTCGACCTCGACAAGTTTCAATTCGATTATGCCGGATTCTATCTTGGCCAAATCCAGCACATCGGAAATCAACTGCAACAACAGTTCATTGTTTTTCTGGATAATCTCGACAAACTGCTTCTTTTCTTCCGGATCGTCCGTATCGACCAACAACGTGGAGAATCCGACAATGGCATTCAGCGGAGTCCGGATCTCATGGCTCATATTGGCAAGGAAAGCAGATTTCAAACGATCCAACTCTTCCGCTTTCTCACGCTGCATCTGCGTCTCCTTTAATTCGGTAATATCATAATTCACGCAAATCATTTCCAACTTCGTCGGATCGGTAGACTGTGTATTCCGCATCACATTCACACGAGTCCAACGCCAGTTCTCCCCATGCTTCACCCTTAATTCTTTCCGGATACAGTCAGACCGTCCTTTCTTTACGCGCTCGAAGAAATTAAGCATAACTCTTCGGTCTTCCGGATGAATCCGGTTATAAACGCCTATGACTTCCGGTAAGGGTGTTCCCTCTTTTTCACCTAAATTCTGATACCACTGGTCGATGGCATAACCGTCACGACTCAGCAGGTCGAATTTGGCATATCCTACCTTTGCAAAGCGGCTGACCAAACTGAAGAAATGTTCAAACTCTTCGATACGGTTATAGGCGAGCGCCTTATCCGTATTATCAAGATTGATGAACATATAATTAATCAGATCTCCATGTATATCATAGAGCATGCTGACTTTCGTAAAAAGATCGATCGTACCGCTCTTTACCGTCGGATAATAAGCATCGTTTTTAACGGTATTGAACGAATAATCAAGATGGAAAGAGACAGACTCCTGACGAATCAGCTTTTTCTGAACTTCGTCGGGGATTATCGGATTTTCAAAGATATTAATCCCTAAAGCCGACTCTTTGGAGGGAAGACCGAATATCTCGGCATCCATATTATTGAGATCCACCAAATAGCCATTCTTGTCATACAGCTCGATACCGACCGGTATATTGGTATAGATATTCCGAAGCAGTTTTTCGCTATGGTCCAATGCCTCATTGGTACGAGCCATCTTCGTTATTATACTGATGATATTCGAAATAGACGATAACCACTGGTAATCCTCCAAGCTCCACATACGATATTTATCCACTATATCTATCCCCATATATCCCCATGGCTCACCTTTGATTATCAACGGTATCAAAATCAGGGAACAAACGCCGCGCACTTTCAGATAACGTTTTTCCTCTGCCGCTTCAGGAGGCAATTCATCCAGATTGTTAATCAAAACCGGATATAAATTCCGTATCTTCTGTGTAGACCAGGGCAATGTCGCAACCGGAATGTTTTGCAAAGACAGACGAACAGGCTCAATCCCTTCACTACACACCTCATATGTGCAGCCGATCAGCCCTTCATCCCCATATTCCATAATATATACACGGCCTTTCGTATCGATCGAAAACAGAATCTCCGTAAGAGCCAAATGGATCGATTTGTGCAAATCATTTGTCTGGATAAAAGAATGCAAGGCACGGGACAAGCTCCCCAAATGCCTGAGAACACTATCGACTTGCCCATTCACAACAGGCCTGTTCTCCTCCGTCTCGCTGAAAGGGATCAACTGTAAAATACCCAATACGGTCAACTTGCCGTCGGGAGCCTTTTCACGTTTATAAATCTTTGTGCGGACAAACCTGTACCCATAACAAGTTTTCATCGGAAAGATCTGTTCGTATATGCCAATCCCTTTAAAGAAAGCGAACTCGTTGGCAATACGGTCCCGATAGTCTTCACGGATCAACAAAAGGAAATCTGCTAAGAGGATTTTCGGGCCATCCAACTCCAGGAGACTAATCAAATAGTCCGAACAGATATAACATCTTTCTTCAAAATCAGCTTCCCACCAGCCAACTTGAGCATTATCTAATATTAATTGATACCGGTCTACTTCCATGAACACGACTTTAGTTATCTTCCGTACAAAAGTCGTTATAATAAATCAGATCAACAAATTTTATTTCCCTTAATATTCAAGGTATTTCAATCCTATCATTTATCATAAAAAAAATAGCAGCACAAGCTAATTCCTGCCTATGCTGCTATTTAACTATAGATAAAAAAGCGTTATTTCAACTCTTTAATACGGATGTTACGGAACTTGACGGGAGAGCCATGACCTAAGAAACCGATATGTCCTTTCTTATTGAACAGGCCCGGATGTTCCTTATGGTCGGCCGTACCGTTCTTCGTCGCTTCCCGGATATTGCCTTCCATAATCACCACACCGTTGACCGTCACCTTGATATTATCGCCATCGGCTACAATTTCTTCATAATTCCATTCACCCGCAGGTTTGAACGCACTATGATGATCCGCCTTAGCCGGGATAATTCCATAAACGGAACCGTGATGCTGCAAAGGAGTAATATCCTTATAAATCGGATGTTCGCAATCCAGAATCTGGATTTCCATGCCGACATAAGCGGCATCCCCTTCCATCGGGGTACGGATACCGACACCGTTATTAGCACCCGGCGTCAATTGGAATTCGAAACGGTATACGAAGTTGCCATACTCGTCTTTCGTATATAAGTTTCCACCGTAGCTCTTGCTCGGAATCATGGAGATACAACCGTCTTCCAAGGTATAATCGACTGTATTGCCTGTCCATTCATGCATGTTCGTACCGTCGAACAAAATCTTGAATCCTTCCTTCTCTTCTTCGGCTGAAAGTTTGAACGGTTCCTTGCGTTCCAGCTCTTTTACATAAATATTCCGGTAATAGACCTTGCTGCCATGAGCCTGCAATTCGATCTGTTCGGTCGGGAAGATCGGGAGTTTACGATCCCAATAGTTCTCCAGGATCACATCATCCACAACTTTCTCTCCATTCAACACGACAGTTACACGGTCACCAACCATCTTGATATAGAAGCTGTTCCATTCACCCAACTTATTATCTGCCACTTTCGACGGTTTGCTCTCGTTCACCTGGTTGTTGTATAGTCCACCGGAACCGACCTGCGCCCCTACGTTTACACGTGCAGTATCCCAAATCTGTACCTGAGGCGTACCACGCAGGTAAATACCGGCATCCGCTTCGGGACCGGCCGGATCGAGCATCCAGTCCACATACATTTCGAAATCGCCATACTGTTTTTCAGTACACAAGTTATCGTAACCGCTTCCTTCGAATACCAATAGGCCATTTTCGACCTTCCAATCCCGACGCATGTTTTCATCGGCTTTCACCTGCTCTTTAGCCAACTGTGCCGGTTTCATTTTCGCACGTGCAATCGGGTTTTGTACCAAACCTTTCCAGCCGGTCAAATCCTTGCCGTTGAACAACGAGACGAATCCTTCGCCCTGCGGCATCTCGGCCAGATGTTTCTTGATCGCTTCCTTCTGGTAACCTGCATCCGGATTGTCAAGCACATCCATCACCTTGTTCAACAAGGCACGGACATTCGCCCCCATATATTCCTTATTGCCCAAAGCGATATTCATAACAGCATTGGCAGCAGCCTGTTGCACAGGTTTCTGGTCCAGGAATTCGCCGGCATACAACATGCCCAAGAATGTTCCGGTATTTTCAATCTGTTGCAGGATGGCGATCTTCTGTGCATCCGTTTTAGCTATTTCCATTGCCTTACGCAGGCTCAACAAACGGTTTTCACCTGTAAAGGCCGGATTGGAAACCAGTTTCACATAGGTAGTGAGAGCCGGATCAAAATAATCGGACGACGGGTTTTCCTTGCAGATCGTATATAATTCGTCCGCCACTTCAATACCCTTCCAGTTCAGCAAAGCTTCGAAGGCAGCATCTCGTTTAACCCCCGTATTGGAACGAAAACCTTTCACGATCGTCGCCAACGCATCCGGCTGGCCGGTAGAAGACAACACCAGATAATACAAATAATCCTTATTGCCAGCCTGCAACATACGGCGTGTCACCATTTCTACCCGGTCGGCAGCAGGAAGAGAGGACAATGCCGAAATAACAGCCCGTTGCATAGGAGGAACAGCCAATGCGTCGGCTGTTTCCAGCATACCGCACATATTGGTTATATCCCGTTCTCCCACCACATCCTTCAAAGCCACGTAAGCCGCTGCCTTCACTTCAGGAGCACCCGTCTGGATCTGATCCAGCACGGTGTTGATATTAGCAGTAGCCTTGCGCATGGCCAACAATTCGAGTCCGGCTATTTTGCCTGCATTGGCAGCAGAAGAGACAGCCTTCGCCACCGCTCCGTCGATATCTCCGGGGAAAGCGGCCAGAGCATCCTGTCCTAACAAGACAACTTGCTTGTCATCGTTCTTCAGCAATTCGGCCAACGAAGGGATATAAGACTTATCACCTATCTTCACCAATGTCCAAGCGGCAGCCTGCTTCACGTCGAAGTCGGCATCACCGAGCTGCTCCAACAAGATTTGCTTGGCAGGAAGATCGAAACGTATTTCCAGATTCTGGATAATATCGTGTTTGGACGGTTTCTTGGCCTCGCGTCCGATCCAGTTCAAGAGATCTATTTTCAATTCCGGTTTGGCTTTCGGAACCATTTTCATCAGTTCGATATACAACTCCTTATCCGCAAAACCGGAAGCGTAGCTCAAAGCCGCATTCCGGTAGTTCTTGCTCGGATCTTTCATGGCAGCGATGACCATTTTGGATACTTTGGCCGGTTCCTCGGTAGCTAAAAGTATCTGCAAGGCGGCTTCCCGTGTCTGTTCCTGTCCGGCCTTGGCCGCTTCTTTCTGCAATTTCTTTGCGGCCTTCATCACCGCCACGCGATCACTCTCTACCAATCGTTTCAACAAAGCGATATAAGCTTCGTTGGCACCGGTCATTTCCATTGTGTAACCGGCGTTCTCGGCCGCTTTCGCCAAAACCGGCAAGGAATTAGGACCTCCGATGCAACTCAAGGCAAACAAGACCTCTTTCTGCATATTCGGATCAGATGCTCCCTGCAACGCCAACAAGACAGGTTCAGCCCCATCCACCCGGGCATCAGCAATCGCACGGATCACATCCTTTTGTGTTTTAGGAGAACCGGAACGGCTCTTCAAGGCTGCAACCAATGCCTGTCCGGCTTTTTCGCTACCGTTGGCAGCCAGCGCACGGGCGGCAGGACCGCTCAACGACTCATCGTTCAGATAAGAAGCCAGTACATCTATGCATTCGTCTTTTCCCAACATCTGAAGTTGACGGATAATAAACGCTTTCGTTTCGCGCTCGTTTACCATTTCCAACGCCTTCAGATAAGCATTTGCAGTCACCAACCGGGCATTCTCCTCGCCTTTTGCCATGACATAATGTGTCAGGCCGCTCAAGGCGTAGTCGACATTTGCGTTGCTACCTTTGCCCGGAGCATTTATCATGTTTACCAGCATCAGAACACCTTCTTCGCCGGTAGAGCTCAAATCACCAATCAGTTTATTGTACGCCGCTTGTTTCGCCGCAGGCATCTGAGCCAACACATCGGCAGCGGTCGTTTTGGCCGTACGGTTGGCCGGAGTCTGCGCCATCAGCATGCTTCCGCATAACAGTAAGGCAGCTATTGATATATATGCTTTTCTCATTATGTTTCGAATTTTGAATGAATTAAATATTCCAGGGTGCTCTCATCGGCTGGTCCAGCAAACGATTTGCAGCCTCGTCGTCAATAAATTCAAGTTTTACAGGATCGAAATTCAGTGTCCGGTTCAAACGTAGAGCCACCGCTCCCATATTGACAATAGTAGCCGAACGGAAACCATTCTTCTCGTTCAGGGCGAAAGGCTGGCGTGTCTTCACACATTCGATAAAGTCCGTAACCTGCGGTTCAGGTTCGGGGAAGTCGGCAAGTTTCTTCTCCCAATCAGGAATATCGCATACAAAATTCTTATAAACATTACCTTTCGGTCCGGCGATATACGGCGTATTCGGATCACCGAAATCCCCCCCCCCAAAGGACGATCTGACAACCATCGTCATACGTGTAGGTAATGGAACGCCAAGTACCGACAGCGTCCGGATGTTGTTGCGGAGCATCCACTTCCACTTTAACGGGGCTGGTATCGTCTTTACCTAATATATATTGTACGGGATCGATATAGTGCTGCCCCATATCTCCGAGTCCGCCTCCGTCATAATCCCAGTATCCGCGGAAAGTCTGGTGTACGCGATGCGGATTATAAGGCTTGTAAGGAGCCGGGCCAAGCCACATGTCGTAATCCAGTTCTGACGGGACCGGTTGCGGTTCGAGATATTCTTTTCCTACCCAGAAGAACTTCCAGTTGAAACCGGTATGCGCACTGATCGTCACCTTCAACGGCCATCCCAACAATCCGCTTTGTACCAGTTTTTTCAACGGCTTGACGGGAGTGCCCAGTCCGTAAAACTGGTCTGTAAAACGGAACCATGTATTCAGGCGGAACATACGCCCGTATTGCTGTACGGCCTCCATCACGCGCTTTCCTTCACCGATCGTACGGGTCATCGGTTTTTCACACCAGATATCTTTTCCGGCTTTAGCGGCTTCGACGGACATGATACCATGCCAATGAGGCGGAGTGGCGATGTGCACGATATCGACATTCGGATCCAGAATCAAATCGCGGAAATCATGATAAGCGGCTATTTTTTCCTTCACCAGTTTCTTTCCCAGTTCAAGGTGATTTTTATCAACGTCACAAACGGCAACCAAACGTGTACCGGCATAGCCCACATGGCCTCTTCCCATCCCTCCGGTACCAATAATACCTTTAGTCAATTGATCACTTGGAGCAATATACCCGTTTCCCAATACGTGGCGCGGCACAATCGAAAAGAGCGCAACCCCTCCAAGAGTTTTCAGAAAACCTCTTCTGCTTGTTCTCATAATAAAATAATAATTTATATAGATTAGCAACCTATTATTTAAAAATATAAACAATATCTGACAAATATACTAATTATCTAATAATTCTTGCAGATATTCACGTGTTTTTATCACATAATCATGTCTTGCACCATTCAATTCGCATTCAATAGTCAATGCTCCCTGAAATCCTTGCTTCTTCAGTTCAGCTATGACGGCCGGGAAATTCACCTCTCCGGTAGGGATGGGCACTTCTGCTCCCAATTCATACGGATTGTTCGGGTCCGGATATTTACCGTCTTTTGCATGGAATTCCTTGATCAGGCTACCGAACTGCTTCACGGCATCCAGAGAATTCGCTTTCCCGTACATCAATAGATTAGCCAGATCGCAATTGATAAACACATTGCCCGTAGCTATGTCTTTAATGGCACGGATCAAAGTTGTCGGCGTTTCCTGTCCGGTTTCAAAATAGATCATCACGTTGCGTTCCTTAGCATAATTTGCCAAATCCTGCATAACCTTGATAAAATCTTTGTATTGTTCGGAAGAGGGATCTTCCGGTATAAAACCGAAATGGGAGTGCATGGCAGGCACTTCCGCCATAGCGCAAAAATCAATCATCTCGTGATATACTTTAATTTTCTCTGCCCGTTCTTCTTTCGGGACCAGACCGATCGTCGCCGGTCCTTGACGGAAATTCCAAACACAATGGCTTCCGGGTACGCCGACAACTGTTGTCACTTTTATATTATGTTTCTTGGATGCCGCCTTTACTTTTTCAGCAAAATCTTTTGTAAACTTGTTTTTCTGATAATTAAGCTCACAAGAGCCGAATCCCTGTTCATGCAGGTCTTTAAAGCTTTTATCGATATCGCCCAAATCATACTGGATGACCCCGATCGTTATCTTATCTTGAGCCATCATTCCGGAACACATAAACAACAAAGCAAAAATCAATAAAGAGAATTTAGTTTTCATCGCCTGATATAGATTAAGTTAATAAATAACGAAAACAAAAAAAGAGGGACAACCAAAGGGTTGTAAGTCTTTTTGGCCTCCCTCTTTATTTATGAAAAAACAAAAGTAATAATTTATTCCATTGTCGGATTAAAAGTTCCGCCCCAATTATTGTTTTGTTCGAGATTTGGATTTTCGTCAAGGTTGGCCTTCTGAATCGGGAAGAAATAGAATGATTCTTCAATTACAAATTCTCTTTCCGCCGCTTCTGTATAAGGAACTTGATGAATCACATAACGAAAATCTCCGGTAGTCAACTCATTGTTATTGATTTTTGCTCTGGCAGTGTTCAAATCCATGTCCGTGCCATCAGAGTTGATAGCGATCGCTTCAAGTCCATGCTTAGTCCAGCCAGCCAACTTCATCATATTACGCGTACGGCGCAAATCCCAAAAACGATGACCTTCGAAACACAGCTCTATATTGCGTTCATCCAAAATAGCCTGACGAATCTCTTCACGATTTCCGACTTTCAATCCATAAAGTCCATCGTTTCCGGCTTCGATTCCGGCACGTTTACGAATCTGCTTCAACATTTCGACAGCGGCATCCGAATGTCCGGTCTCATTAGCCGCTTCGGCATAGATAAACATCACTTCGGCAAAACGCATCAGAATGTAATCAATGTCATATGTCATCACCTTATCTTGAGTCAATGTCAAATCTGCAGCTTTATAAATATAAAAGCCAGAGAAAATATCATTGTTCACAGCATTCGTATGCGCATTCGGATTCACACCATACTGATCATCCGGACTACTGACTCCCAATGCATTATATTGTCTATAGTCAGCATGTTTTCCAGCCACCGGATATTCCCGACCATTATATAAACAGACATTATTGAAGCGCGGATCACGATTCTGCCAGAAAGACTTCAGTAAAGCCTGTTCGTCTCCAACATAATATTTACTACTCGGATCATCATACTGTTTTCCATCCAACATAGGAAAGCTTTTTACAAACTCCCAAGTCGGGTTACTATAAGATTTGTCACGGCTGACAGAAGCAGGACGAGTCGTGTACTCCCACGATGAAGTTTTATTCGGATTCGAGTTTACCACCGGAAAAACCACCTCCGGTCCTTGTTCCTGTATCCAGATATCCGCATAATCCGGAGTCAAAGCTATACCTTTAGCCACACAAAAATCATAAGCTTCTTTTGCTGCCACATAGGCTTCCTCCCAATAAGCATTGCCATACGGATTGTTCGGATTGAACTGCGGAGAGGCTTTCAACAACAAAGTCTTTGCTTTCCATGCTTTGGCAAAACACTGGTCGATACGTCCGTAATCGGCTGAACTTCCGGCAATCTTCTCAGGCAACAATGTGATGGCATGATCCAAATCTTCAACCATAAATTGGAAACACTCCGGAGTAGAATTACGTTTTACATATAAATCATCCGTATCCTTGTCTTGCGGAACCTTTATATATGGAACGCCACCATGATGCAAAACCATCCAATAATACATATAGGCACGCATGAAATAGGCCTGTCCCAACAAGCCATTAGCCGTTTTGCTATCCAACAGCCCTTCTTCCAAACGTTTGATAGCTTCGTTGATATGACGGATCGTCGTGTAATCCCACTTTTTATAAGCACTTCCCGACTCCGTGATAGTTCCTAAATACCACGGCATCCCGGTTACCTGCTCCGAATTGCCATCAGCAGAAGCGCTCCAATTGCCAAAGCATTCCGAATAAAGGTTGTTCACGTAAGCCGTAGCCAGATTAACGTCATCCCAAACCATCGACTCATCGTAACTGTTCAAGTTGTCGATATCCAACGTATCGCAACCGGTTGCCATTCCTCCCAATACGAAGGCTGCACTTATTATGGCATATTTGATTTTATTCATTTTCATATTCTTCCTGATTTAAAATTAGAATGAGAAATTAAGACCAAAAGAGAATGTTCTCATCAACGGATAGGAATCATAATATTTCTGTTCCGGATCCAAAAATTCCGTTACGTCCGAAATACAGAACAAGTTGGTCGCATTGGCAAATACCTGAGCATGCGTAAGTCCCAATGGGCGAAGGATCGCTTTCGGCAGATCATACCCGATGTTCAAATTCTTCAAACGCAAGTATGCGCCGTTACGCATCCAGTAACTTGTATTTCCTGCACCGGATTCATACCAACTGTTACCCACAATACGCGGATAAACACCATTCGGATTCAACTCAGGATCGTACACTTTATCACTCGTCCAAATCGGGAAATAAGGACGGACAGCACCACCATGCTGATAGAAACCGCCATCGACACCGCCAACAAAACGGTCATATTTGCCGACCCCCTGGAAATGCACGTCTATCGTGATGCCTTTCCATTTAATATTGCCTCCAAAACCATAATTGATTCGTGGCGTACCGTTTTCACTTAACAAATTATACGCATCATTACCATCAATTCGTCCATCGGGACCTTCCGTATATCCGTCACCACGCGTATCTTTATATAAAATACCGCCCAGATACGGGTCACGTCCGTATTGTTTGAATCCTTTAGCTTTCAATGCTTCAACTTCAGCCGGATCCGTCAATAAATGATCCGCAATCAAACCGGTCAATATCCCGTCAGCTTTACCTAATGGCGACAGGGCGTACAGGTTTCCTCCTTCCCGATAAGTCGCCTCAACATCCAGAACATCCCAACGGTCACGAGCAAAGCCCAAGTTTACATATGCCGAATAGTCGATCGCTCCGTTAGCCGCCTTATCCATCCAAGTCAGAGCCAACTCACCTCCTCGCCAAGAACGTTCAGCATAGTTTTCCGGAGCCAACGCCTGGCCATACGTGCTCGGAAGAGTCACCGTACGCGGGCCAAGGATATCCACTTCTTTCCGGTAGAAAACATCCAACGTACCGGACAACCGGTTGTTGAAGAACCCGAAATCCAAACCACCGTTATATGTGGTGGAAGTCGCCCAAGTCAGTGTCGAGTTTGGTGTAGCCCCGGCCACGATCGTATTGGCCAAATTGCTGCCGAAAACATATGTTCCACCCGTGTTATACTTCTGCAAATAAGAAAAAGCCGTAATCTTGTCGATCGGATCCTTACTCAAATCCAAGTCATTACCAGTCGTACCATACGAAGCACGCAACTTCAAATTACTCAACCAGTCGGTCGTGTTTTCCATGAATGATTCTTCGCTTAGACGCCATGCTGCCGAAACAGAAGGGAAAAACCCCCAACGATGTCCATCAGGGAACAACGTATTCCCATCATAACGGAAAGAGAACTCGGCTATATACTTCTGGTCGAATGTATAGTTAAAACGGCCAATCCAAGAAAGGCGTCCGCCGGTATATTCTTCTGCGTCACCCCAACGACGTTCAGCATCTTTCGAATAATTAAACATCTGGTCCAAGTTAGCAAGCGGCTGTTCCCCTTTTGCTTGTATCCATTCGCCTCCATTAGCAGCTTGTTCGAATACAATCATTGCATTGACATCATGTTTGCCAAACGTATTGGCATAGTTCACAAACCAGTTAAACTGCTCAGTCCATAACTGTTTGGCCCGGTAATCCAAGTTCTCATAATTCTGAGAGAAATTGAACGTGTTGTACTCATTCAAGTTTAAAGGAGCCGGCAAGAAACGATTTCCTTCAGGATCTGCCTGCTGAAATTTATAGTTCTTCTGGAAAGTCATGAAACGTTTCCGGTTATAGTCATGCCCAATATAGCTGCCCATAATCTTCGTGCTCAAACCTTTCGTAATGAAATCCAAGTTAAAATCGAACGAAACGATCCCATTCATATTGCGCCGACGAGTCTTCAGATAACGGTTGCCGACAACCTGGTCTACAGGATTCCATCCTTGCCATGAACCATAATCCTGATAAATCGGATAATCTGTAATCGTAGCAGAAGGTGTCCCGTCCAAATTAGAGTAGAACGGCGTTGTTTTCATCGCATTGAACGTACAACGGTATAAATCATACACAGCCTGGTCGTCGTCATCCGAGAACGGCCAATAGAAACGCTTGTCATTAGACTGATTCGCATCCAAGTTGACATTCATCTTAATGTATTTGCTCAATTCCACCGTTAAATTCGAGCGCAAAGAAAATTTCTTATTTTCCAACGATACATAAGAACCTTCTTCAGCTAAGAAAGACCCCATTACATAATATTGCACTTTCTCGCTTCCGCCTGTCACACTCAAAGAATGTTTTGTGTTCCAAGGATTCTGCCAAATATAATCGTTTACATTATAATTGATATTGTTATCACGGAAGTAAGCATATTCCGCCTCACCGTTCGGCTCTTTCGTACCTTGGAAACGAGCTACTGCATTTTGATAATCCAAGTCATCGATAGCCGTCCATCTATCCGCAAACAGTTCTTGGGTCGGTTTACTAAAAGCATAGGATCCCTGATAGTTAAACACAGGTTTCTGATTCCTAACACCCCCTTTTGTCGTTACCAACACAACACCATTACCGGCAGCCGATCCGTAAATAGAAGCAGACGCGGCATCTTTCAGGAAGCTCATCTGATCTATTTCGTACGGTTCCAAATTATCAAAAGCCTCTTTATCACGGATAACACCATCGATAACGAACAACGGATCGCCGAATCCACCACGCATACGGATCTCAGAAGAAGCTCCCATCAGACCGGAATTACCGGTAATGGTTGCTCCGGGAGCACGTCCGGCCAAGGAATTGGACAAGTTAGTATTAGGAATAACCGACAGTTCTTCCGACTTCACATTCGAAATGGATCCTGTCATATTTACCTTTTTCTGCACACCGTACCCAACCACGACAACTTCATCCAATTTCTGGGTATCTTCATGCAAGGTGATTTGGAATGTACTTTTATCTTTCGTCACTAAAACTTCCTGATCCAAATATCCGATATAAGAAATGAGCAAAGTGGCTCCATCAGGAATTCCATCCAACGTAAATTCCCCGTCAATATTTGTGATCGTTCCAACCCCTGCTCCATCTTTCAAAACAATATTCGCGCCAATCACCGGCAAACCGGTATCATCGACAATAACACCCGATATTTTTTTCTTCTGCTGTTGGATTACCGTCACAACAGGTTCGGAATGGACAGCTCTTTTAGAATTATCATCCTTCAGGAATACCCGGTTATTTACTATCTTATAAGAGATACCCGTATTTCTAAATACCTCTTTCAGAACATTTTCTATATGTTCATTTTTAAGATTAACAGATACTTTGGAGATTTTCTTATTCAATAAGGTCTCATCATAAGAAAATTCATATCCCGTCTGTTCGCTGATACTTCGTATGACGGTACCGACCGTTGTTTGATTCAAGGCCAGTTCCAGATTCACATACAAAGAATGCGCATCGCTTGTCGCCATGGCGGGCGATGCGGCTGACAAAAACATTGCTAATGTAGCAATTGATGCATTTTTAATCATACATGTGATTCAATAATGTTAGTACTAAGTTCTTAAGTTATAGTTTTCTTTTGCTTGTGTGTGTTTTGCTTTTTTGTTCTGTTATTTCACCATAGGCATTCATTTTTTATTATTCATATATAAAGATTTCCTTCCCCTCTATCCGGTATTGGATGGGAGCTAAAAATTTCAAGAGTTTCAGGATGTCAGGCAAGCTTTCATCCTCATTGATCACACATCGGAACTTGCGCCGGGCAAGTTTCGATGATTCCAGATTTATGTTTACATTAAATTTTACGGAGAGCTGGTTGACTATTTCCCTGAGCGTGACATTTTCGAAAACAAACTGGTTCAGTCGCCACGCCGTACATATATTTACATCCACAACATCTGTGGCATATTCGTTTTTATTGTTGTCATATGTCACCTTTTCCCCCGGCGACATGTCTAAAACGGTTTTCCCTTGCTTATCGAGTAAAGCAACTTTACCTCTTGCTAAAACGGTTTCTACGCTTTGGTGTTTCTTGTCTGTTTTTACATTGAAAGCGGTTCCAAGAACCTCGATATTCACATAATCCGTCGAAACATATAGTGGAGATTGTGCATTCTTTGCAACGTCAAAGAATGCCTCTCCTTGCAAGGAGAGTTTACGGTTGTCGGTTGCAAAAGTTTCAGGCATTTTCAGAGAGGAACCTGATTTTAACCAGACAGTCGACCCATCCGCAAGCACTATTTTTTTCACATCTTCCCCTTGTTTCACCGTAATCGTCACATAATTGGCAGGCTTCAAATAGTTCCATCCCACATAAGAAAAAGAAACAAGCAGCAAAATTACGGCTGCATATCTCATCACGGAACGAAACAATTGAAACCGCCTTCTACTATTTATCTTGGCATTCAATCCATTCAATGCCTTTTCGATATACTCAGACGTATTATATTGAGTAAACTTCCACGAAACGCGAAGTCTCACCAATTTAGAAAAAACTTCTTCATTCTCAATTGATAAAGCACGCCACTCTTCCACCTTTTCCATTTCTTCGGGAGAAAGCATATCGGTCAAATATTTCGCTAAAAGTCTATAATCAAAATCCATTTTATTTCTTTTTACTTAAGCTAAACGACTAACTCGGGAAAACTACTGAACTAAAAGGGAACTTTTTTCAATTAATTGCATCCCAATATAACAAAAACGATCACTAATCCGACAATTCTTTTTACTTTATATAATATATAAACTCCGTAAAAATTCCTTCCAACAAGTTTCAATTCCAAATGCCGGAAAACAAACAGCATCTCTTAACTTCACCAGAACTTCCTCCATGATCAAATCCGGATGACGACATGCTTTGTAAACAAACTCCAAATCAAACAGATATGTATTTATACAAGTAGAAAGAAAAACGGAACGCCCTTTGCGACTAAACCCTTTCAAACCGGCTTGCGTATCCGAATAGTCCATTCTCAATAAATAACGATTGCATCCACGAACAAATCGGGAGATTAAACGACGAGAAAACGGCAAACGATCATAATAAGTTTTATCCCGAGTCGATACAACCACATCAACTCCCCGCTGTAGCATATCCAAGACCCTCGACATAGAATCAAGCGTATAAGGAAAGTCGTGATCCGTATAAAGGATATAATCAGAATTACACACAGACACGGCTTTACGCAACGCAAAACCTTTTCCATGATTGATCGAATAACTCAAAATATGAACTTTCGGTATATTTTGCCGGATATAATCAATAATATTTTCCTCAACACCACTTGCCGAACCGTCATTTACCACATATAAATGAATGTCTGCATGTTTCCACAAAATTTGCAGTTCCTTATATTTCGAGACAACGGTTAGTTCCCAACCCTTATCCGGATTGTAGACTGGCAATATCAGGTCTATGCCCGTTTTCATCATTCTATTCTTTTTAATATGCGCTTTTTATCTTTTATAGAAAACAATACCCAGCCGATCCTGCCAACAATCGAACTTTCCGGGATTTCCCCGAAAAAACGACTGTCCACCGAATTATTGCGGTTGTCTCCCATCATATAGTACCAATTTACACCATCTCGACTTGCTATTCGAATTACCCGCTTTACCAAAAGCATATTTCGGTTTTCAGGACTACGAAAAACGACAATATCATTTTCTTGCGGTTCTCGCCATCCCGGCATACGTCTCCATCTCCAATTATTTTTCTCATCCATTATCCTCAAAGGGCTAATCCATGTAAAAACATTCAGCAAAGGTATATCTGCAAAACGGTTCGGTAACAAAGCTCCACATGAAACTTTGTCCACCCAAACCCAATCACCTGTGCATAAAGTCGGTTCCATGCTCTCGGAGGGAATGTAACAAGGTTCACCAAGGAAGAGGCGAATCAACACACAAGTAAATACAACAATAACGATTACTTTAATCCCCCTTACCATCCAAAACAGCGAATTTACGTTTTATCGATTCAAAATAAGCATCTGTTCGTTCTGAAATTTCTTGAATATTTATAAAACAATTTTCCATTAAATACTCCTTCGATAAAACACAAAAATAATAAGCAACAACAGTATCACTTACTTCCATAATAGGAGATAAAAGTCCTATTGAAAGTCCATAAACTTCACAAGAAATGCAATACTGTTTTTTAAACGACCGTATAATCCTCGGATTATTGGAATTCAACAAACAAATTACATTTTGAGCTCCTACTTCCGATATAAACATGTTAATATAATCAATGTGCTTTTTAAAATATTGCATACATGATATGCATCCTGCATCATTAAAACGAATTACAAATTTATCACCTGTATTTAGAATTTCAGATACTAATATGTTTTCTCCATTTTCTTTCAAAACCGACAATGTATCTGAAACTGTTACATTATCAGTATTAATTTGTTCTAAATTAATACTATATATTTGATGATAATTATACGAATCCTTCTTTAAACCTTCATAAGTCAATTTGTTATCACCTTGGCGAATATAACCTATAATAAATAAAACGAACAGGATCAATATCAAAGACATATATGTAAAATGTATAGTTTTATTCATATTCAAAATATTTTTTTGTTTAATTTTGCCACCATCAGAATCGGATTATCATCAATAGATGCTTTTTCCAGCGTGTTGAACAACTCAGGATAAAACGACTGTATCTCTGATTTTTTATTCGTTTCCAGATCCTGATATTTAGACGGATCAAGTATATAATAGAAATAATCACCACAGGCAATTGTACCGTATAAGATATCAACAATATGGACTTTCCCAATATGAGGTCCTCGAAGAGAACAACTTTCCCCGTTTAGCCTATCGTAGATATAAAAGCAATTATAACCATCATATTGATATGAAACTCCGACTTTAGTCTCATCGGAAATATATAAATAAGGAGAATGAGCAACCTTTTTATTTTTCCTGAGATATTTGAATATTTCATCTTCCCTGCTTTGCATCGGCAAAGCTATCAATTCTTTCGG
This sequence comes from Parabacteroides sp., assembly GCF_977054455.1. Classification (NCBI taxonomy): domain Bacteria; kingdom Pseudomonadati; phylum Bacteroidota; class Bacteroidia; order Bacteroidales; family Tannerellaceae; genus Parabacteroides; species Parabacteroides sp. Next base: position 10,461 of record NZ_CDRTCT010000021.1, on the reverse strand, counting down.
AATGACATGGCCTAAGTTAATCACTAAACCTCCTTTGGGGTGGTCAAAATCATATTTATAAATCGTATCATTATACATAATATGGGTATATAAGCCATCTTCAAACAAAACGAACGGAGACTCCCAAAAAGAAACGGTTGCACCATTTTCATAATGATGAGGATGATATTGTGCCACTAACTCATCCTGTTTAAAACAATTCATGATATATCCGTCTTCAGGTTCAATGCTTGATCGTGCCCAGACTTCCCTTCCTTCCCCTAAAAACAATATTTGGCTTATTTTATAAGGAATTGTATCCACACGTAATAGACGACCATCCAAATCATATACAAACTTTTTCTTCAATTGGTTATCCATCACATACAGTTCTTTCTTTTCTTCATTAACCGCAATGCTTGATGCGTTTGTATATTTGTTGGGACCATCTCCTTGATCATGGATAACCGCTTTGGCTTCTCCATGATCAGAAAAAATAAAAACAGAAGAACTTCTCCGGTCCAAAATATATAAACATTTATTCAATGGAATAATATTATACACTGCATTTATCAATATAGTGTCATTCGTTTCCAACGGGACAATTGCAATCTTTTCGAAAAAATCCGCAATGGATACAATTTGAGAGTCTTCAGGATCAATCGAAATAGTTATAAAATCATCTTTTCCATGATCTTGTCCGGCACAAGAACACATCAGAGCCGCTATTAGCAACAAACAAATATTCTTTTTCATATTCTTATTTAGTTTAACGGGCTGTTCCTATAATACACTTTTGTCATGACAATTCTGATCTAATTTTTTCTAAGTTAACATTGAACCCCAAATCAATCATAATATGGAAAAAATGTATAATTTCGGTATAGCCCTATTTTTAATTTTTACAAGATGGACATCTGCATAAACCGTCGCTTGTTACCCTACAGCATGAATAATAACCAGTTCCTGTTGAGACTTCACATCCTTTACCTGTAGCAGTTACACCAAATGCAGATACTGAACCTGATATACAGGAACAAGAAGTAGCACCTCCTCCCCCAGCAAGATTACAATCCTTACATCCTTTCTGTATGTCTCCTGTACCAGCAGGATCATCACCAGTTTTCGTCTGTTGTGCCCAAACGGTAATAACGACAGTATTATCCGCCAACCCATAATCATCCAGCGCATACTGGAATATCTTTCTCTCTATTTTTTCACACTTTATAAAAAACAACCACCGGATTATCCTCCTCCGAAAGCGAATGCAATTTATCAGGGATTAGATCCGGAAACTTCTCTTTTTTCCAGACTATCACTTGTGACGATATAACGGAAAAAAAACATTCTTTATAAATGCCGTCAAAAGCCATATCTATCAGAAACTCGGTTTCCATCTGGTCCTTTCCCACATGGATTATCCGGTTTTCCTTCAAATCATAAAGTCCCCAATAATAATAACCGCCTTTTGAAAAGGCAAAATTCAACACATTGTCACAAACATAACACTCAGACAACAACCAGGAATATTGGCTCTTTACCAATTTCATCGGATTCGGTTTTTCCTTGACAAGCTCCAATGGCAACGGGTCAGGAAGACTGATATTATAAAGTGGAACGATCTCTCCTCCTGCAGACAAACGATACACCATATTATCAAAATTCTGAATATACAAGATTCGACCTTCATTATAATAAAAGGGATTATAACCAAACATATATTCAGCTATTTCGTCATGCGGAAAATAACGTCCGTCTATACGCTTCCCCGTAACCGAATAGAAAAGGGAATAATGCATCTCCGGACGTGTAGCATAATTATAGTGGTCCGGTGTATGAAAAAAGAAGCTTCCTTTATTGACGGCTATACGAACCGGAGCTATGTAAGACGCGGATATGGAATATTGGTAGTGACCGGTTTTCATATCGTAAGCGGACAAACGCCTCTTTAAAGAATCATACAACCATAATATTCCGGCTTCTTCATCCAGTCCGAAATCCACTAACGTACCGAATTCATCCGGACCTCCGCCTTGCCTATTTATCTCATAAACCAAATCGCCTCGCATATCAAAACACGCGATTTTTGGTACATTATCCAATATGAATATACGATCATCCGCTACCAACGTCCTTTGGATTTCGCCAACTAATGACTGAGCCGACAAGACTACAAAAGAGTCCAAGTCGAAATATCGATCCAGATTGTCAAGCGTATTTTCTGTAATCGCAATATTTATATTCAAAACAGATAGAGAGTCTTCTGACATGTCCATCGAACTCTTTTCTTTTTTACTATGACAAGAAAAGAATGAAAAGAATAATATACTACACACTAAATATTTCATAACCAAATCAATTATAAAAGGCCTCACCACAAGCAGCCGGGGTACAACCACATGTCGGGCAGACATACTGCTCGTAACAAGTCCGCTTAACACTATTTGTCACTCCGTTTCCAGTCTGTAAAACGCAAGATTCTGTTCTTGCCACTTTTCCCGGCTCCACTGGTTTATTTGGATCCGGCCATGAAGTGTCGAAATCGCCAGTCACTGCTGCCAAAACCTGTACTGCCAAATTATCCGCCCAACCATAATCATCCAGCGCATACTGGAGATTCATTCCCATACCGAGGAGCAACATCAATGCTCCAATTAACAACACGGCTTTTTTCTTTAATTGTGCCATTGTCTTTGAGTTTTTAATTTGTTAATACTTCAGTCGTGATTTTCACGACCGTTTATATCTTTTTCTTCGTATTCTCCTTTGTAAAAACTACGCAAATAATGCTTCATGGTGTCCGTATCCTTCCACTGTTTGCTGTAGCTATACGTATAGCTCATAAAATAAAGGCTATAGAAAAGTATTGATGAAAACAACAGGAGCTTTGGAAACACACGATACCCTTTTTCCACCCGACCTATGATTTTATATGAGACTAACAACAAGAATGGCAAAAAGGGAAGTGGCCAAGGCGGCCACCCGCAAACTTTTACGAGATACGGATTGGCCGGACATCTCCAACAAACGACGGATCAGGAAAAAGAGTAACGTGGCACATCCACAATGCCAGACAACGCTCATCAGATGGAACCAAAACGGATCATAACCGAACAAGCCGTACAGCACCATATAGTTCAATTCCACCAACGGACTATATTGCCCTTTGTAGGATTGTGTAAACACCGCTATCAGGTTTTCCATCCGAAAACCACTCTCCGTAAATACGTTCATCACCATCCATTGGTCATCCCATGAATCCAGAAAACCGTTGGTGAAAACAGAAGAATAGCAAACCGCTACCAGCCCATAAAGGAGCAAGAAACCCAACAAGAATCTTAAGTTAACAATACTGTTCCGTTTTTTCATTTTTCACCTTTTTATAAGCTAAACGAGCAACTCGGGAAAAATACTGAGCTAAATTATCACTTTTTTATCTTTTCACCCAATAAAAACCAATGGCAGGGTTTGCACCATCTCGACTTGCTATTCGAATTACCCGCTTTACCAAAAGCATATTTCGGTTTTCAGGGCCACGAAAAACGACGATATCATTTTCTTGCGGTTCTCGCCATCCCGGCATACGTCTCCATCTCCAATTATTTTTCTCATCCATTATCCTCAAAGGGCTAATTAAGCTAATATTATATACAAATTAGCGTTATCCAGATTCACACTTCTTACAAAAATTCAGCGCACTCATCCTTTTATTCTTTCATTTCATATAATAAAATAACTGGATTATCATCTGGTGACAAATCATGTAACTTCATTGATTCCAAAAGTGTTGGAAAATATTCGTACAATATTTCCGCATTTATCTCTTCCACTAAATATTTCTCATCTCCCCAACGTGGAAAGAAGCGATAACCTTGTATCAAATCATTTTTTACCACTCCTACTTCTACTTTATCATTCGATTTATCCACCACACAAAAAACACGTTGATCTTGAATCAAATAATCAAAAATAAAATAGCGATTGGAAACATAATAGTTATTTTTGACCACATAATTGAAATCTGGACTATTTACGTCTTGCTCTTCTACATTCTGTTCATCCGGAAACTCTTTTCCTACAAATCGTACCCAATAAACAGGATACAAGTCTTCTCCGTGATAAACCCGATTATCATACACGGGAGAAATATAGACTTCTCCATTGTTTACAGCAAAAGCATTGCATTCATTATAATTAAACAAATTTTCATGATCTCTTCTAATTAATTTATCCGCAACTTTCCGACCACTATCATTCAAAATGGAACATTTATAATCCTCTCCTTTTTGGGATTTCAAATTATACAAATAGATCAAACCGTTGTTTACTGCAATTTGTGTAGAATAGGTTTCATACTGAATTCGATCTATATAGTTCAAATCACAATCATATTTCAAAATATGGCATCTGCCAAAATCCAAAATAAACAACTGATTATCATATATATCAAAATCCATCAACTGTAAATATTCACCAGGACCATTCCCCACTTTAAATAAAGTTCGAAGATGTTTACCGTCCATTCCATAAATATAGATTGCATTATTCGTTTTGTCCAAAATATAAATTTCATCTTTGAAAATTTTCACCTTATCAATTTGAGAAATCAAACATTCATCATCCATATCTAATGGAACAATCCGAATATTTTCAACGAATGCAGAAAGCAATAGTTCTTTTTGGTTAGTCTCAGCCGGAACCATTATCTCATAAACTCCCGAATTATCGACATCTGAACAGGAGCAAAGCAATAATACTATGACTAATATATAATATTTCATATTCTATTTGTTAAATCTAAAGGATGTGGCAAGCCATATCCTTTCTTAATTATTGACAACCATGACTTACACATGAACTTTTATACCCCGGTTGATAACAAACATATCTCTGTCCCGTTGTATTTCCATACTGATTATATCATATATATAACGATCCATCTCTCTCCCGGAGGATTACTTGTTTCTGTACTACCTGCAATTTGAGCCAAAACTTGATTAACAGCTTTATTCTCTGCCAATCCATCAATACACGGAAAAATTGTTTTAATTTTTTCAGAATTTCCAAATAATCCTATTCCACATAAGAAAAAAATCACAATTCCTGTCGATAGATTCCTAATCTCCCAAATCGAACAGTTACCATTAGATTCACCGGAACTATCTTTACCGTCAAGAATTGGATCACGATCACATTAAGAGATATTACCATCCAAAATATAAAATTCACGTTTTATCAATTCGATATAAATACCCCAAAAAACATCTAAATAATCAGCAGGAATAAAACAATCTTGAACCATCAACAAATTTGACAACGTAAAAAAATAAAATGGTATAACATGATTTTCATTATCTAATTCTATAGGAAGATTCCCTTTGGGAATACTATAAACTTCACAATTCATCTTGTCAGCAATAACTTGTAAATCTGATATATTCTTAGAATCCAATAATATTACAACTGATTCTACTCCTAAATCCGAGATCATTGTTTTCAATCTTTCAGCATACTGATTAAACACGTTCACACAACTTCTACATTGAGTTCCTCTAAAGCGAATAACAAATTTCATCTTGCCTACAACATTGCGCATATAAACAGACTTTCCTGATCGATCCAACAAATTCGTCTCATTTCCTATATAACTATTATTACTCTGAAACTGTATATTCAAATTTTCATATAAACCATTTAATAAAAAAGAGTCATGTTTGACATTTTCCACAATTACCTCAGCATTCTCTTTTATTTTAATTGTAACCATACAGAACAATATAAACAAAGAGATTACAGATAATAACAAAAGCTTATATTTCATGCTTATATTTTTTTAAATAACAAATAACCAATATAGGATTGCTATCTTCTGTCAATTGTACATTCAGTTGTTCAGATAACATCTTCAAACTTTCTTTTTCCAATATATAGGGTGGCAGCAAATATATACCTATTTCATTATCTAAAAATTTCAAACAACGATGAATAGGGTACATATCAAAACTAACAAAAGGAGCTGTATCTACATAAACATTTCCATTTTTGAGATTGTACATACAATAATAATTTTTAACAGGCCTATTGAAATCTGTATCAGAAAATTGAAAAGACACCCAGTTTTCATTTGCCAAACAATATCTAATATCACCAAGATATCCATGTCCAGAAAGTATTTGTTCGTATGTTTCAATATATTTCAAACGAATAATTTCCTCATAAGGCATAGTTCGTTTTCCAAAATCAAACTTACAATATGGTGTCACCTCATTACCCAACTTATATACGATATTACTGGAAGGATAATAAAAATATTCATTACCGTTTGATGTAAAGAAAGTAGAGCTAACAACTGCATTTACAAATTCTTCTTGGGGAAAATATGATTTTTTCAATTCCTGAAGTTCTTCATCTAATAGCATTAAATTATAGCCATCCATATTATACGGTTTTTTAAAACAGCTATACACAAAAAATCCCAATGAAGTCTTAACAAATGAGTTAAATTGATATTTCGATTTTTTTGTTTTAAGTATCAAATTCCCATTCGTATCATATACATATATACGATTCTGGAACCTTTCATGTGCATAAATACGCCGTTCTTCTTGAGAATAATAAATATCATTCCAATAAGTATACTCATCCTTACCTGTCCCTTTTTTACCCACTATACAACGAAAACTACCATCCAAATTATAAACAAATATATTCATTTGTTTACAATCGAGTATGATATAACATGAATCAGACTTATATAACTTATCAATATTACTAAGCAGTGATTTTTCCGTAAGCTCTAACGGTACATAATTAACCGAATCATATACCTCAATCATATTTAAGCTATGGAGATTTTGAATGCCTATATTTATTATTCTACCAACAGAGCTTAGCTCTTCATTTTTTCTATTGCAAGACAACAGCAATAAAATAAAAAACAAAATATTTAACTTCATATTATATTAAATTATCGATATAAGCCAATTGAATTTCATATAAGTTGTAGTCCAGCATCAAAGGTCCACCCACCACTTGCTTCTGTTCTTGTAGCTTCCGCTATTTGACAAGTATGGGAGTCCGAGTCACTAAAATCACCTGTTCGTTGAGCATAAACAGATATTACAATATCATTATCGTATAAACCATAATCATCCAGCGCATACTGGAGATTCATTCCCATACCGAGGAGCAACATCAATGCTCCCATTAGCAACACGGCTTTTTTCTTTAATTGTGCCATTGTCTTTAAATTTTTAATTTGTTAATACTTCAGTCGTGATTTTCACGACCGTTTATATCTTTTTCTTCGTATTCTCCTTTGTAAAAACTACGCAAATAATGCTTCATGGTGTCCGTATCCTTCCACTGTTTGCTGTAGCTATACGTATAGCTCATAAAATAAAGGCTATAGAAAAGTATTGATGAAAACAACAGGAACTTAGAAAACACACGACACTCTTTTTCCACCCAACCTATGACTTTATATGAGACTAACAACAAAATACCCGAAAGGGACAAATAAAGGTAACGATCAGCAACTATTCCCAAACGAGGCATGGCTACGACATGTAGCGATAGCAACAAATGAAGGACAAAGAATAGCAGCCGAACAACAGACGTTGCACTGCCGTATAAGACACCGCCTCACTACGAGGTCCCTGCAAGTCCAACGTCAACAAGGCAAAGCCTGCCGACAAAATGAAAAAAGGCAATTTCTCCATCCACAAATCCGATGATTTCAGATTACGGCCAATAAACCAATCAATCAAAAGCAACGACAATGGCAAGACAAACGCCTGTTCCTTACTCAAACCCGAACAGACAAAACAACATAAAGCCGCTATATAACAACCGAGTTTTTGTGACCGGACATAACGAAGATATAACAACAAGGCTGACAAATAAAAAAATACATACATCGGAACCTTCACCGCACTAACCCAAGCAACGGATTCCACATTCACCGGATGAATGGCAAAAAGAAAGGTGGACAAGGCGGCCACTCGCAAACTTGTACGGGATTCTGACAGACCGGACATCTCCAACAAACGACAGATCAGGAAAAAGAGTAACGTGGCACATCCACAATGCCAGACAACGCTCATCAAATGGAACCAAAACGGATCATAGCCGAACAAGCCGTACAGCACCATATAGCTCAACTCCACCAACGGGCTATATTGCCCTTTGTAGGATTGTGTAAACACCGCTATCAGGTTTTCCATCCGAAAACCACTCTCCGTAAATACGTTCATCACCATCCATTGGTCATCCCATGAATCCAGAAAACCGTTGGTGAAAACAGGAGAATAGCAAACCGCTACCAGCCCGTAAAGGAGCAAGAAACCCAACAAGAATCTAAAGTTAACAATATTGTTCCGTTTTTTCATTTTTCACCGTTTTATAAGCTAAACGAGCAACTCGGGAAAAATACTGAGCTAAATTACCACTTTTTTATCTTTTCACCCGATAAAAACCAATAATCGGATTACTTTCATCCGTTAAATTTTTCAGATCATCCGGAAAAACATCCGGATTTTCAGATATCTTGTACCGGACAACAAAAGAAGGAACCACGGAAAAAAACAAATCTTTATACACTCCATGAATTTGAGATATAAATAACAAATCTTTCACGGGATGATTATTAACCTGCTTGCCGGCATATATGAGTTTATCTTTCAACAAATCATAATATACGGCATAACAGCTTCCTTGTTTCTGAAACCATAAATTCAAAAAACCATCCGCTTCATAGGCATTACTCAACAACCATGAGTAGCGGGTTTGCATCAACTTCAATGATGGTGTCACTTCCATCAGAACATCCAACGGTAAAGAGTCCGGCAATTCCACCTTATATACAGGTGTAACAGATTCTGATGTCAACTGATAAACAACTGTTTCATAATCCTTGATAAAATACAACTTATCGTTATTATAATAAAAAGGATGTTCCTTCCCATAGGAAAACCTAAACTCTGACGTTTCATCATGGGGAAAAAAGGATTTATCTATTTTAGCTCCGGACAAGGAATAGAACAACGAGTAGTGCATTTCCGGATTATCAGGATAATTATAATGATCTCCCATGAAAAAGAAAAAAGAGCCGTTCCAAATCGCCATGCGTTCCGGTGCCATATAAGCGGCAGAGATAGATTGACGACGTTTGCCGGTATACATATCGTAACAATGCAACTTCCTGCGTGTTGAATCGTACACCCACAACATCTTCAACGGAGAGTTCAAGGCAAAGTCCAATACATTCCCGTATTCGTCAGGACCCGGACCATGCTCATCAATCACATACTCGACCTTTCCTTTCATATCGAAGCAAAAGAGCTTATTTTGATTATCCAATATAAAGATACGCTCATCAGAAACAAGAGTACGGACTATTTCTCCTATTACAACATTGTCCGATAATACCACATACGAGATTTGTTCGAAAGTCTGGTCCACATTCCGATAGGCTGTATCCGAAATAGAAACTGGAATCACGCGTAATTGTAGCGAGTCTTTCTCTACCGGGACATCCGCACAAGACGATTGGCGTCCATTATGACATGACATAAGGCACAAAAACAATAATACACTTGTAATATATTTCATAAAGCATTCCATTTGTTCGTTTGTTACGAAATAAAAATCAATTCCTTTTTATCTTTCAAGGCATTCCTCCACATGAGACCGGAGTACAATTACAAGAAGGACATACATATTGGTCAACACAAACCCATGCAACGCTTGAAGTAAAAGAGCCATCCTGATATGTATACATACATGGCACTTGATCTCGAACTTTTCCCGGTTCTACCGGTTGACCTGAATATATTGTTGTATCAAAACCACCAGTCACAATAGCCAAAACCTGTATTATCAAATTGTCTGCCCAACCATAATCACCCAATGCATACTAGAGATTCATTCCCATACCAAGGAGTGACATCGCCATCCCTAATACCAATATTGACTTTCTTAATCTCACCATTGCTTTTTACTTTTATATTAGACCTTCATTTATAAGCTAAACGAACAACTCGGAAAGAATACTGAGCTAAATTACCACTTTTTTATCTTTTCACCCGACAAAAACCAATGACAGGATTACTTACTCTTCCAATCATTCGAAAAGAGATTTTGAATACAATGAATCTCCTCTGCCATATTTAGGGGAATAACAAAATGTTCATTATTTAAGTGTTTTGCAGTCGGATTGATATGTTAAAATATATTACCCGCTTGGGTATTTTATTTGGGTCTTGTTCACTTTTGCTGTATGGTTGCTTTTTGTGTATTTAATTAATAAAAGAGCACAGCTTAAAAAATAAAAGTCTATATTATAAGTGCAAACAAAAAATATGGACAAAATCATTAAGCTGTGCAGACTGCTAAGATACAAGAAAATTCAGAACAAAAATCAGAAAGTGCAAATTTAACAAAGGTCTCCTCCTTACTCATTGATGAGCTGGCGGTTTTTAC
>NZ_CDRTCT010000020.1:0-105766 GCF_977054455.1 Parabacteroides sp. | reverse complement strand
CAATAGTGCATTTTTCACGCTTTCGGGTGTAACATAGCTATCCCGCATTAATTGATTGTGGAAGTGGGAACGGATATTTGCTTTGATGTCGTCCAGCATGGAATTAAGCCTTTGTATCTCCATTGATTTACCTATGGCTCTGCCGGATTTCCAGTTAGTTTCTAACACTTCTAACTTGGTATTGAATTGGGTCTGTTTGCCGTTGATTGTGATACGGGCATGAATGGGTACTAAACCATTCTTTTTCATCTTGTCTTTTTTCAGGTAAAACAATACGCTGAAAGTACTTTTTTCATTCTTCATAATCTCACTTTTTTTAGATTGCAAAACTAATTTTAATCACTGTAAATGAGATAAATAGAGTATAGACAAATCACGTCAAAAGTAAGCCATTTTCCGACAATCGTACCCCCTAATCGTTTTTTGGGGAAGGGGGTACGATTTGGATACTCAACCGTGTCTTTTCGTGCCCCTTTTTTGTCTTTCAAGCAAGACTGAAACAATAAAAAAAGTCCTACAATACGTTGATATTGTAGGACTTGTCTCTTTTTTGTCGCCGTTTGGCTTTGTTCTTATGTGATCCGCCTGGGGTTCGAACCCAGGACCCCATCCTTAAAAGGGATGTGCTCTACCTGCTGAGCTAGCGAATCATCCTGTGCGTTACTATTGTAATGCGGGCGCAAAGATATGTGATTAATTTTTATCATGCAAGTATTGAGTGTATTTTTATTTGCGTCCTTTTAAGAAAAAATATTCGCCGAACAAGATCGTAGCTGAAAATCAACATTTTTCAAAAAAACAACTTTTCACAGCAAAGGGTTGTTTTCATCAATTACATAACCAAATTTATTTCACATGAACCAATATAATAATCGTGTAAAGGTGACGAACGCATTTATAGTATTTACGGTAATGCTGATACTCTATTTTATCGTGGGGCTTTTTACCGTAATCAACCAGCAGTTCCAGATACCACTACAGACGGCCATGCTTCCTCATGATGGTAATATTACGAATGCATTAGTAACAATGCTGAATTTCTCCTGGTTTCTTGCTTATCCCCTATCTGAAGGATTTGCGACGCGATGGCTGGAAAAATACGGATATCGGAAAACATCCTTTCTCGCCCTGCTCATACTCGTCACCGGGCTGGCCATCTATGAAGCGGCTGTACTTTTCCATATATATACACCAGTACGGATTTCCATCCTTGAAAACCAGATTTCTCTCGGATTCTTTATTTTCCTGATCGGATCCTTCGTGATCGGAATGGCAGCGACAGTACTGCAAGTCGTACTCAATCTATATCTGGCCGTATGCCAGATCGGGAAAACGACGGCCCTGCAACGGCAAATGATCGGAGGGACAAGTAATTCAATCGGTATGGCAGTTGCACCACTTGTCATCAGCTATCTGATTTTTTACGGAACACCTTTACACGAAATCCGGACAGAACAGTTTGTCGTTCCGCTTGTCATATTGATTTTACTCATGTTAGTTGTCACATTTTTTGTGAGCAGAACGCAAATGCCCTCCATAGATACCATCCGGCAAGCGCCGGGAGAAACACTCGAAAAAAGTGTGTGGTCTTTCAGACATCTTAAATTGGGCGTGTGGGGTATCTTCTTTTACGTCGGTATTGAGGTTGCAGTCGGGGCCAATGTCAATATGTATGCGTCCGAACTGGGCGGAACGTTTGCCTCCAATGCCACGCACATGGCAGCTATATATTGGGGCTTGCTCCTACTGGGACGCTTTTTAGGCTCTTTTATCAAAAAGGTACCTTCTGAAAAACAGTTAGTGATTGCCTCCATAGGAGCAATTGCGCTGCTGGTATTTGCCATGATCGCAGCTAATCCGTGGATATTGACGGGAATCGGTTTCTTCCACTCCATCATGTGGCCAGCTATTTTTACACTGGCAATCGACAAACTTGGTAAATATACGACCAAAGCATCCGGTGTTTTGACAATGGGAGTCGTCGGTGGAGGTATCATCCCTTTCCTGCAGGGTATTTTCGCCGATCTGATGGATGGAAACTGGCGCTGGACATGGTTGTTGGTCATTGCCGGGGAAGTTTATATATTGTATTACGGAATAAATGGATATAAATTAAAAACGAAGGGACAGGAAGGATAAAAATACACGCTATTTTCATCCGACATATACAAACTATGAAGATATTTCCGTAAGTTTGTCCACGAAGAAAAATGATCATATAAATATATATATAATTTGAAACATGGCAGACGACAAGAAAATTATTTTCTCGATGGTAGGCGTAAGTAAAGTCTTTCCGCCTCAAAAACAAGTATTGAAAAATATTTACCTGTCCTTTTTCTATGGAGCGAAGATCGGGATCATCGGTTTGAACGGTTCCGGTAAATCTACATTGCTGAAAATTATTGCCGGTGTCGAAAAAGAATACCAGGGAGAAGTGGTTTTCTCACCCGGATATTCCGTCGGATATCTGGAGCAGGACCCGAAACTGGAACCGGGCAAGACGGTAAAGGAAATCGTGCAGGAAGGTGTTCAGGATATCGTGGACACCCTCAAGGAATATGAAGAAGTAAACGAAAAATTCGGCGATCCCGAAGTGCTCGAAGATCCGGACAAGATGGACGCGCTGATCAACCGGCAGGCCGAATTGCAAGATAAGATAGATGCAACCGACGCATGGAACCTCGACAGCCGTTTGGAAAGGGCGATGGATGCTCTGCGCTGTCCGCCAGAAGACCAGGTGGTCGATACACTGTCGGGAGGCGAACGCCGCCGTGTGGCTCTCTGCCGTTTGTTGTTGCAACAGCCGGACATCCTGTTGCTGGACGAACCGACCAACCACTTGGATGCCGAGTCGATCGACTGGCTGGAGCAACATTTGCAGCAATATGCGGGCACGGTTATCTGCATCACGCACGACCGTTACTTCCTCGACCATGTGGCCGGATGGATTCTGGAGCTGGACCGCGGAGAAGGCATTCCCTGGAAAGGCAACTACTCTTCCTGGCTGGACCAGAAGACCAAACGCATGGCACAGGAGGAAAAGCAGGCGAGCAAACGCCGCAAGACATTGGAACGCGAGCTGGAATGGATCAATATGGCCCCGAAAGCCCGTCAGGCAAAAGGCAAGGCCCGCCTGAATTCGTACGAAGCCCTTTTGAACGAAGACCAGAAAGAACGGGAAGCCAAACTGGAAATCTTTATCCCGAACGGTCCGCGCCTGGGCAACAAGGTGATCGAGGCACAGCATGTGGCAAAGGCGTTCGGCGACAAACTGCTGTTTGACGACCTGAACTTCATGCTGCCACCGAACGGAATCGTCGGCGTGATCGGTCCGAACGGTGCAGGTAAGACCACGCTGTTCAAGATGATCATGGGAATGGAAAGCATCGACAAAGGTTCTTTCGAAGTGGGCGAAACGGTAAAGGTCGGTTATGCAGACCAGACACATAAAGATATCGATCCGAAGAAGACCGTCTATCAGGTCGTTTCGGGCGGACAGGAGTTCATCCGCGTAGGCGGCAAGGAAATCAATTCCCGCGCCTACCTCTCCAAATTCAATTTTGCGGGAGCCGACCAGGAAAAACTTTGCGGCGTGCTCTCCGGTGGCGAACGGAACCGCCTGCATCTGGCCCTCACACTGAAGGCGGAAGCGAATGTGTTGTTGCTCGACGAACCGACCAACGATATCGACGTCAACACGCTCCGGGCGCTCGAAGAAGGATTGGAAAGCTTCGCCGGTTGTGCGGTTGTCGTTTCCCACGACCGTTGGTTCCTCGACCGTATCTGTACGCATATCCTTTCGTTCGAAGGGGATTCCAATGTCGTGTTCTACGAAGGTTCCTACTCGGAGTATGAGGAGTACAAGCGCAAACAGTTGGGCGATGTGGAACCGAAACGCGTCCGTTATCGTAAACTTATTGTTGATTAATCATATAAATAAATTTGTAAGACCATGAAAAAAAGAATGTTATCGATGGCAGTAGTAGCTGCCGCCTTTTTGTGTTTCGGAAGCGACGCAAATGCACAGAAAACAACCAAGCTGTTCAACGGGAAAGACCTTTCCGGCTGGAACTTCGTTGTCGACAAGAATTCCGTCCCCGCCGAACAAGTATATTCCGTCAAAGACGGCGTCATCAACATCGCGGGACAGCCGTTCGGATACATGTACACGAAAGAAAAATACGGAGATTATAAACTGCACGTGGAATACCGCTGGCCGAACGGTAAGGAAAAGGCAAACAGCGGTATCTTCCTACTGATCGAAGACCCGAAAAACCCGTTCCCGAACGGTATCGAATGCAACCTGATGCTTGACAATGCCGGCGATTTCGTCCTGCTTGGCGGTTCGGACCTGGCCGAATACCAGGGTAAATCCGGACAGCCGCGTCCTGCCTTTCCGGTCGTACGCAAAAGCAACCCGGACAGCGAGAAACCTGCCGGTGAATGGAACGAAGCCAACATTTTCGTCAAAGACGGCGTCATCACGGTTTACATCAACGGCGTTTACCAGAACACCGGAACGAACAAGGTTAAGGAAGGTTACATCGGCTTGCAGAGCGAAGGCAAGGAAGTACAGTTCCGCAACGTAACAATCACTCCGTGGTAAACGGGCTCCGCTTTATTTCCTCCGCATGAAACTTTTGTTCCATAGGCATGAAACTTTTGTTCCCTGCCTATGGAATTTTTGTTTCATGCCTATGAAACTGTACCTTCATTCCACAAAACATATCGTTTCTTTGCTATCTTTGCAACATTCTCACGGATATTCCGGTTCTTTTTTAAATTACATCACTATGGACAATCGTTTCTTAGGCCTTATAGAGAGAAGCATGAAGGAGCATTGGGACCTCCCCGCTTTCTCCGATTACAACGGACATACCTTTCATTTCAAAGACGTCGCACGTCGGATAGAGAAGTTCCACATCCTGCTGGAACATGCCGGCATCAGGAAAGGCGACAAAGTGGCCATCGTCGGGCGCAACTCCTCCAACTGGGCAATCTGCTTCTTCGGAATATTGGCTTACGGGGCTGTTGCCGTGCCGATCCTGCACGAATTCAAACCCGACAATATCCACCACATCGTCAACCATTCGGGAGCGAAAGCCGTATTGGCAGGTTCCAGCAACTGGGAGAACCTGAACGAAAAGATGATGCCGGATGTCAAGCTGTTCATGATGCTGGACAACTTCTCCATCATCGACTGCAAGAATAAGGAGGTACGCACCGTGCGCAACCGCATCAACGAATATTTCGGCAAGAAATACCCCCGCTCCTTCACCGCCAACGACGTAAAATATCATATCGAAGACCCGGAAGAACTGGCTGTCCTGAACTATACGTCCGGCACGACCAGCTTCTCGAAAGGAGTCATGATCCCCTACCGCAGTTTGTGGAGCAACACACAGTTCGCCTACGACCGTCTGCCGTTCATCCATCCGGGAGACAACATCGTCTGTATGTTGCCGATGGCACACATGTACGGATTGGCGTTCGAAGTACTGAACTCCGTCAATAAAGGCTGCCACGTTCATTTCCTGACACGCACGCCGAGTCCGAAAATCATTGCGGAGGCATTTGCAACGGTTCGCCCGGCGCTGATCCTTGCCGTGCCGCTCATCATCGAGAAGATCATCAAGAACAAGGTTTTCCCCGAACTGGAAAAGCCGTTGATCAAGCTGCTGCTCAAAGTGCCGTACGTCGACCAGAAGGTACGCGAAAAGATCGCCCAAAAGTTGAATGCCTCTTTTGGAGGAAATTTCGGCGAGATCGTAATCGGCGGTGCGGCCATCAATAAAGAGGTGGAGACGTTCCTCAAATCCATCGACTTCCGCTATACGGTAGGCTACGGGATGACAGAATGCGGCCCGCTGGTTTCCTACGAGCAGTGGGACACGTTCAAGCAAGGTTCGGTAGGCCGTGTCGTCGACCGCATGGAAATCCGGATCGACTCGAACGATCCGGAAAACGAAGTAGGCGAAATCCTGGTTCGCGGCATGAACGTGATGTTAGGCTACTACAAGAATCCGGAAGCGACGAAAGCGGTGATGCTGCCCGACGGCTGGCTGCGGACAGGCGATTTGGGAACGCTCGACAAAGACGGTTTCCTCTACATCCGCGGACGAAGCAAAAGCATGATCCTGAGCTCCAACGGGCAGAACATCTATCCCGAAGAGATCGAAGACCACCTGAACAATATGTTGTACGTGGCAGAGTCGTTGGTCATTTCACAGGGAGGAAAATTGGTCGCCCTGATCTATCCGGACTGGGAACAGGTAGACAAGGCCGGCATCCAGCACTCCGAAATCGAAGGGCTGATGCAGCAAAACATCGACCAGCTGAACACCGAAATGCCTGCCTACAGCAAAGTGTCCTGCTTCAAGCTTTATCAGGAAGAATTCGAAAAGACACCGAAACGGAGCATTAAACGGTATTTATATCAACCCGCAGAGGAAAATTAAGTAAATAAAATCGTACCTTTGTTTTCTGTTAATTAACAAACAGCTCATATGAACAAAGGGAAAATTACTGTTGCCGGCATTGGCCCGGGAAGCCGCGAAGACATAACGCCCGCGGCGTTATCTGCCATCAGGCAGTCGGATGTGATCATCGGATATAATTATTATTTCCAGTTTATACAAGATATAATCCGCCCGGACGCCCAATGCATCGATACAGGGATGAAACGTGAGAAAGCACGTGCCGAAGAAGCCTACAAATACGCTTCGGAAGGTAAAACGGTGACAGTGATCAGCTCTGGCGATGCCGGAATCTACGGGATGGCCCCGTTGATATATGAAATGCGGACGATGAAAGAGGCGCCGCAAGTGGAGATCGAGGTAGTGCCCGGTATCAGTGCGTTCCAGAAAGCGGCTTCGCTCCTGGGAGCACCTATCGGGCATGATCTCTGTATCCTCTCCCTCTCCGACCTGATGACTCCCTGGCTGCGGATCGAGAAACGCATACGGGCTGCTGCCGTCGGCGACTTCGTGACAGCCGTCTACAATCCGAAAAGCGAAGGGCGCTACTGGCAGTTGCATCGCCTTAAGGAACTGTTCCTCGAAGAGCGTGCACCCGAAACGCCTGTCGGCTATGTCCGCCAAGCCGGACGCGAAGAGCAGGTCGTCAACCTGACCACGCTGGCAGAGTTCGACCCGGAGCAGGTCGACATGTTCACCGTCATCCTGATCGGTAACTCGCAGTCGTACGAAGCCGGCGGCAAATTCATCACACCACGCGGCTATTACGGGGAGATCAAGATGAAAACGGATGCCGGGATCGGCCAGGACATCATGATCCGCAGCTTCCGTACCATCGAGAAAGAGCTCAAGAACAAAGAAATACCGCTCGACAAGAAATGGGCTTTGCTCCATGCCATCCACACGACAGCCGATTTCGATATGGAAAACATCCTGCGGATCGACGATCATGCGGTGGCTTCCCTCTACGGGAAATTCAGCCGGGGTGAGGTGCGCACCATCATCACAGACGTCACAATGGCCGCTTCCGGCATCCGCAAAGGAGCCTTGCAGCGCATGGGGATCGAGGTGAAATGCTATTTGCAGGACGAGCGCACCGTACAACTTGCAACAGAAAAAGGGATCACCCGCACACAGGCCGGCATCCGGCTTGCCGTACAGGAACATCCCGGCGCTTTATATGTATTCGGCAATGCGCCGACCGCATTAATGGAACTTTGTGACCTGATAAGGAAAGGGAAAGCCACTCCCGCCGGCATCATTGCCGCTCCTGTCGGTTTCGTACACGTACAGGAATCCAAACACATGGTAAAGCCATTTGTTTGGATTCCCAAACTCATCATCGAAGGACGGAAAGGCGGTAGCAACCTCGCCGCGACTTTGGTAAACGCGATTTTATGCTACGACGATGCAGAACAATTAAAACCAGGTAGAGACGTATGAAGGCTAAAGAAATAGTAGAAAATTACGGCAAAATCCACATCTATATGGTCGGTATGGATGACAATCCACAGCCTAAACATATAGATGTCATTATCAAAAACATCAAACACGACAACATCTTCTCCGGAGGGAAGCGTCATTACGAGATTGTAAAACCGTTCCTGCCCGCCGATGCGGTATGGATCGAGATCAAGGCTCCGATAGATGCCGTCCTCGCGGAATACAGCCGGTTGATCCAGGAAGACAAAGTGATCGTCTCCTTCGTTTCGGGAGACCCGTTCTTTTTCGGTTTCGCTTCCACCATCCGGAAAAACCTTTTAGGAGTAGGCATGAAAGTGTTTCCCTACTTCAACTCATTGCAGATGTTCGCACACCACGAACAAATCGCGTATGAGCACATGCATGCCGTGTCCGTTACCGGACGGCCGTGGCACGAACTCGACCGGGCATTGCTGGAATGCCGGCCGCTGATCGGCGTACTGACCGACCGTGTCCATACGCCCAACGCTATTGCCAAGAGGATGATGGAATATCATCTGGACAAGGATTACACCATGCGGGTAGCTGAACATTTAGGCAATCCGGAGAAGGAGAAAATCTATAAACTCTATTCGATCAAGGAAATCAGCGAGATGAGTTTCACCAATCCGAATTGCGTCCTGCTAATGAAGGCCCCGAACAGCAACCTGCAACGACCGGCCTTAGGCATACCCGACACGAGGTTCGTCTTGCTGAACGACCGGGCAAAGATGATTACCAAAGCACCGATACGGGTGATAGACTTAAGCCTGTTGGAACTGCATAACAGCCGTTCTTTCTGGGATATCGGCGCCTGTACCGGCTCGGTTTCGATCGAAGCGCGACGCCAGTACCCCCACCTGGATATCCGGGCTTTCGAAGTGCGGGAAGAATGCGAGAACATCATCCGGGCAAATGCACGGCTGCACAGCGCCCCCGGCATAGACCTGCATATCGGTAACTTCCTGGATCTGCCAATCGAAAAGAACACGACTGTCGATGCCGTTTTTATAGGCGGTCATGGCGGCAAGCTGAAAGAGATCATCCGCAAGGTCGCTTCCCATCTCGACAGTCTGAAAGGCAAGATCGTCTTCAACTCCGTTTCGGAAGAAAGCAGCAAGCTGTTCCGCGAGGCGGTCGACGAGAACGGCCTGAAACTGCATTCGGAAATGAACATTACGGTCGATTCCAATAATCCTATTACAATTCTTTGCGCAACAAGTAAATATCATGTCTAAAAATATACTGAACATTCTTGTGGTTTCGGCAAGCAGCTTGCCGTTAGCACGCAAAATCCGGAATGAATATCCGGGTAAAACCGTTATCTATTGTAAAGAAGCGGACAACGATGTCGAACCATTCACCTCTTTCGAAGAATTAGCCGGTGACCTTTTCGACAGATCGGAAGCGATGGTATTTATAGGTGCGATGGGCATTTGCGTACGAAGCATCGCACCGTACATCAAGAGCAAGTACACAGACCCGGCTGTCGTCTGCCTCGACAGTACCGGTAAGTATGCCGTGTCGGTGCTGTCCGGCCATATCGGCGGGGCGAACGAGCTGACACACGAATTGGCCCGTATATTAGGCGCCGAGGCGGTTGTCACGACACAGAGCGACAACCAGGGACTCTGGGCACTGGACACTTTGGCGCAGCAATACGGCTGGGAACAGGATGTCTACAACCTGCAAGAGGGCATACGCAGTTTCCTGTACACGGACTTCGAAGAAACGGACGACGAGACTTTCGACGCTTCGAGAAAGAAGGCGATGAACGAATGCATCGCCCGCTTCGTCAACCGCAGGCCGACCGCCCTCCTGCTCTATGTCCGCACGGAAGAGACGGATTATATGGAAAAGACCTGCCCTCCACACGTGGATATCTTCTACAAGTATAAAGATATCGACTTGGAAAAATACGACCTGCTGATCACGGTCAGCCCCTATTACTATCCCAAATCTCCCATTCCCTGCCTGTCATTCTTCCCGAAGGTGCTTCACTTAGGTGTCGGATGCAAAAAGGGGTTGAAGGACATGAGATCCGTCCTCATAGATATGTATATCTGCTCCAACTTCTTCGGGCTCAACCTGAAGAGCATAGCCGACGTCTCCTCCATCGCTTTGAAGAAAGACGAACCGATATTAAAGGAGCTGGCGAACACCTACCTGTGCAGCCCGTTCAAGACCTATGCGGCAGAGGAACTGGACAAGATTCCCGTGCCCAATCCCTCTTCCAAGGTAAAGCAAGTCACCGGATCGGGAAGCGTCTCGGAGGCGGCAGCCATCCTAAGTGCGGAAGGCGGCCCGTTATTGGTCGAGAAGCAAAAGGGGCAGACGAAAGACTTCACCTATGCGATAGCCATCAGCCAATCGGCAATTCAGAACAAAGAAGACGACGAGCAAAAGAGGGAACCGGGACAGGGACACATCGAGATCGTCGGAGCCGGTCCGGGTGATCCGGAACTAATCTCCATCCGAGGCCGTCGGATGCTGGAAAATGCGGATCTGATCCTCTATGCCGGAAGCCTCGTCCCCAAAGAGCTCACCCTGTGCGCCAAGAAAGGGGCGACGGTTCGCAGCTCTGCCGACATGAACCTGGAAGAGCAGTTCGCCCTTATGAAAGAGTTCTATGACAAAGGAAAGTTCGTCGTACGCTTGCACACAGGCGATCCCTGCATCTACGGGGCGATACAGGAACAGATGGCATTCTTCGACCGCTACGGCATGAGCTACCATATCACGCCGGGAATCTCCTCGTTCCAGGCTGCCGCGGCGGCTCTCCGTTCCCAGTTCACCATTCCCGAAAAGGTGCAGACCATCATCCTGACACGTGGTGAAGGACGTACGCCCATGCCGGAGAAAGAGCAGTTGCATAAACTGGCCGCCAGCCAAAGCACGATGTGCATCTTCCTGAGCGCGGGCATTGCCGGGCAGGTACAGAAAGAACTTTTAGAACATTACCCGCCGACGACCCCGGTAGCCGCCTGCTACAAGCTGACCTGGAAAGACGAACGCATCTACCGGGGCGAATTGAAAGACCTGGAACGGATCGTAAAAGAAAACAACCTGACGCTGACGACCTTGTTAGTCGTGGGCGATGCCATAGACAACCGCGCAGGAGCCTCGCGTCTCTACGCCGAGGAGTTCAAACATCTGTACCGCCGTTAGTAAGGGGTCGCCGCCTACCTATGAGGCATGATACCGCGTAGGTAGGAAGTAGGCAAGCACTCATCAGAGAGGGTGACACCCCGCGATATTACCGGTAAAAGACAAGAGAACAACAGAAGCATTATGATATTGATCTTAGGAGGAACAACCGAAGGACGCAAGGCCGTACAAGCCGTCGAGAGTGCAGGCAAGCCCTACTACTACTCGACGGTCGGCAGCGAACAAGCGATAGAAGCCGTCCACGCCATCCGGCTCACCGGAGGCATGGAGGAAGAAGAGATGGCACGGTTTTGCCGCGAGAAAGAAATCTCGTTGCTGGTCGATGCCGCCCACCCTTTTGCCATCCGGTTGCACCGTACGCTTGCAAAGGTTTCCTCCCGGCTCCGGATTCCGGTCGTACGGTTGGAAAGGCAATATCCCGAACGTGACAAGCGGTTGATATGGTGCGCGGATTATGCCGCCGCCATCGACCGCCTGCGTGCGGACGGGATCCACAACCTGCTGGCCCTGACAGGCGTCAAGACCATTGCGAAGCTGCGTCCTTATTGGGAACAGACGCCCTGCTGGTTCCGCATCCTTAACCGGAAAGAGTCGCTTTCGCTGGCCGAGTCCGAAGGATTTCCGAAGGAACGGCTCGTTTTCTTCCATGAAGGAGAAGACGAAAAGGGGCTACTGGTCCGGCTTCACCCGGATGCCGTACTGACAAAGGAAAGCGGGGAAAGCGGATATTTCAGGGAGAAGGTCGAAGCGGCTACGGCCTGCGGCATCCCCGTTTATGTCATACAGCGCCCTCTCCTGCCCGACAGTTTCACCTTCGTGCAAGGCGTGGAAGGGCTCCGCAAAGCTATCGAACGCCTGGTTCCCGGTTTCTTCCCGCTCCGGAGCGGTTTCACGACCGGTGCATGTGCTACGGCTGCCGCCAAAGCCGCCTTGGTCGCCCTCCTGAGCCGAAGGGAACAAACCGCAAGTTGCATCACGCTCCCTTCCGGGGAAAAGATCACGCTCCCTGTCGCCGCTACCGAATGGGCGGACAACGCCGCCTTGTGCACGGTTGTAAAGGATTCCGGCGACGATCCGGACGTGACAAACGGCTGTTCCGTCATCGCCCGCATCGAGGTGCAGGCAGGACAATCCCCCACTCCCGGCATCCTGTTCCGGGGCGGCGAAGGAGTCGGCACAGTGACGCTTCCCGGCCTCGGCCTCGAAATAGGCGGACCTGCCATCAACACTACTCCCCGCCGCCTGATTTGCGGGGAGCTGACAGCGGTACTGGAAGAAAACGGCCTGTCCGGCAAGATAAAGGAGGTGGTCGTCACGATCTCCGTTCCGGGAGGGAAAGAGTTGGCCGCCCAGACATTCAACCCGAAGTTGGGGATCGTCGGCGGGATCTCGATCATCGGGACATCCGGGATCGTACGCCCTTTCTCGCACGACGCCTTTATCGCCTCGATCCGAAAAGAAGCCGAAGTCGCGAAAGCAATAGGATGCTCCCGCCTCGTCATCAACTCAGGAGCGAAAAGCGAACGTTTCCTGAAAGGCTACCTGTCGGAACGGATCTCGGAAGAACTTCCCCCGCAGATGTTCGTGCACTACGGGAACTTTATCGGGGAGACGCTAAAAATAGCCGCCGACCTTCAATTCGACGAAGTCCTCATGGGAATCATGATCGGCAAAGCCGTCAAACTGGCGGAAGGAGCACTGGACACGCACAGCAAGAAAACCGTCATGAACAAAGCCTTCCTGAAAGAATTGGCCGGAAAGGCCGGCTGCAAACCGGAGTCGGTACTAAAAATAGAAACCCTGACGCTGGCCAGGGAACTATGGGAGCTGTTCAGCGCAACCGAACAGCAACGTTTCTTCCCGCTCCTATTGCAGAAATGCCGGGAACATTGTGCGCCTCTGTTCCCCGACGGGAAACTGTCCGTCCTGCTGATTTCGGAAAGCGGGGAAATAGCCTTTCAATCTTGATTATTCAAACGTAACCTCTTTGTTCTGCACATAGGAGACATCGATCTTTCCTCCCGCATCGCCGTTGCTCTCCTGCAAAGGGAGTTTCTTGACGCGGCTCAGGAACAAAGTTCCTTTGGCGGCAGAGGCCGGGTTCGTAAAGTTCAGCGTGATGGAGGTCGCGCCTTCCTGCGTATTGTTGATATCATAGACGCCGCCGTTGTAGGTCAGGTGCGCCTGGACATACTCGTCCTTCCCGATCGGTTTTCCTACCCAAGTGATAACGGTTGCGCCATTGCCTTTGACGGATGTCAGGGATTCGGGAAGCGCGATCGGATCGACATCGTCGATAGAGGCCTTGTTCGTATAGACCTGGTCCTTCCAGCGGGTAAAGGTGAACGTGACCGGATCCAGCCCGGATTCCGACAGCATATACATATAAGTTCCCATCCCTAAAAAGTCCGGTACTTTGCCGTTAAAGAGAATGCCTTTGGCCGGCAGGCGCAGATTGGCCCCTTCGCTGTTATACTTATTGAAATTCGCGCCTATATGGGTATGGTTCTGCGTAACATTATATTCGACACCCAAATTCTGGTAGAAAGGGATCGACGGGTCGATCCCGTCCGAATCATCGTTATCGCAAGCGGTAAACACGCCAGCGAACAACAGGCAAGCATAAAGGAAATACTTTCTCATATCATTTAATTTTATCCGAGGACTCTATTTATTCTTCTTTGATAGAAATAACAAATGAAGCGGGAAAAGTTTTTCCTTTTAGGCTTTTTTGTCAGACAGAAAGCTGCTGCAAGAGGGATTCTATGGTATCGGCCACCTGCGTATGCCCGTCGGGATAGTGGATCAGGAATGCGGAACCGGCAGACAGATCGCCCGCCTCGATCCACAGTGGCGATTCCACATGCCGGCCGGCACGTATGCCGTTCCGCTGGAGCGCCTTGCGGACCATCGCATATTTCTGCCCGTGCCCGGTCAGGCGTATTTCTTTCGAATACCGGTTATCGATGCGGAACAGGCCGGTCTCCGTGTCGAACACGATTCCCTTGCGGGCGAAGAAACCGCTCAAGTGGCCGCTCAGGGCGAGATCTTCGGGCGTACCGGTCGTAATCCCGTTCGACGGGTCCATCAGCCAAATCTTGTCGGCGATCTGGAGCGCCAGTTCGAGATCGTGCGTGGAGAGGAAAATCGTCTTGTTCGTGCTTCGTGTCAGATGATGGAGCAGTTGCATGATCTCCACCTTGCTCGGAAAATCGAGGAAAGCGGTCGGTTCGTCCAGGAAGATCACAGGCGTTTCCTGGGCCAGCGCCTTGGCGATCATGACCTTCTGCCGTTCCCCGTCCGACAGGGTGTGCACCATGCGGGAGGCCAGGTTCCCGATTCGTACCAAGGCGATCGATTCTTCCACGACCTGCTTGTCCTCTTTGCCCAACCGTCCCCAGAAACCGGTGTAGGGACTGCGTCCCATCTCGACCAATTCCCGCACGGACATATTCCGGATGTCACACTTCTCCGTCAGGACAACACCGATCGTCGTGCTCAGTTCCTTGTCCGAATAGCTGTCCACATCACGTCCCAGAACGGCGATCTCGCCTCCCAGCTTCGGCTGGAAAGCCGACAGCGTGCGCAGGAGCGTCGACTTCCCGACTCCGTTCGCCCCTAAGAGACAGGTTAATTCTCCGCTATAAATCCGGGCCTGTATATGGCTCGCCACCAACTTGGTATCGTTTTTTGTCCGATAGCCGATAGAGAGATCGTTTATATGAATCGTATCTTGTTTCATCATTCGTTCAGTTCGTTCTTACGTTTGCGGAATAGCACGGAGGCCACTACCGGAGCACCGACCAAGGCAGTCACCGAGTTGACCGGCAAAGCCCCTTCGAAGCCGGGCATCCGGGCAATCAGGTTACAGGCGAGCGCCAGCGCGGCACCGGCAAACAAGACGGCAGGCATCAGGACCCGGTGGTCGGACGTTTGGAAAATGGCCCGGCACAGATGCGGGACAGCCAAGCCAAGAAAGATGACCGGTCCGCAATAGGCCGTCACGATCGCCGTCAGCACTCCCGCCGAGGTGATAACCAAAAGACGCGCCCGCTTGATGTTCAGTCCCAGGTTACGGGCATAACCGTCGCCGAGCAGCATTAGGTTCAACGTCTTGATCAGCAGGAACGACAAAGGGATCAGAATCGCCATGATCGCGACAAACAGCATCATCTGGTTGCCGGAAACACGGGAGAAACTGCCCAATCCCCAGATCACGTAGGCGCGAATGTCCTCCTCCACGCTGAAAAACTTCAGCACGCCGATCACCGCATTCGCCACGTAGCCGATCATCACGCCGATGATCAGCAGCGTCACGTTCCCCTTCACCTTCTGCGACACATATACGATCAACGCCATCACCGAGAGCGAACCGATCACGGCCGCAATCGAAAGCGCGATTTCTCCCATAAACCCCAATTTGCTAAGCGCAACCCCTCCGAGGCTACCGCTCAACAGCACCACGAAGGCCACGCCCATGCTCGCACCGGAGCTGATCCCCAGCACGGAAGGTCCCGCCAGCGGATTCCGGAAAACAGTCTGCATCTGCAAGCCGCTTATCGCCAGGCCCGCTCCCGCCACCAAAGCTGTCAACGCCTGCGGGAGACGTGATTTCCAGACGATATTCTGCCACGTCACCGGCTCGTCTCCCAGTCCGCAAACAATGTTCCAGACAGACTTCAACGGGATAGACACCGATCCTAACACCAGGTTCAGGAACATCAGGACCAGGATAGACGCTACGATGAGCGACATCAGAAAAGTAGTGGAATGTCTCATTCGTGCAACTTATTTAAGTCGTGCATAATAAACAGGCGTATGATCGGGCAACAGGTCCGGGTGGAATATATGCAGCAGGTCGGCCAGCACGACTTCCGGCTCGGTCGGCATGCTTTCGTAGAAGGGCGTATCTTTCATGTTGCAATAGATGATCCCTTTCTCCTTGAAGGCACGGAAATCGGCATAACGCGGGTCCTGCTCCTTCAACGCCCCATAGCTGAACGTGCCCAGATAGCTGTTCACGATGCGCCAGTAATCGGCTTCGTCACCCTGGTTATAGACCGTTTCGAAGTCGAGCGTCACACCTCCCGAACGTTTGTCGTCTTTCAGGAAATAGTCGGCCCCGGCATCCTTGAAAAGTTGGGCGAGGAAGCTTTCCCCTCCCACGGCATACCAGTTTCCGCCCCGCATCTCGCCGCTCAGCACGACCGGGCGTCTCTTCACTTTTCCTTCCGCCGTCAGTTCCTTCAACTCATTGTAGCGTGCCGCGATGGCGTCGAATGTCTCGTTCGCCTTTTGCTCCTGTCCCAACAGCAGGCCGACGAACTTCACCCATTCCGCCTGTCCCAACGGCGTCATCTCCTTATAGCCTAAATGCGGGATCAACGGGATCCCGACATCCTTCAAGGTCTCGTATCCGCCCCGTTTGAAAGGCGAGACAAGGATCAGGTCGGGGTTCATGCTCATGATCACCTCGTTGTCGAAATTCCCTTCTATACCGATCTTGGCAGTCTTCCCGCTCTTCAGGCGTTCGTTCATCTCCCGGTTGAACAGATGCCGGGTGCTGGTTACTCCCACGACCTTGTCCAGTTCGCCCATCTTGATAAAGTTGGACAACTGCAAGGATGTCATACAGATAACACTTCTGATGGGTGTCTCGATCACGGTGTACGATCCGGGGATGCCGGCAGGTTTCGTTCCTCTCCTGACAAGCGCATAATGGAAAGTCGTACTTTCCTCATTCTGCGGGTCCTGGATATCCAGCAAGACATATCCGTCCCGATAGGACAATTCGAAACCACGGGCATACTCCGGCACGATACGGACACCGGAAAACGCGCTTTCTTCCGTCGTCTCCACCTTGTCGGTCTGTTGATTGTTTTTGGTCGTACACGAGGATACGACACACAACGACATAAGCAGGCAACACCCTGCCAGGTATTTTTTCATATTCAATATTATTTTATTTCACCGGACAAGCCTTGTCCACCCCACGAGGACGAAACTCTTCCAAACCGAAACGGCAGGTCTTCTGACTTACTTCCATCCCGGACACCTTCCCGATCCCCCGATCAGTGGCATAGAGTATTGCCGGCATGTTTCCGAAGTTTCACAGCAGCGTGGTCTGTCCGGGATTTCCACCCGGTTCCCTTTTCATCCCTGTCCTGTAAGGAGGACAGGAAAACCTGTTTCAAGGGACAAATATAATAATATTACTTTTCATTCAAGAGAAAAATGACAGACAAATCCTTTTTTCTTACGAGCTGCCATTTGGAAAGTTGCGCGATTTTCCTCACTTTTGCGCACTAAATAAATCAAACGCACATGTCGTACCCTATCTGCTTCGTATCACTCGGTCCGGGAGACCCCGAACTGATCACCCTGAAAGGCTTGAAAAAACTTCGACAGGCCGATATCATCTATTGTCCCGCCACCATGAGCAAGAGCGGGCAACCCCTCTCCCGTGCGGCCCGTATCATCGAAGAACTGGAAATCGGGAAATCCGCGATCCGGCTCTTCACGCTCCCGATGAGCAAAGACCGTACCGAAGCCTGGAAAGTCTACGATGCCCTGTATGAGAAGGCCGTATCCGCCTGCGACGAAGGGAAAAAGGTGGTCATTGTGGCGGAAGGCGATGCCGGGTTCTATTCTTCCATACAATATATATACGACAAATTCAAGGAGAACCGCATCGAAGTGGAACGAACCGCCGGAATCCCCGCTTTCATTGCGGCAGGCGCCTTGGCCGGTTTGCATATCGTCAAACAGGAAGAACAGATCATCGTCATACCCGGAATGCTGACGGCGGAAGAATTGTCGGAAAAGATCAAGGCCGGCTACGTGATCGTCATCATGAAGTTGTCCCAATGCGTGGAGGCCGTCCATACCTGCATCCGGTTACATCCGGAAGCGAACTTCCACTATTTCGAGAATGTCGGGACCGGGAAAGAGTTCTATACCTCCGACCCGAAACAAATTCAGGGAAAAATATTCCCATACTTTTCCCTGATGATCATCCAATAACAGCTAAACCACCCGACCTTTTATTTTGTTATTATATAAAAATATATTTACTTTTGTTTTCCACTTAAACTTACATAAGACATGAAATCGGACATAGAAATTGCAAGAGAGGTCTCTCTGCGCAAGATAAAAGAAATCGCGACCGGATTAGGCATCCCGCGCGAAGAAGTTCAGAATTACGGCAGATACATCGCCAAAATACCTCTCCATCTGATCGACGAAGAGAAGATCAAACAACACAATCTGATCCTGGTTACGGCTATCACTCCTACGAAAGCGGGCATCGGCAAGACGACCGTTTCGATCGGACTGGCTTTGGGATTGAACAAGATCGGTAAAAAGGCGGTCGTCGCCTTGCGCGAACCATCACTGGGCCCGTGCTTCGGCATGAAGGGCGGAGCGGCCGGAGGCGGATACTCGCAGGTGTTGCCGATGGAGAACATCAACCTGCATTTTACAGGAGACTTCCATGCGGTTACTTCCGCCCACAATATGATCACGGCGTTGCTGGACAACTACATCTACCAGACGCGTAACACCTGCGAGGGCCTGAAAGAGATCAAATGGAAACGCGTGCTGGACGTGAACGACCGCAGCCTGCGCAACATCGTTTCCGGTCTGGGCGGATCGGCCAACGGCGTACCGACGGAGACAGGCTTCGACATCACGCCCGCATCGGAAATCATGGCGATCCTTTGCCTGGCTACGGATATCGAGGATTTGAAACGACGTGTCGGCAACATCCTGTTGGGATACACGAACGATGACAAGCCTTTCACCGTAAACGACCTGGGAGTGGCCGGAGCGATCACGGTATTGCTGAAAGACGCCCTCCTGCCCAACCTGGTGCAGACAACCGAGAACACGGCTGCCTTCGTGCACGGAGGCCCGTTCGCCAACATCGCACACGGCTGCAACTCCGTCCTGGCGACCAAGATGGCGCTGACGTATGGCGATTATGTCATTACGGAGGCCGGATTCGGCGCCGACTTAGGAGCTGAAAAGTTTTTCGACATCAAATGCCGCAAAGCCGGACTGGCACCGAAACTGACGGTTATCGTGGCGACGGCCCAGAGCTTGAAGCTGCATGGAGGCGTACCGGAAAACAGGATTAAGGAGTCTGACATCGAAGGTCTTAAAAACGGTTTCGAGAACCTGGACAAGCATGTCGAGAACATGAAACGTTTCGGCCAGGAAGTGATCGTGACCTTCAACAGGTATGCATCCGATACGGACGAAGAAATCGCCCTGGTGGCAGAACATTGCCGCGAGATAGGCGTAGGCTTCTGCATGAACAACGTATTCGCCGCCGGTGGCGAAGGAGGCGCCGAGCTGGCGAAACTGGTGGTCGACACGATCGAAAAGAAACCTTCCGCCCCGCTTACATACATCTACGAGGACGGCGAACCGATCCGCAGCAAGATCAAAAAGGTGTCCGAACAGATCTACGGGGCGGCCTCCGTTGTCTATACGACATTGGCGGACAAGAAAATCAAACAGATCGAAAGCCTCGGCATCTCCCACTACCCGATCTGCATCGCCAAGACGCAGTATTCGTTCTCTTCCGATCCGAAAGCTTACGGGGTGGCCAAGAATTTCGAGTTGAAAGTGCGCGACATCATCATCAACAACGGTGCGGAGATGATCGTTGTCATCATGGGTGAGATCATGCGTATGCCGGGACTGCCGAAAGACCCTCAGGCAAAACGCATCGACATCGAGAACGGCGTGATCGAAGGACTGAGCTAATCCATCGCAAGGACGCAGATGATTTTAGGGACGCGCGGATTACGCGTGTCCCCGTCTATCGAAGAACTTCTTAAAGAACATGATCTGGTAGTCGATCGAGTTCTTCCAATACTCCCCGTTATGCGATCCGGGACGGACCAGGAAATCATGGTCGATCTTATATTTCAGCAACTTCTTATGGAAGTCGTTATTCACTTCGAAAAAGAAATCGCTGTAACCGCAATCGAAGATGATAGCCAGTTCGCCGTTCCTGATGCGGTCGATCTGCATGATTGCCGTATGGCGGTTCCAGACCTCCTGGTTGTCGCTCTCGCTTCCGAGCTGCTTGCTCATCTCCCAGTTGTTGGGGAACGGCCGGATATCGACTCCGCCACTCGTACTGCCGGCTGCACCGAACACATCCTTATGACGGAAAGACAGCCACATGGCTCCGTGTCCGCCCATGCTCAACCCTGTGATGGCACGACCGGAACGGTCTTTCACCGTCGGATATTCGGAATCGATATATTTGACCAATTCGGAGGAGACGAATGTCTCATAACGGCAGGACGGATCCTTCGGGCTGTCCCAATACCAGCTGTTCTTGCCGTCGGGACAGACAAAGATCAGATCCTCGCGGTCGGCAATATCTTTCAACTCCGGCTTCATGGAAATCCAGGTTTTTGCATTCCCTCCATATCCGTGCAACAGGTAGACAACCGGTTTCGGCGCACGATTATTATCCGGAGAAACGACAACGACCCGGACCTTCTTCTTCATCGCCTCGCTATAAACATCCAACGTATCGACAACAGCTCCTCTCGCCGAAATGGCGATCCAAAGAAAAACCGCCGCAAACATCATCCATCTTATTTTCATATTTCTTTCACTTTTTATTAAATGACAGCAAATATATACAAAAAAACAATATGGATCAATCCTTTTGATATCCGTCGGTCAAGGTATGCATGAAAGCGACAATAGCCGCTTCTTCCTCCGGTGTGAGTCCGAGATTCCCCAATTCGTCGCGGTTGACGGTCTCCGCATATTCGGGGGCCGGATATTCTTCCACATCGCGCACATTATAGAAATGGACTATCTCCTCAAGTGTCTTGAAATAGCCGTTATGACCGTAAGGGGCCGTCAGGGCGATATTGCGCAACGTGGGTACCCGGAACTTGCCGAACTCGGTGCTGTCATGCAGGAAAGCCCCTAACCCCAGGTCCATCGTATCCCGTCCGACCGTGTTGTAGGGAGCGGGAACGCGGAAGAACGGGTTGTCCGGATTGGAAGGGATTCCGAGATTGTCGTAGGTATGGTCGGTAAACAGCACACGGCCGGCTCGTTCGTCGTTTTCCAGAATATGGCATTCGGCACAAAGGCCTTTCTCCTTAAACACTTCCAGTCCTTCCATCTCCTGTCCGGTAAGCCGGCATTTTCCTTCCAGGTAGGCATCGTATTTGGACGTGAAGGGGTTCACCTCGGCAGAGCGTTCATAAGTCGCCAATGCATCCAGTATATGGGCATAAAGGGAATCATCGGAGGCTGTCTCTCCATAAATACGCACAAAATCGGGATAATAGGCCGCACGCCTGACTTTCTGCGTAACCGCCCGGCTGTCCTTGTTTCCCATTTCCAACGGATTGACGAAGGGTTGTCCGGCTTGTTCTTCCAACGAGTTCACCCGGCCGTCCCAGAACAAGCCGCCGACATAGGTTTCTTCTTTTTCGTCATAATGCAAAGCCGGGACATACGCCACATACGAACAGCTCATGGAATTCCGGTTGCTGAACAAACCTTTCACGGCTCCTTCCGAAGTGATCCGTCCATATTTATCGGCAAAACCTTTCGCCGGTTCATGGCAGGTTCCACATGACTGTCCTGCCGGTTCCGATAGCGATTCGTCAAAAAAGAGTTGTTTCCCTACCAGTTCCTTATCGCTTAATTCCGTACAGGGACCCGGTTCGCATGCGGAGAGCAACCCTAATGTCCCTACCAATCCGGCAACTATTACTTTTATATACCCACAACTATTCATAACCATATTGCAATTTGTGGGACCAATGTACAAATAAATCTTACATTATACAAAAATCTTCTTTGCCGTGCAGGACAGGCCATATCCGCCAGAGGGTGGATATGCCTTTTTAATATGTCAAATCATACAATAACTCCCCTAAAAAGGGGAATATCCGTATTCTCCTATTATCCAAAACTTTATATTTTTACGAGTTTCTTAAAAAATATTACCCGCAAGTAAAATTTGAAATATATGGGGTATAAAACCAAATTTCATGCACTACTATTTCGATTCGGACCAACGGGTATTTTAGAAAACTATACAATAAGTCAGGAACTATCGGATACATAAAAAGCGACTGTCTGACAAGTCGCTTTCATCAATTACCAGAACTTATTATTCTCCTGGCTATACTCAAACCCTACGTTCTTCAGTTTCTGGACAAGCGTCTCTTTCTTGATATGCATATCGTCGCATAATTCGTCAAGAGAAGAATAATCGTCTCGCAGTTTCATATTGATAACGCTAAAGAGCATCATCGGATCTTCCGGAAGTGTCATAATTCATCATTTTTTAAAACCGGATGCAAAGGTAATGACTTATTCCATAATCTTCCCTTTCCGGTTCATAAAAACAAGCATCTCCGTCCGGTCATGCCTACCGTCAGTTCATCACTCGCGAAAACGTAAACAAGGATATCCTTTCCAAGTTTGAGAATGTCGTGAACGGCTATTTTCAAACCGACAAACCGCAAACGATCGGTCTGCCATCCGTACGTTACTGTACCGACCAGCTACATCTTTCCGCCAACTATTTAGGTGATCTGATAAAAAAGGAAACAGGCAAGTCCGCACAGGAGCATATCCAACTCCGGTTGATCGATATTGCCAAAGAAAAGATACTGGACACAAGCAAGACCGTCAGCGAAATCGCTTACGAACTGGGGTTCAAATATCCCCAGCATTTCACCCGCGTATTTAAGAAAAACGTAGGCTACACGCCTAATGAATACAGAGGAGTAAATTAAAACAAAAACCGGACGCGGAAAGGAGGTATGTCAAAACACCTCCTTTCTCTGCGTCCGGCTTATTTTAGCACTTAATGCTTAACTGACGTAATACGTCACGAATCTTTTCGAATGTGGTGATACGCGTCGGAACCAAAGGCAGGCGTAATTTGTTTTCGATGAAACCCATTGCGTTCAACATGCTCTTCGCTCCTGCCGGATTGCCATCGACAAAGAGCAAACTGAACAACTCGGTAAAGCTATGGTGGATCGTGCGGGCGCTGTCGTAGTCGCCTGCCAATGCCAGACGTACCATACGGCTGAACTCACGCGGGAAAGCATTGCCGATAACAGAAATCACACCGACGGCTCCCAATGTAATCAGCGGGAAAGTAATCCCGTCGTCGCCGGAGATGACACTGAAGTTGGCAGGTTTGTTCTTGATGATATCATCCATCTGGGTGATATTGCCGGATGCCTCTTTGACAGCAATGACATTCTTGAACTCACGGGCGATGCGAAGCGTCGTCTCGGCCGTCATGTTCACACCGGTACGTCCCGGTACGTTATATAAGACGATCGGCAACGCCGTCGCTTCGGCAATTGCTTTATAATGCTGGTAGATTCCTTCCTGGGAGGGTTTATTATAGTAAGGCACAACGGAGAGGATGGCATCTATACCATCGAAGTTATCGTTTTTCAACTTCTCGACAACCGAACGGGTACAATTTCCGCCTACTCCCAACACAATAGGGATACGTCCGTTTACCTTCGTTACTACTAAATCGATTATATTCTTCTTTTCTTCTTCTGTGAGTGTAGGAGTTTCAGCAGTGGTACCCAACACAACCAAATAATCGGTCCCGTTCTGCAACTGATAGTCTACAAGCCGGCCTAACGCCTCATAGTCTACACTTTCGTCTTCTTTAAAGGGAGTGATCAGCGCCACACCCATTCCTTTTAAGTTTATGTCTGCCATGGGAAAAATATTCCTTTTTTGTTATTTAGCACTGCAAAAATAAGGAATTTATATCATTTTGAGCGTATCGCCTGCAAATAAAATAATATATGTCCAAACAAATGCTTGATATCTTCACGCTCTGTTACAGAAATGGACAAATCATACAAATCGATATCGGGATGCTTCACTCCCACCTTGAATCCGCAAGGATGTTGTAGCATAAGGTATTGCACCGGGTAGCAGTCGGGCCGCGTAAGGTCGATCAGGATATCCGCCTCGATCGTCCTGAAACGGTTCAGGACGGCATCGGAAGGAACCAGCCAAGTGTTCACATCCTTCTTGGCATGAACCGGGATGTACGGGGCATCCGTTTCCGGCAGCGGATCGCCGGTTACATAGACACAAGCCTGCACCTTCTTGTTCTTCTTACGCAGGAGGTCCAGGCAAGGTTCAACAAGCTCGCGGTCGTTTGCCTGATAAAGGACCAGGATATGGCTTGCGTCTTCCAGCGCACAGAACTCATGCTTGCGGCCGGCAGCTCCGGAAGCCAAAGACTGCACTTTCTTTTTAATAAAATAATTCGTCAGTCTCATTCCGCTATCATATTTAAGAATTCGTCTTCGTTTATAATCTTCACCCCCAACTTGGCCGCCTTTTCGAGTTTGGCCGGTCCCATATTATCTCCCGCCAGGATATAATCGGTCTTGCCGGACACCGAGCCGCTGTTCTTTCCGCCGTGCTGCTCGATCATCGCTTTATATTCGTCACGGGAATGTTTGGCGAACGTCCCGCTGATGACAATGCTCAGCCCTTTCAGCTTCTCGGAACGGTTTGCCAGGACCTCTTCGGCAACGGACATCTGAAGGCCATATTCTTTCAGGCGGTTCACCAACGTCCGGTTGCGTTCGTCGGCAAAGTAATCGATTACGCTCCGGGCGATACGATCCCCGATTTCATCCACGGCGGTCAAATCTTCGAGAGTGGCCTGCTCCAACTGATCCATAGAATGAAAAGCGGAAACCAGGCGTTTTGCCACCGTTTCACCCACGAAGCGGATCCCCAACCCATACAGGACCCGTTCGAAAGGAACCTGTTTGGATTCTTCAAGGCTCGCCATCAGGTTGCGTGCGCTCTTCTCCGCCCAACGTTCCAAACGTAGCAGATCGGAGATTTCCAAGGCATAAAGATCAGCCGTGTCCTTGACATAACCGGCTTCATACAAATCTTCAACTGTTTCCGGTCCCATATTGATGTTCATGGCCCGGCGCGTAACGAAATGCTCGATCTTCCCCTTGATCTGGGGAGGACAGCCGGCTTCGTTCGGGCAGTAGTGGGCCGCTTCTCCTTCGGGACGTACCAGCGGTGTGCCGCATTCGGGACAGGAACGGATAAAACGCACTTTATCGCCTACCAGCAAACCGCGGGCTTCGACATCGACTCCGACAATCTTCGGAATGATCTCGCCGCC
Source organism: Parabacteroides sp. (assembly GCF_977054455.1). NCBI lineage: Bacteria > Pseudomonadati > Bacteroidota > Bacteroidia > Bacteroidales > Tannerellaceae > Parabacteroides > Parabacteroides sp. The sequence goes on along the minus strand of NZ_CDRTCT010000020.1, from coordinate 80,452 downwards.
TTTCTCTACAAACACCCTATCGCCCAAGTGCAGATCGAGGCCTTCGATAATATCCGCATTATGCAAGGAGGCACGCTTCACGGTCGTCCCTGCCAGCAATACCGGTTCCAGATTGGCTACCGGAGTGACGGTGCCTGTCCGTCCGACCTGGAAAGAGACGGAATTCAGACGTGTCACCGCCCTTTCGGCCTGAAACTTATAGGCAATCGCCCAACGCGGGCTCTTGGCCGTGAATCCCAAATTCCGTTGTTGGCGCAATGAATTTACCTTCAACACGATCCCGTCCGTTGCGACCGGCAAGTTCTTCCGTTCGACATCCCAATAGGCGATATAGTCGTATATGTCTTGTAAGCTGTTGCACACACGGATCACATCCGGTATCTTGAAACCCCACGAACGGGCTGCCCCGAGGTTATCGAAATGCGTTTCAGCCGGCAACTCCGCTCCCAACAGATAATAGAAGTAAGCATCTAATTTACGCGCCGCCACGATAGCAGGATTCAGTTGCTTCAACGTACCGGAAGCGGCATTACGCGGGTTGGCGAAAAGAGGTTCCTCCTGTTCTTCACGCTCTTTGTTCAGACGGTCGAACTCCGCCCAGGGAAGCAGGATCTCCCCTCGTATTTCGAATTCCGCCGGATACCCTTCTCCCATCAACTTCAAAGGGACAGAGCGGATGGTCTTCACATTGGCCGTCACATCGTCGCCACGCGTCCCGTCGCCACGTGTCACGGCACGGACCAATCGCCCGTTCTCGTAAGTCAGGGAGATAGACGTCCCGTCATACTTCAACTCGGCAACAATCTCGAAAGGTTCGTTCAGGTCACGGGCGATCCGCTCGTAGAAATCCTTCACTTCATCCTCCGAATAGGTATTGCCCAACGAAAGCATCGGATATTTATGCACCACTTGTTCAAACTCTTTGGAAAGGTCGCTTCCCACCCGCTGGGTCGGCGAATGGGGATCGGCATATTCGGGATGCGCCTCTTCAAGAGTCTGCAACTCTTTCATCATCTCATCAAACTCACGGTCCGATATCGTCGGGGCCGAAAGCACATAATAGTTGTAATTATGTTGCTCCAACGCCTCACGAAGTGCTTTTATTTTATCTTTTGCCATCATTTCAGTTGAAACTTAAAAATTGAAAGCTGAAAAGAAAGATTCATAACTCCCGCCTTTCAACATTCAACTAATATATTAGTTCTACATTATCGATCCACATTGTATTGCCCGGCGAACCAATATAAGCACCGCCGTGGCTGGAAGTGAATTGCAAGATCAGATGGGTCGGCAATTCGCCTTTATCGGCCCAACCTACTTCCTGGATAGGGACACTTTTGCCCTGGCTGTTCAAGGCATAGCGTTCTTCCACCTGAATCCGCATATAGGGCTTATACTCCGGATGCTTCGATATATCGCCATACAGGATCGGATAGGTCGCATCGTTCACCCAGCTGTTGCTGGATTCCGTGTACCGTTGCACCATTGTCCCGACACGCTTGGCATATATGTTTCCGTCTTCATCCTCCCAACGTTTCTGAAGGAAAAGGATAGCAGCGATCGAATCTTGTCCGGCAACCGTCGATTTGCGGCTGAAGCCGGTACTCCGGATACGGTTCTTTTCGGGAGCCAGCTTCACCTTATAGTCATAGCGCAACGCTTTCGGCTTCTTGGTAAACGCCACTCCGCTGTTCAACATGGCCTGCGGGTTCTTGGTTCCTTTGATCGGTTCGTGCACCGTCCCGAGAAAAACGGAACCGGCGGCTACCACCTCGATATCCACCAGGCCGAAAACCTTCACGCTTTCCATCCGCGTCTCCAGGCGCGCACACCAACCGTCGTCACGCCTCTCCGGAAAGACAGATGTATTGGTCTTCACTACGCCTGCCACCTTTGCCATCACATTGGAATTCGCCCACGGCGAACCGCCCCGGTTCTTATAGGCCGTATTGCCGACGATCGTATCTGTCGGACCCAGTTCATAGAGGAGCTTCGTATTTCCTCCGATGATGCCGGATTCATGTATCTCGCGAACCACCCACTGGTCCATATCGCCAAAACTGAACGGCACCACGTGCTCTTGGGAATTGACAATTGACAATTGATAATTGACAATTCCCAAGAGCAGGAATATTTTTGCTTTTCGTTTCATTTCAAATACTATTTTTTTCAATTACCGCTTCCGGAGCCGCAGGAAGCCAGCGGCACAAGAAACGCATGCAGCCCGAACCGCCGGCTCCCGGCAATCCCGGAAGCGCATGAATCCGTCTCTGCCGGCTCACGGCAATCCCGGATTCACATGCAGCTGGCTTCGCTGGCTTCCGGCAGCCTTAGCTTCACGTGAATCTTCCTTTGCCGGGAGCCAGCGAAGCCAGCTGCAACGATTCCGCCTATAAAGAATATCCCCAGGCGTCGAGAGCCATTCCCCAATTATCTTCCACAAGCTGTACGGTGCGGTCGTCATACTTGTATTGGTTCTTTTTGTAGCCCTTCTTCTTTCCGAGATATTTCTCGATTTCTGCTTTAGACTCTTCAAAGCCGGGGAGGTTTAATTTCCGATATATATCCTCCGTCATGTCGAAAGCATTCTGCTCGAAATCCTCAAACTTCACTTCAATCAGGTTCCCTTCGGGTATCAGGTGCTTTTGCTCTTCATATTTAAAGAACAAACGACGATACACTTCGATAAAATTACTTTCGATCTGCTCGTTGGAGATGTCCTGCAAGCGGAGCGGTTGAATCGTATTGGTGAAGAAGCTTCGCGTACTCTCGAACACGGTGTAGGGATTCCGTTTCAGATAGATAAATTTAGCATTCGGAAACATTTCTACCAATGTCTTCACACGTCCCGTATGAGGCGGGTTCTTGCTCAGGAACTGGGTCCCTTTCGTATTCCAGAGGGAAATCTTAATGAGTTTGAGGAATGTTTCCTTAAACACTTCCCGCTCATGTTCGCTGATATTGTCGAAAAGCAGATAGCGGTCGCAATATTCGAGCATATGCTTCGGGAAGAACCAGAAATTATAATAGGTATAAGGCATCATATTTGCCAGGGCAAATTCCTCTTCCTGGGGAAGATCCACCTTCAATTCCATATTATCGGTCGGACGCTTGTCGGGCATCAGGAACGCCATGTTCTTCTTGAAGAAAGGCTGTCCCCAGAGCATCAGGTTCGGGAATACGGTCTGATAGGTCGTATTGTAGCCGAAATGCTTGTCGCACGAGAAGACATTGTGCATGAAAGTCGTCCCGCTCCGCCAATGTCCGAGGATGAACACCGGGTCCATCTCCAACGGCTTGTCCGCAATCTTGCGGTAACGCGCATCTTCGAACGGTTGCAACAGGCTGAGCAGGCGGCAAACGGATTTCGTCAGGAAATATTTATTACGAAACCCTTTGTCGATCGTTTTATTGGCCGTTACCGCCTTGAACGTTTTCCAGTCGGCACCCACTAATGTATTGATCGGTAGTTTGTCAAATTCCAGTAATCCCATACCTTATTTATTATCTGTTATACATTTCACGGGAACACCTTGCCGTTCGAGTTCTTTACAAACGGCACGGATGGCCTCATAGTGCTCGGCTCCGATGCCCAATTCCGGCAGGTTCAGCACGGCCAATGCATCTTCCGTCACCATATCGCGGGCATCCACCCGGTCGATAATCATGCCGACCGCCGATGTGTTGTTCGTGATCGGGTCGATCAGGATAAAGGCGCCTGTCTGTTTGTTTTTCTGATACGGATCGAAAAACAGTTCCTTTCCGGTCGTGAAGACCACGCGGGCGATCTCGTTCAGCTTCATCGGCAACGTTTCCTTTGTCAGTTGTCCATTGTCAATGGATAGCTGTTCCATCGTATTGACATTGACCTTGTAGCGGATGCTATCCACGCGGGCACGTGTCAGATTGGTGGTATGCTTGATGTAGAACTGCTTGTTTACGTCCATCGGCTCTTCGTCCATCCAGACCAACATGGCTTCGAAGTTACGATCCGCCACCGGCAGGTTATCCGGATGCACCAGCATTTCACCCCGTGAGACGTCGATCTCGTCCTCAAGCGTGATCGTGATGCACTGGGGAGGGAAAGCGCATTCCAGCTCTCCGTCGTAGGTCACGATGCTCTTTACTTTGGAAGTCTTTCCGGAAGGCAAAGCCATTACCGTATCGCCCTTGCGGACAATACCGCTGGCCACTTTTCCGCAAAAGCCACGGAAATCCAGGTTCGGACGCAAGACATATTGTACCGGATAGCGAAAGTCCTCGAAGTTACGGTCCTGGTCGATGGGCACCGTTTCGAGGAAGTCCAGCAACGACAGGCCTTCATACCAGGGGGTACGGTCGCTCTTTTCCACCACATTGTCGCCATCCAGGGCGGAAAGCGGGATATAGGTGATGTCCGGGACATTCAGCGGAGCGACAAACTTCTTATAATCGGAAACGATCTTATCGAAAACAGTCTTGTCGAAATCAACCAGGTCCATCTTGTTAACCGCCAGCACCACATGCTTGATCCCTAACAACGAAACCAGATACGTATGGCGGCGAGTCTGCGTAATCACTCCCGTACGGGCATCCACCAGGATGATCGCGAGGTTGGCGGTCGAACCGCCGGTGATCATATTACGCGTATACTGTTCGTGTCCCGGAGTGTCGGCTATGATAAACTTACGGTTATTCGTACTGAAGTAGCGGTAGGCCACATCGATCGTGATCCCTTGTTCGCGTTCGGCTTTCAGGCCGTCCAGCAACAAGGCGTAGTCGATATGGTCACCGGCATTCCCCATACGCTTGCTATCGCGTTCGAGGGCATCCAGTTGGTCTTCGTAAATCTTCTTACTATCAAACAACAAACGGCCGATCAGCGTCGATTTACCATCATCCACCGACCCGGCAGTCAGAAAGCGGAGTAAGTCTTTCTGCTCGTCTTTATCTAAGAACTCCTTTATATTTAATGTTGCCATAATGTTAATTGAAAATTGAAAGTTGAAAATTGAAAATTATGCTTGCACCCGATAATTTTCAATTTTCAATTCTCAATTATGAATTTAAAAGTATCCCTCTCTCTTTTTCTGTTCCATACTTGCATCCTGGTCGAAGTCGATCACACGGGTCGTACGTTCGCTCTTGGTTGTCGTCATCATCTCTTCGACGATCTTTTCAATCGTGTCGGCATTGCTTTCCACCGCACCTGTGAGCGGCCAACAACCTAACGTACGGAAACGTACCATACGCATCTTGACCTGGTCGCGATATTGATCCGGCAAACGGTCGTCGTCCGCCATGATCAGGTTTCCGTCGATCTCGACACACGGGCGTTCTTTGGCGAAATACAGAGGTACGATCGGAATGTTTTCCAAGCGGATATATTGCCAGATATCCAGTTCCGTCCAGTTGGAGAGCGGGAACACACGGATGCTCTCTCCTTTATGCACGCGCGCATTGTAGATATCCCACAATTCCGGACGTTGGTTCTTCGGGTCCCACTGGTGGAACTTGTCGCGGAAAGAATAGATACGTTCTTTCGCGCGACTCTTCTCTTCATCACGGCGGGCTCCCCCGAAGGCGGCATCGAACTTATATTTGTCGAGCGAACGCAACAACGCCTGTGTCTTCATCAGGTCCGTATGCACCTTGCTACCATGCGTGAAAGGGCCTACGCCCGCATGAAAAGCTTCCATATTGGACTCCACGATCAGGTTCCATCCGAATTTCTTCGCATAGTCATCACGGAACTGAATCATTTCCTTAAACTTCCACTTCGAATCGATGTGCATCAAAGGGAAAGGGACTTTCCCCGGAGAAAAAGCCTTCTCAGCCAGGCGAACCATGACGGACGAGTCTTTTCCGATGGAATAAAGCATAACAGGATTCTCAAACTCGGCAGCCACCTCCCGGATGATATGGATAGACTCTGCTTCCAACTCCTGCAAATGGCTTAATTTATAATCTGACATTGTATATAATTTAATGTTATTATTCTTATCTTTCGATTACATTTCCGTTCCATGAGCATGAAACTATGTTTTCCCGCTCATGAAACTATGTTTTCCCTCCCTTGAAACTATAGTTCCTTGCCGCCGGAAACCCTCGGCAATATAAGTCCAAGCAAACGGCTTACGGATTCCTCCGGGCTCAACACGGAAGTGTCCAACGTCAAGTCCGGATGTACAGGAGCCTCAAACGGGGCGGAGACACCCGTGAAATCCTTGATCTCTCCCCGGCGTGCTTTCGCATACAGTCCTTTGACGTCGCGCCGCTCGCACTCTTCGATCGGTGTGCTGACATATATTTCCAGGAAATTCTCTTTCCCGATAATGGAAGCCGCCATTTCCCTCAAATCGTTATTCGGGCTGATAAAAGCCGCTATAGTGATAACCCCTGTATCGATAAAGAGTTTACTTACTTCGGCAATGCGGCGGATATTCTCCACCCGGTCTTCGGCCGAAAAGCCCAGGTTGTTGTTGATCCCGCTACGGATATTATCGCCGTCCAGGATGCGGCACAACAGACCGCGTTTGTGCAACTCGCGCTCAAGCGCTATCGCCACCGTGCTCTTCCCGGACCCGCTCAGGCCGGTAAACCACACCATCACACTGCGTTGTCTCAACAAACGCTCTTTATCCTCCCTCGTCATCATCCTATCGAAAATAGGATAGATATGAGTATTTTGCTTTTCTTCCATTTTCAACTATTTAGAATTTCCAGATCATCGGTATCACGAATACCGAGATCAAAAAAGTGATCAAGTTAAGAGGTAAACCGATTTTCACGAAGTCCGTGAACTTATAACTGCCGATACCTTGCACGATCAGATTGGTCTGATAGCCGATCGGCGTACTGAAGCTGGCAGATGCCGCCATACAGATCACCACAAAGAATGGAGTCGGATCCACACCCAACTGGGTAGCGACCGACAAGGCGATCGGGAAACTGAGCGCCGCAGCCGCATTGTTCGTGATCAGCTCCGTGAAGATATTGGTGATGATAAAAAGGATTGCCAAGAGGGCATACGGGCCGATATTATGCGCCATACCGATGATATGGCGGGCTATCAAAGCCGCAAAGCCTGAATTTTCCATCGCCTTGCTGATCGCGAAGGCACAGGCGATCGTGATCAGAATATCCCAGGATATATATTTGGTATATTTCTTCGGAGGGAAAATCTTGGTCCACGCCATAATGATAGTCGTGATACAGACAAAGAAGAACATGTCCAGACGTATCTCCGGGAAAGCCTCTTTCACGGCAGGCAATTCCCCTACCGTGGCGCCTACGATCATAAAGATCAGCAAGCCCAACGCCAGCCAGCGTTTCTTGCGCGAAACCGGTTCCGTTCCGTCCGTACCGTTGGCAAGCAAAAGGAAGACACTGGATTCGCCCCATGTCGGCACGAACGTATCGTCCGCCCAAAGGACCAGCGTGTCCCCTTCGTGCAACGTCACCTTATCGAGATCGCGGGTAAACCGTTGTCCTCCGCTTTTTACTTCTTTCACGATCGCACCGTAATGGCGGGTAAAGTTGAACTCGCCCAGCGTCTTGTTGATACCCGGAAAACGGGAGCCCAGCACCGCTTCCACCCGGTGCAGGTTGCCGGGATTGCCTTCCTCCTCTTCTTCCTCATAACGATCCGCACGCGAATCGGGTAGCAGTTTGTTGGAGAAGGCGAACAGGTAAATGATACCGGCCAGCGCGATAAAGATGCCGACCTTTCCGAGTTCGAACATCGTGAAACCTTCATATCCGGCTTCCAGGATCATCCCGTGCACAACCAGGTTGGTCGACGTGCCGATCAGGGTACAGATACCGCCCAGGATCGTCACATATGAAAGAGGGATCAGGAATTTCGTTGCCGGCAGCTTGACCGATTCCGCCCAACGCTTGATGATAGGGGCGAAAATAACGACAACAGGCGTGTTGTTCAGAAAAGCGGAGATAAAAGCGATAGGCGGCAGCATTCGGAACTGCGCCTTGAAAACGGTTGTTTTTCCTTCCGGCAACAGCTTCTTTATAAGTTGCCCCAATGCTCCGCTCTGGCGAATGCCCTCGCTTACCAGAAAGAGCATTCCGACGGTTATCATCCCTTTATTGCTAAAGCCTTCGAGCATTTCCTTCGGCGTCAGTATTCCTACACAGAGGAATAGCACTACAACCGTGAGCAATACCATTCCGGGCCTCAGCCCATCCCATATCAACGCCCCTATCATGCCGACCAACGCCAGCAATACAAATATTATTTCAAAGTTCATGCCTACTTAGTCTGTAAGTATAAGTTTTTCAGATAAGGTGCAAATGTAATAAGAATATTAAATCTAATCTCATTACGATAACCTATTTTAGGGATTATCTTGCTTACAGACCAAAAGTTTCAGCAAACGGAACAAACATACGTCAGAGCGGTCTGACAATGAACCACGGATTATGAAGGTCTTCCTTATTATACTTTAAAGGTGTTTTCCCGTCGATATGATAAACATCGCATCCGGCGGCCCGCGCTATCGCATGCCCGGCGGCGGTATCCCACTCCATCGTCGGAGCAAAACGGGGATAGACATCGGCCGTTCCTTCCGCTACCAGACAGATCTTCAAGCTGCTGCCGCTACTGATCAGGGTAACCGGCTGTCCCTGCTTACGAAGATTCTCGATAAAAGCTGTCGTCTCTTCCGTCTGGTGCGAACGCGAAGCGACCACGACAATGCCCTGGTGTCCCATCGACATAGGCAGGCGGGCTGCTTTCTCCCGTATCTCGTCCATCGAAGGCTGATATCCGCTGTCTATCCCGGCCAGCTTGAAAGCTCCCACAGAGTCAGCCGCGAAATACAACTCTTTCCGTACCGGGACATAGATCACGCCTAACACCGGAACTCCTTCTTTCACCAGGGCGATATTAACCGTAAATTCGCCGTTCTTCTTGATAAATTCTTTCGTCCCGTCCAGCGGGTCCACGATCCAGAGCATATCCCAGGCAGAGCGTTCGGCAAAAGGAATTTCCTTCCCTTCCTCGCTCAGCACGGGAAACGGTGTCACGGATAGCGCCATCGAAATAATCTGATGGGCTTTCTTGTCTGCTTTCGTCAAAGGGGAATGATCGGCTTTCCGTTCGATACCGAAATCTGAGTCCGGATCGGTATAAATATCCATGATAGCTTTGCCTGCATCGAGGGCGGCGCGTGTAGCTATATACAGGTAATTTGCATAATTGTTCATCATCACTTGCATCTTTTAGTGTGTTAATATACAAATGTAAATATTTTCCTTCAATAATCCGATGAATTTTCCGAATATATCACCGTTTTACCCAATTTTGCAAGTCTATATTATCCAAACGAGAAAGATGTTTGATATTTTCTGTAACAAGCGTATAGCCCATTGCTACTGCCGATGCACCGATATAAAGATCGGTATCTTCTATCAATGCCCCTAATTTGCGTAACCGGTATTTCTGACGACAAAATTCGTCAATGCAAATACTAAAAGGAAGGATATCGATATCATCCAAAAAAGATGTTACTACCCTCCTATTCTTTTGCGGGTTGCTACTACATTCCGCTCCATAATATAATTCAACAACTGTCAACTCCGTAATATGACAATTACGCCAACCAACTTCAGCTATTGCACGAACCACTTCTTCACGATTATGCAACAAATGTATGCAAATATTACTATCAAGAATATATTGTGAAGCCATATATCAGAATTTCAAAGGTTCACGAATCGAGGTGTTTTCCCGGATTTTACTCATCAGATCATCCACCGATTCATCATCGCTCCATGTTCCAGCGTGTTTTTTCAACATTTGTTCCGTATATTTCTTTTCATCAATCACATCCATTTCAGATTTCAACAAACTATCAGTCAACAATTTGATCACATGCAATTTCATTTTATCACTCATTGACAACAATAAACGCACGAAATCACCTGAAAGGTTAGAAGAAAATTTGATTGTTGTATCCATATATTTATTTTTTGAGCTTTTCACAAAGATACAGAGAATTATCCAGATCGACAAATATAGGACAACATATGTTGCGAATATGGCGAACCATTAAAGCATAGATGTTTTGAAATCGAACCGATGTTTTTCGATTATGGATTGCCCTGCGGCATAGCCTTCGTCATAGAGGGCGGACAGCTTTTTCCGGTTGTTGGTGGTCCGGCCGACTTCCATTTTCTTTTGCGGACGGATGACGATCGCGTCTCCTTTCGCTTCCAGTTCGTCGATATAGTCCAGCACTTCATTATACTTGCGGTAGCGCAGTTTCAGTTGTTCCCGGATAGCGGGATATCGGCGGTAGATGAAACCGGGCAGCCAGAAATCCTTCTCTTCCTTCCGGTAGCCTTTGTTGCGGGTCAGGACAATCACGTTCTTGCGGAAACCGTCGTCGATGGCGTGCCGGATCGGGATGGCATCGCAGACACCGCCGTCGACCATCGGGACGCCGTCGACATACGCCACCGGACAAAGCACCGGAAGCGTACAGGAAGCACAACAGATATCGACCAGACGGTCCGCGTCCTTCTTCTCCTCGAAATACTCGGCTTTACCCGTCAGGCAATTGCTGGTAACCATGACGAAGCGGTTCGGAGATTTGAAATAAGTCTCGTAATCGAGCGGATAATATTTCTCCGGATAAATATAAAAAAGATATTTCATGTCGATATAGCCCCGTCCCCGCAGGAAATGTCTGAAACCGATATAATCATATTTCTCCAGCAGGTCGATATTGCTGAACCGGGAACGCCCGCGCTGCCGGGAGGCATACGATATGCCGTTGCTCGCCCCTGCTGACACACCGATCGTATAAGGGAACCAAATCTCATGATCCATAAAGCAGTCCAGCACTCCGACGGTGAAGATGGCACGCATCCCTCCTCCTTCAAGCACCAGACCTGTACGACTGTCTATTTCCATATTTGTTTACTATAAAAAATAAAAGCCATTGCCTGGCTCACACCGGACAATGGCCACAAAAATATAATAAATCAGCGATATAAACATAGTCTTTTTACAGAATAACTTCGTTCACCAAAGGACGGTGATGACGGAAATCATCGATATTCTGAAGGGTTGTCTCTGCAATGTTATGCAGGGCTTCCTTCGTGAAAAAAGCCTGGTGTGAAGTAACGATCACATTATTAAAAGAAAGCAGACGGGCCAATACATCATCGTCGATAATTTTATCGGACTTGTCTTCATAGAAATACTCGCCCTCCTCCTCGTACACATCCAGACCGGCGGCTGCAATTTTCTTCTCCTTCAGACCTTCGATCAGGTCGTTGGTGTTGATCAGTTGGCCCCGGCCTGTATTAATGATCATTACGCCTTTCTTCATCTTGCCGATGGAGTCTTTGTCGATCATATATCTTGTCTGATCGGTCAGCGGACAATGCAGGGAGATGATGTCCGACTCGCGATACAGCTCGTCTAACGAAACATAAGAAATACCTTCCTCCTCGGCAAACTTCATGTCGGGATAAAGGTCATAAGCCAGAATGCGCATTCCGAACCCTTTCAGCAAACGGATCAGGATCTTGGCGATCTTTCCCGTGCCGATAATACCGATCGTCTTGCCGTGCATATCGAACCCCATCAGGCCGTTCAGCGAGAAATTTCCATCCCGCGTACGCCAGTAGGCACGGTGTATCTTCCGGTTCAGCGACAGCATCAGGGCAAGCGAATATTCTGCCACGGCGTAAGGCGAATAGGCCGGGACGCGGACGACCGGCAACTTCCCTTTGGCCGCTTTCAGGTCCACATTATTAAAACCGGCACAACGAAGGGCCAACAGTTTGACGCCATTCTTCACCATTGCATCGATAACAGTGGCATCGGCAATGTCGTTGACAAAAATACAGACGACATCCGTATCTTGCGTCAATACTACATTGTTCGGATTCAAATGTCCTTTGTAGTAACGAATGTCGTAATTGTACTTTTCATTTACTTTGTCGAATGAAGCTATATCATACGGTTTAGCTCCAAAGAATGCAATTCTGTATGCCATATTATTTGTTTTTATATCTAACAATCAAAACAGCCTAAATGTTGAAAGGAATAGGTTGGCAGCAGAAAAAAGGTCCGGCTAAGAGGTTGCTTAACCGGACCTGCCCATATGTTTCTCTAAAAATCTTTTTAGTCCTCTTTTGAAGTCTGTCCTTTTTTACCTTTGGTTGCTTTACGCTTATTATCTTGATGAACGAAATAGAGCGGTATCAAATATTGCCGCTATCGATATTGCACAAAAAGGTATAATAAAAGCCATCGTTCAGCAGCCTAAAACTTACGGGAATTCGATTTCCACCGTCGTTCCCTTCCCGACCTCGGACGTAATCGTGATTTCGGCTCCATAGGTTCTCAGGATACGCATGGAAAGGCTGAGTCCGATACCATGCCCGGCGAACTCCCGCGTATTGGAGGCACGATAGAAAGGCTGGTACACACGGGCGATCTCCTCCTCCGGAATACCGATCCCCGTGTCCGTAATGGTCAGGACAGAACCTTTCAGCTGCATCTCGACAGGCGCCTCTCCCGAATATTTACAGGCATTATTCAAGATGTTACCGATAGCAATCTTCAACAGATGCGGATTCGCCTCGATAGCAAAAGCGAAATGGTCGGTTGTAAAGCGAACGCGGTTGCCCACGAACTGCATCAGGAAATCGGCCAACAAAACCGTCTCACGTGCATTCTTCAAAATCTCCTTATCCCCATGAGAGAGAAAGAGAAGGTTCTTCATCAATTGGATGATGCGTTTCGTTTCGGAGGCGATACGCCCCAATGCAGCCTGGTATTCGGCCGGCGTACGTTCCTTCAACAAGCTGATCTCGCATTCCCCCTGGATAGCTGTGAGCGGATTATTCAGTTCATGGGACGCATTACTGATAAAAGACTTCTCACTCTGGTAAGCCGCATCGATACGGTCGACCATGCGGGTCGCATACAAACGTCCGACGAAATAGACCAGTACGGCACTGATCACCAGCATCCCCAACAACAGCCAGCCGATCCGGTACTGGATGTCCCCGCCGTACCGATACAGGAGTTCGGCCGTCGGAGTGGCTTTCTCCGTCAGATAAGAATAGTAGAGGCGACTGATATAGTCGGTCGCCAGAAAATAAAAAACGGCTGTCACCACCGAAATAATGCCGATCGTGATAGCCGTATAAAAAAGCGCTATCTTGTTTCCTGTCTTCATGCTTCCATCATATAGCCCACTCCCACTACGGTGCGGATCAGTTTATGGTCAAAATCCTTGTCTATCTTGCTGCGCAGGTAATTGACATAGACATCCACCACATTCGTATTCGTATCGAAGTTCTTGTCCCAGACATTTTTCAGCAAGGTCAGCCGGCTCTGTGCCGTCCCCTGGTTCCGGATCAGATATTCGAGCAGGCGGTATTCCCTTACGGTCAGATCAATTACCACCTTGCCACGGATCGCCCGGTGGCTGGACGGATCGAGCGTCAGGTCGCCACAACCCAGAAGCGGTACGGCAAGTTCCGCCCCCGTGCGCCGCAAAAGAGCTTTGATGCGGGCTTCCAGTTCCTGAAAACTGAAAGGTTTCACCAGGTAGTCGTCGGCTCCGGCATCCAGGCCGTTCACGATATCGTCCGTCGTCCCTAAAGCGGTCAGCATGATAACGGGCGACTGGTAGCCACACGCCTGGCGATACTGCTTACAGAGTTGCAGACCATTCATTTTCGGCATGATGATGTCGAGTATCAACAGTTGGAAATCTTCCTGCTGAACCAACTCCCAGCCGGCTTGTCCGTCATTGACCACGCGGACTTCATGACCGAACTCCTGCAAGCCCCGTTCGATGAAGGAGGCGATGTTTATTTCATCTTCTACTAATAAAATCTTAGCCATTGCATATTTTTGTGTATCGGGCTACAAATATAAGAAATTACTCTCAGGTGAAAAGTAGAAAATCATCCGATCATCAACGTGCCTCCACCCTGTAAGGCGGCTTCACCCGAAGATGATCCACCTCTAAAAAAGGAATCTTGGGATAGAGAAGATCGAGAAGACTAAGATCTATTTTACCCGGAACGACTTCGACACGGACACGGGCAAGACCTTTTTTCTTAAATCCTAAGAGTTCGGCCGCACCGACAGAGACATCGATGATACGGCCTTTGCGGAAAGGCCCGCGATCGGTGACACAGACGATCACCCGCTTCATATTGGACAGGTTGGTGACACGCAGGAAAGTGCCGAAAGGATACGTCCTGTGGGCCGCTACCATTTCGTCCGTATCATGGACCCGGCCACTGGCAGCCTTACGCCCGTGGAAACGGTTGTGGTAATAAGAAGCAAGCCCTTCCTCCTGGCTCCACACTTCCCCCGTGCCCGCAAAAGCGACCAGCAGGAGGATGATATGTACCAGGCGGAAGGGCATACACGTTATCGTTTTACTTTACAATAACGTAAAGCTCTTGATTTTATTGTAGCAGCTCGCCCTTATATTCTCCGGTGAGCGTGTTCAGGAACGCCACAAGGCTCTTGGTATCAGCGTCCGAGATGTTCTTACCGATCTGGAACTGGTGCATGATACGGATGGCATCTTCGACCGTCGCGATCGAACCGTCGTGCATATACGGCGGGGTCAGCATCACGTTACGCAGGGTCGGTGTCTTGAAACGATGGCGATCCTGTTCATTCTTCGTAACGGAATAACGTCCGTTGTCACCATCCGTCAGCCCCGTGCCACGGTAATCGAAATAATTATCCTTGATACCCATGTACTCGAAGGACTGACCGCCCAAGTTCACACCCGTATGGCAGGTTGCGCATTTATTCTCCTTAAACAATTCGTAGCCGGCGATCTCCTCAGCAGTCAAAGCGGTCTTATCGCCCATCAGATACTTGTCGAAGCGGCTCGGCGTGAGCAACGTTTTTTCAAACTCGGCGATCGCGTCGGTAATCGTAGACTGATTGAAACCTTCCGGATAAACTTCGAGGAATCGTTTGCTCAATTCCTTGTCTTCCGCCAGTTTGACCGAGATATCATCGAAGGAGTGACTGCCCATTTCGACCGGGTTCAAAGGAGGCCCGGCAGCCTGCTCTTTCAGGTCGGCAGCACGTCCGTCCCAGAACTGGAGGATATTCAAAGCCGAGTTATACACGGTCGGGGCGTTCACACCGCCGAACTGTCCGTCTATACCCTCGGAATATTGTTTACGGTCCACACCGGCAGTAGCCAATCCGTGGCAGGTAGCACACGAAATCGTGTTATCGCCGGAAAGACGGGTGTCATGATAGAGATCGAAACCCAATGCCACCTTGGCCGGATCGGTCGGGATGGAAGCCATCAACGGTTGTACAGGTTCGTTGGCAAATTCTTCGGCAACGGTAGGTGTCGAATAGTTCTTCTTACGGACATCCTTCGCCCAAGAAAGCAAAATAGCCTTTTCGTCGCTATCGAGGTTCGTACCCCAGTGCATCGGCATATGCGAATACTTGGCGGGAGGCATGGAACCGGATAGAGCAGCATCTTCCAACTTGGCCAGGTCGGCTTCGGAAACGAGTTTGCCATTGTCGAGCGCCTCCAGCATCGCCGTCAGGTCCAGATAACGCGTACCTTCCTGCATATCCGCCTTGACAGTCGGGCCGATCAGAGGAAGATTACCGTAGAAAGGAGTCGCCGCCGTAGCCGAGTGACATTGCATACATCCGTTCTCACGAAGGATGGAAGCAACCTGTTTTGCCTGGTTATCCGCATACTTCTTGTATTCGGAAGAACCACACGATGGCAGAACCAGAGCCAATGAAAGCAGCCCAAAAGGTAATGCCGTCCTTTTACAAAGAATAGTGTTAAGCATAATTATTGGTTTATTTAGATTTGTTAAATGCAAAGGTAGGCATAATTATCAGGAGGTATGTAGAAAGTCTATCAGTTTTATCTATGGAGTAATAAATAAAAACTATAGCCTCTTATTATTTTCCAGCACCCTTTTGAGCCTGTCGATCATTTTGCCCGAAAGTTTCAGGCGGGTGAGGTTTCTTTCGTAGTCGTCAGGATGATGCAGGTCGGAGCCGGCGTAGTCGTAGAAGCCTTCCTTCATCAGGTATGCGGCATATTTGGCAGGACGGGAGCCGTACACGCCGGCAAGGGAGAACAGGTTCAGCTGGAACTTGTAGCCTTTGTCCTTCAGCCGGAAATAATCCACCTTCGTCATATACATATACCGCTCCGGATGGGCCAAGACAGGCGTGTAGCCCTCCAGCCTCAACTCGTAAAGCAAATTCAGATAGTCGGGAGGAGGCGAGAGATAAGAAGTCTCGACCAGGACCTGCCTGTCCGCATACGTCAACAATCCGTCCGCCATCTGCAAACGGAAACCGGCATCCAGCATATACTCCGCCACCAGCCTCAACTCGATCCCTTCCGGGGCAAACATTTTCACGCAGGCAAAACGACCCAGCAGATAACCGCGCCGGTTGTCGGGCAGGTCCGCCATCACATGAGGGGTCAGGAATACACGTTCCACACCTGCCTCCCGCATCGATTTCAGAGCCGCACGCATATCGTCGACGCTCTGCACGCCGTCGTCCACACCGGGCAGCAGATGTGAATGCACATCTGCCGTCCCCCTAAATAAATCGGTGCGAACCGCGTTCTTCTTCGGAAAAAGTAGGGAAAACATCTTCTCTATTTGTTTTTACGTTGTTCATAACCATATCCGTAGCCATAACCGTATCCATACCCATAATGGTAGCCATACGCCCCATGCTTGTAGACCGTTCCGTTCAGGATCAGGCTCATGTTACGCAACTTGCCTTCCCGATAGAGCTTCTCCACTTCGGGAAGGGCACGACGATCCATTTTGCCCGCACGGACGACATAGATCGTCAGGTCGGCCACCCGGTTGACGATCACCGCATCTGCAACCACTCCGGCCGGAACGTTGTCCAGGATAATATAATCATACCGTTTGCGTAGCTCGGCGATCAAAGCCTCCAACCGGTCGCTCAACAAGAGTTCGGCAGGGTTGGGCGGAACGGGACCGGCATGGATGATATCCAGCTTGTCGTACAGTTCCCCTTTCCGGATGATTTCGTCGACGTTATCGATGCGGCCGGAAAGGTAATTGGTCACTCCCATGTCCGATACCTGGACATGGGAGCTAAGGGTACCCTTACGAATATCGAGATCGACCAAAACGACCTTCTTGTGCGTGAGGGCCAAACTCATCGCCAGGTTGATGGAGACGAATGTCTTGCCGGCTCCCGGATTGAACGAGGTGAACATCACCACCTGCATGTTCTTCTCCTTCACCCGCATGAAATCCATGTTGGTACGCACGATACGGAACGCCTCCGAAACCGAATCGCGGCCGTTTTCATGCACCACCACTTCGCCCTTGTCCTTTTTGTCGCGCATCGGGATCTCACCCAGGAACGGCACGGAGAGTACCCCCTCCACATCCTTCCGCGAACGTACTTTCGTGTCGCTAACCATCAACAACCACAGGACACCTGCCGGTATCGCACCTCCCAACACGAGGGAAGCCAGCAGGATCATCATCGACTTAGGAGCGACCGGAGCATTGCTTCCCGCCGCCGGATCGATGATACGGGCATTGCTTTCCGTCATCCGCTGCGTCAGCTCGTTCTCCTCGCGCTTGTTCAGCAGGTAGAGATACAGCTCTTCCTTGATCTTCTGGCGGCGTTCCACCGAAAGGACCTCCTTCTGCTGGGTCGGCACGGCCGATATGCGGCGACTCGTCTGTTCCTCCTGCGCCCGGATATTCTTGATCTTGATGTTCAGACCGACGATCAGGTTGTCCACCGAACGGATGATGGTCTGCTTCATCGCGATCAACGAATTGTTCAGATCCTGCACTACCGGGTTCTTGCCGCTGCTGTTGCTGATCAGTTTGTCGCGTTTCAGCAACATCTCGTTGAACTCCCCGATCTGCGACTCGATGTTCACATCCGATATACCCGTATTCGCAGGGATCAGGTCCGAGTTCTTGCCGGGATCCGTCAGGTAGTTCTTGATGTATTTCGCCAGGCTCAACTGGTTCTCCAGGCTCAATCCCTCCTGACGGTACTGGCTGGACGTCTGCAGGTACATACCCGTCTCGGACGAGATATCCGTCAGCTGATGTTCCCGCTTGTACGATTCGATATCCGAATCCACATCCCCCAGTTCCTTCTCGATCACGATCAGACGGTCGTTGATGAAATTGGAGGTATTCATCACGATCTGGTTCTTGTCGTTGATTGCGTCCGTATTGTAAACAGAGATCAACGTGTTGATCACATCCTCCGCACGCGGGATGGAGACATCCTGGAGCGTCAGGTTGATGATCGTAGCCGTCTTGCTCGCCAAAGTGGCCTGCAAGACGTCCTGGAAACGGAGCGCCACACTCTGCAACGGCGATTTCGTCACCTGCACAGTCGTATTGAAATACTTGTCGCCATAGTAAAGCGACGGAACCACCACCACTCTGCCGACAGGCGTCGTGACCGTATCGTTCAGCGCCACCTTCATCGGCTTACCGTCCGAAACCTCCTCATCTCCGAAGGTGAAGCCGGACAACATCACCTCCTTTCCGGAAACAGGGGCCGCCTGCAACGAAAAGGCCTGCGCCTCTTCCGCATCCGGAAAAGAGAGCTGTACGGGCGACTGGGTGTATAGCTCCACCGTTCGCAGCCCGTCCTTTACCGTGTAGCTCACATCCAGATGCAAGTTGCGTGCCACTTCGGTCATCAATCGCCTGGACTTGAATACCAGCACTTCATTATCCACATTCCGCTTCGTACCGAAAAGTCCTAAATCCTCGAAAGCGGCCGACTCGCTCATCGCCCCGCCCTTCGCATCGTCCTTGATCAGTACCGAAGCCGTCCGGGTATATACCTTGGGCGCCCACTTCAAATAGAGGAACGCCACTCCGGCACATACCACGACAGACAGAACAAACCAATACCAGTTAGCCAACACCGTTTGCAGGATGTCCCCCAGGTTCAATTCGTTCTCATCCACGCGGGTGTTCGTTTCTTGTTCTGTGTTCATAGGTTCTCTTTTTTTACTTTGTTAATGTCACAATCAGAGACGCGATGGAAACCAAGATCGAAGCAGCGGACAACCACACTCCCACCGACTTGTTCTGGTTGATCTCGCTCTGTCCCGCTTTCGCCTTGTTCGGTTCGACATACACGATATCGTTCTGTTGCAGATAATAGCAAGGAGAATTGAAGATATCGGATGAACGGAGATCGTGCATCAGGATCGTCCGTTTCCCATCTTTCTCGCGGATCACGGCTACCCGGTCCCGTCGCCCGTAGATCGTCAGGTCACCCGCCATACTCAAGGCTTCCAGCAGGGTAATACGGTCGCCGGAGATATTGAACGAACCCGGACGGTTCACTTCACCCATCACCGCCACCTTGTAGTTCAGGAATTGAACCGTCACGATCGGATCCTTGATCAGGTCTTCCTCTATCAGGCGTTGCTTGATCAGGTCCGTCAGCTGCAAACGGGTCAGTCCCGCCACATGCAACTTGCCGAGGATCGGAAAATCGATGTCTCCGTTGGTATCCACCAGATAGCCCAGCACACGCTGCTGTCCGCTGCTTTCGCTTCCCAACTGGTAAGTCACCAACGGCATATTGAACGGCAATGCCAGTTCCGGGTTCTTGCTGTTTACCATAATCGCCAGCAGATCGTCGTTATGGATATACACTTCATATTTCTGTTCGATCACCTGCTGCTTCAGCGGGACGACATCCTGCAGGTAAACCACTTTCTTGGAAGATGCGCAGGAGGTACAAAGTACCACCACGCACATCAACATATAATTCCAGATTTTCACTCTTCTTTATTTATTAAATAAACAAATGCGACTTATTGGACAACGCCGCCACCGTGTGCAGGATGGCTTGCACCGCCTTCTTTAGTGATCGTCGTGCTTACACCTGCGTATGTTGCGATTTCCACGCTGAACGGAACGACACGACCCTGGTAGTTGAAATTGACAGAAAAGGAAGAAAGGTTTTTCTTAGCCTTCATGTCGATCGTCACCTTCTGGTCTCCGTCCACTTTGGCCGTACCGAGTGAGAAAGGAATCTCTTCCACACCGGCAGCCGAACCTTTGGTAGACGTGATGGCCGCGTTCAGCTGTCTCGCCAGGCTTTCGAGATCGGAGGCGCTCAAAGCGGAGAACGTGCCGCTCAACAACTGTTTCAGGTCGCCCCGGATTTCCCAGCCGATTTTCTGCTTACCTGCAACTTCCTGTTCGGCGGCATCCATCTTGCCTAAGTTGTCGATTGTGACGGTAGACAGGTTTTCTGTCGAGCTACCGGCATCGGATACCGAATAAACCGGACCGAAAGAGTGGTTCGAGAAACCATCCAAAGAACAGGCATAAACATTACGGTCCGCATCGAAATCGGCCGTGCCCATTTCTTTCCAAGCATTGCCATCTTCCACAAAATGTTTTACATCGGCAAAGCTGATCGCGTTGCTGGTCGCATTCTTCACCGCCACTTCCACGCTCTTTTCAAATTTCAGTCCGTCAGGCGTACAGTTGATTGTCGAAAGACTGGCATGATCCGCTTCGGCTTTCGCCCCTTTCAGATATTCGGTCATCGTAATCTCGGTATCTTCCTTCACGGCTCCTGCCGGAACAGCCAGTTCGGCCACATGCGTACGTCCGTCATACACAACCGTGTCCTGGTCGGCCGATACGGTCACCGGAGTAGCCAAAGAGGTCATTGCCTGGGACACAGAGATACTCCCCTGTTTCGGTGTGCCCGAAGGAACCACCGCATCCGCCGAAACACCGACATATCCGTCTTTAGCAAATGCCACGACATAAGTCCCAACCTTATCTACCGCCAACTGGTATGTTCCGTCGGCAGCAGTCTTGGCCGATTTTCCGGAAACACCGACTTCGACACCTTCCAGCGCCTTGTTGTCTTCCGTCACCTTACCTACAATATAGTAGACCTCCTTATCCAACGGATTCTCTACGATTTCAGGAGTCGGTTCGTTATCCTTACTACATCCTGCCGACCCCACACTCAATGTCACAGCCAAGCTCATGGCCAGCACTGCGCTCCACAAATTTTTCTTTTTCATACTCATTTAAAATAAAATTATTATGTTATTAAAAGATATTTCCAATGTCCGTCGACTTCAGCCGACAGCAACAGATCATAGATCATAATTTCTTCTGTCATAAGGAAGGACGTTGCTCTCGTCCGGACGGGTCTCGTAGTCCTGTCCGAGTTTCCGGCGGAAGTATTCGAGGCCGCTCTGTCCCGAATATTCCATCTGGTAATATTCCGGCAGACGCACCCGTACCTTGCGTGACTTGCCCCACTGCGGCAACGGGACGGCAAAATGAAAACCGCCGTTCGCCTCACCTCCCGTGTACATGGCGTACAGGCCGGCTGTTGTCCGTCCGAAATGCCGGATGCAGTCCACCCGCACCCCGTAGTCGCCATAGATATAGCGGTGCACGCCCAAATTGAAATCCATATTGAAACGCCTTTCGCGGAAACGGACCTCCGCCGCCCCGCTTACCCGCTTCCAGGCAGACAACTGCCATTTGCCCTCGTAAAAGGTGGACGATCCGGTCACACCGCCTTCCAGGCCGAACATCCAACGGTTGTCCGGCGTGACATAGCGCAGCTTCAGGTCCGTCCCCATCCGGTTGTTCGTGAAGTTGCCGACCGACACCCGTCCGAAAGCCCCTCCCGGCAATCCGAACTCCTGGCTCAAGGTCAGCACTCCGGCCCGGATATAGTCCATCTGCCCGACCATGTTGTTCCATACCGGCAGAATCACCTGCCCCGTGAAAGCCGCCCCTTTCCAGAGCCGCGCCTCCACTGCCGGAGCGATGTTGATCACCGCTCCGTATATCTTGTCCAGCCACGAATTGTTCAACGTGATCTGCGGATAAAGCACCAGCTCCACCCGTCCGTCCCAAGGTGTACGGACCTCATCGGACCGGAACGCGCGAGACCGGGGCGTCAGCTCATACCGGATCCCGCCCGCCACCGTCTTGAAATCGTAGCAATAGGCATACAAGGAAAAATGGTCGAACAGCCGGGCCGACAGCCCCACGTTCACCACCTTCGAGTCATATTCCGCCATCACCTCAAGCGGCTTCAGGAACGCCGGACGGTAGCTCACCCCGCCGAATACCCCCTTGTTCTCGCTTCTGCTGCGGAACGGCACATGCCCTCCTGCCGTCACACCGATATCATGGCCGTAGAAACCGAAATGCTTCGTCCCGACCGCATAGACGGAAGAGAAATAACGGTTCCCGCCCGATTCGTGAAATGGATTCAATTCTCCGGTCGTCAGCAAGTCATTCGAACCGACCACGACCGACGGCCACCATTTCCCCTCCTTCAACGGGCGCAGACGAAGGGAAACCGAACGGTCCTGGTTCCATTTGCCGGTACTTTCGACCTTCAGCAACGTGCACCGATATGCCACCTCCATAAAAGGCAGGAACGTCAGGTTCACGAAATAGTTCCCCGAATTATATCCCCACTCCCGGGGCAGCATCTCCTCAGGCAGGTAGTTGCCTCCCGCCATGAACGTACCGTCCTCCTGCATGTCCGCCGAAGGAATGTTCAGCAGACCGGTTACGCCCAACGAGCGTTGGGCAATTGACAATTGAGAATTGATAATCGACAATGAGATGCTGATTGTCAATAAGGTTTTCTTTATTTTTTTGTTTTTCATATTCTGTTTTACTACTTTTGGCTTGATCCAAAAGTAACCGAAAGGTCAAGGCTGAACCGTCCAGGCTACAGCCTGATGCCGGTAGAAAGGATCGCTTGTACTGTGACTTCGTTCAATAGATGCGTGTCGATTCGTTGCATCTTGTCCTTTATATTAATATTTTCTCCAAACCATCTTGTTCACAACTCCCGTGTAGCTCTGGATCAGCTTGACGACCTTCACCGAGACATTCTCGTCCACGTAGTTGGGAACGGGGAGTCCCAGAGCACCGTCCCGATTCATCTCGACCGCCACATCCACCGCCTGCAACACCTGTTCGGTCGTAATACCGGCCAGGATGAAGTTGCCTTTGTCCAATGCCTCCGGACGTTCCGTACTGGTGCGGATACATACGGCAGGAATAGGATTGCCGACGGAAAGGAAGAAACTGCTTTCCTCCGGAAGCGTGCCCGAATCGGAAACAACGGCAAAAGCATTCATCTGAAGATGGTTGTAATCATGGAAACCCAGCGGTTGATGTTGTATTACACGCGGATCGAATTTGAAACCACGCTGTTCGATGAACTTCTTAGAACGGGGATGACAAGAATAAAGAATCGGCATGTCGTACTTCTCTGCCATAGCATTTACCGCATTCATCAGGTTGAAGAAATTGGTTTCCGTATCGATATTCTCTTCACGATGGGCGGAAAGCAGAATATACTTGCCTTTCTCCAATCCCAAACGTTCGAGGATGTCGCTTGCCTCGATCTGCTTCAGGTTTTCGTGCAACACCTCCGCCATCGGCGAACCGACCACATAGGTACGTTCTCTCGGCGTTCCGGCGGCATTCAGATACCGGCGTGCATGTTCGGAATAACACATGTTGACATCGGCCGTCACATCCACGATACGGCGGTTCGTCTCCTCCGGCAGACATTCGTCGAAGCAACGGTTACCGGCTTCCATATGGAAAATAGGGATATGCAGGCGCTTCGCTCCGATCACCGAAAGGCAGGAGTTCGTATCACCCAACACCAGGACGGCATCGGGCTTCACCTCGACCATCAATCGGTACGACTTGGCGATGATATTGCCGATCGTTTCCCCTAAGTCCTTGCCTACCGCATCCAGATAATAGTTCGGAGCACGAAGGCCCAGATCGTCAAAAAACACCTGGTTCAATGTATAATCGTAGTTCTGCCCGGTATGCACCAGGATCTGATCGAAATATCGATCGCAACGCTTTATCACGGCAGCCAACCGGATGATTTCCGGACGCGTACCGATGATGGTCATTAATTTTAGTTTGCTCATGATTTCCTGTTTTTACACTTCTTCAAAATAAGTATCCGGACGGTTCGGATCGAACGGTTCGTTGGCCCACATGAAGGTCACCAGGTCTTCGGTGTCCGAAAGGTTGATGATGTTGTGGGTGTACCCGGGGATCATTTCCACCACTTCGATCTTGCCTCCACTGACCTCGAAGTCGATCACCTCGTCCGTCCCGATCTTACGCAACCGGATCAGGCCGTGACCGCTCACCACCACAAACTTTTCATTCTTGGTGTGATGCCAATGCTGTCCCTTGGTGACGCCCGGCTTGGAGATGTTCACCGAGAACTGGCCCCTGTCCGGCGTACGGATGATCTCCGTGAAGCTACCCCGGTCGTCCGTCTTCATCTGTACCGGATAGATGAACTTCTCTTTCGGTAAATAAGACAGATAGGTCGAATAGAGCTTCTTCGTGAAAGGATCGCCCAAATCGGGAACCGTCAGGTTACCCGGCATCTCCTTGAAAGAATAAAGCAGATCGACAATCCCGCCCAGCGTTATCGTATGGACCACCGGAACGGCACAATGGTTCCCCTCGCGGTGTTCTTCACCCGACAAGGCGGCGATCAGCTCGTCCACCACGTCGTCCACATAGACCAGGTTCATCACCACCTTAGGATCATTCACTTGGATAGGCAGACCGTTCGCGATATTGTTGCAGAATGTCGCCACCGCACTGTTATAGTTCGGGCGGCACCATTTCCCGAACACATTCGGAAAACGATAGACCAGGACTTTCGCCCCCGTCTCTTCGGCATACTCGAACAGAAGGTTCTCTCCCGCCCGCTTCGACTCGCCATACGGATTATCCAGCGCAGCCTGCGTAGACGACGAGATCATCACCGGACAAGTATTGCCGTGTTTCTTCAACGTATCCAACAAGAGGGAAGCGAAACCGAAATTCCCCTTCATGAACTCCGACTGGTCTTTCGGGCGGTTCACCCCGGCCAGGTTAAAGACAAAATCGGCATTCTTACAATAGACATCCAATTCTGCCGGGTCACTGTCCACATCATATTCGAAGACCTTCAATCCAGTCCCAGAAACAGGATAATTGCGTGCCTTTCCCGACTGGATATTATGAAGTTGGGATACAAGATTTCGACCGATGAAGCCTTTTGCACCGGTTACTAATATGTTCATTTCTTTTAAATTTGAAGTTTGAAGTTTTGAGGTTTGGTACGAAGTCGATTTTTATTCGCTTCTGATTTCTCTCGGTTTTGCCCGTTCGATCAATCCGAGATCTTCCTTAATAAAACGTAGGCGGAGTAATAGTTTTTTCATTCCTTCGACATCCAGACGAGTCGTGTTATGACTATGATAGTCCTCGATCTTGGACAGGCATTCGCTTCCTTCGGTAAAGTACTTGTCGTAGTTCAGGTCGCGCGTATCGCAAGGGATGCGGTAATAGTCGCCCATATCGATCGCTTTCGCCATCTCCTCACGTGTCACAAGGGTTTCAAACAATTTCTCTCCATGACGCGTTCCGATCACCTTCACCTCCGTATCCAGATACTTCAGATCGATCTGCGCGTATGTCTCTTTCAACGCCTGTGCCAAGACGGACAGAGTGGCTGCCGGCGCTTTCTGCACGAACAGGTCACCGTTATGTCCATGCGTGAACGCATAGACCACCAGGTCGACCGCATCATCCAGCGTCATCATGAAACGCGTCATCTCCGGGTCGGTAATCGTGATCGGTTTACCCTGTTCCATCTGTTCCACCCAGAGAGGGATCACGGAACCCCGGCTCGCCATCACATTGCCGTAGCGCGTGCAGCAGATCGTCGTCTGCGCCCCTTCGCCCAGCTCACGTCCTTTAGCGATCGCCACCTTTTCCATCAACGCCTTGGAGATCCCCATCGCATTGATCGGATAAGCGGCTTTATCCGTAGAAAGGACCACCACCTTCTTCACGCCATGCTCGATCGCGGAAAGCAGCACGTTCTCCGTCCCTTCCACATTCGTACGGGTCGCTTCCATCGGAAAGAACTCGCAACTGGGAACCTGTTTCAAGGCCGCAGCCGAGAACACATAGTCCACACCCCGCATCGCCACATCCACCGATGTCTTATTACGCACATTCCCTATATAGAACTTCACTTTGGGATTCTGCAACTGATGACGCATATCATCCTGTTTTTTCTCATCACGGCTAAAGATCCGGATCTCCTTAATATCGGAATCCAAAAAACGCCGAAGCACAGCGTTACCGAAGGAACCGGTGCCTCCGGTGATCAGGAGGGTTTTGTCTTTGAATACTGACATAATGTATATGTATTATATATAGTTAATAATCTACCGAAAATATGTTTCAGACAGGTAGTCCCATTTATTACTTAAAGTTTTTAACAGATGAATTTATCTCATCTTGAAGAATATCTAAGAAAAATATTATTTCGAGAATAATCGACTTTATCAGTGAATATCCAAGTTGACTTACACGTCTACAATGAAATGATTCCTCAACACGAATTCGGCAACCTGTCAAAGAATCTATTAAGTTATCACTTCTTGACACTAGTCTCGCTCACATTCTCGTTATTAGCATTGGTCACCACCTTAAAAATAGTCATGAAGAATATCTTAAGATCAAGACTAAAATTCATATGCTGAGCATACCACACATTTAATTCGATGCGCTCTGGCCAAGGTACCTCCTTTCGTCCATTCACTTGTGCCCATCCGGTCACACCTGGAAGCACATCAAACATATGCTTTTGATGTTCATCATACTGATCATATGACCAAGGATGATAAGTTAATGCAGGACGAGGCCCTATCAATGCCATATCCCCCCTAAGAATATTAATTAATTGAGGAAGCTCATCAATCGAAGTAGCACGAATAATTTTCCCCACACGGGTTACACGATTATCTCCTTTATAAGAATAAACTCCTGTTCCTCGCTTTTCTGCCCCAACACACATCGAACGGAATTTCCAAATTTTAAACGGGATACCATCTTTACCCAAACGTTCCTGCTTGAAAATTACTGGTCCTTTAGAGTCTAACTTAATAATGATAGCAACAATAATCAGTGGTATGAATAAAATAATCAATGCTACCAATGCAATCATAAAATCAAAGAATCTCTTAAAATACTTGTACATTATTTTTCAGTTTTGTAATTTTCTACTTTTGCTTTAACATAAATTCTTTTAAATGATCATACATCACTTGAAACATACGAATATTATTTTTATTACTTACAAAAGAATTATGAGGAGAAATAGCCACATTATCAAACTCCCACAATGAAGATTTTTCAGACAAAGGTTCTTCTTCAAATACATCCAAAGCAACAAACAAATCTTTTCGCTGAGCTAATACATCACACATTGCCTGCTCATCAATTAATCCACCACGAGCAATGTTAATCAAAATTGCCCCCTCTTTCATCGATATCAAAACATCTCGAGAAATCAACCCTTTCGTAGAAGGTAGTAATGGAGCCGTGACAACAATAACATCAAAACTATTCACATGCTGTACAAATGTACTGATCAATTTCATTTGATTAAAATAAGGAGTAGCATTCGTATGAATATCAAATCCTACTGTATAAGCGTCCATCGCACTGAAACGTTTAGCTACTTCTTGCCCCACATTACCAGCACCAATAACTGCCACTCTAATTCCTGAAATTTCACGCAATCCCCTATGTTTAGTCCACCTATGTGCAGCCTGTTCTTGTTTAAAAAACCACCCCTGCTTATATTGTTCTAAAACTCTAAACAATGCCCATTCCGCCATAGGCGTGCTATACACCCTTCGAGCATTATAAAGTTCAATACTGCGATTCTTTATTTTATCTAGAGGAACGCGATCAAAACCTGCACTTGTCAGCTGAATAAACTTCACCCGAGTAAACAAGTCTATATCATGACTCAAAAAGAGTCCATTACAAACTATAGCATCAATTTCAGATGCAGGTAAAAGCAATTTTTCTTTTTCCTGCTGCATGAAATAAATAGAGAATCCTAAGGATCGTAATGTTTCCATCTGATCCTTAGTGTATTTAAAACATCCTGTAAGCAATAAGTTCATAATAATGTTAGAAAGGAAGTTTCATATTCAGAGTGAAGATGATATTCAAAAGTCGCGCCCTTGTTACCGTCTCCTTCATATTTACCACACGTATACTCATATCACAAAGTTCCTTATTCAAATACTTCTTCATATCCAAATGATGTTCATCACTAATATTCAGCCTCCCCCAACATCTCCACGCCCCACCTATTACAGAGTAAATCAGCAGGTAAATAATCTTTGCTTACCAACCAAGCCCCTCTAAAATGCATAGTTTGCAAGTCTTTACAACTATCCAAGTTCTCTTTCAACACCACTCCATCTAAATATTATATTACTTTAACAAATTCTTCTATAATTTTATTCGTTACAATACGATTATTGTCAAAATAGTCATCAGATTGATGCTGGCATTCTATTTCCAACATTCTAATATCTTGGATACCCTTTCTGAAAATAGTACGAATTTCACCTAAATCACCAATCTTATCAACATTACAGAAACTCCTGCTTACGATTACCATCTGGCTACCTAATCGATAATGTTCCTTTAATATCATTCGTCCAGGAATTACTCCCCCATCCAATGATGCTACTCCCCCGAAACCAAACATAATCCCTTTTGACTTAATCACTCTTGCCCATTTGTCTACAGAGCCATCGTACAACAACTGAAACATAAACTTCATCCTCATAGCCAAATGCATATCATTGAGTCCTATATGAATCATATCAATTCCTGATATCTCGACAATCTTTTCCAATAAATAGGCAGCCTCAGGTGTTTCAACTAATAAACAAGTTTTAGCCCTATTATCCACATATTTAATAAAAACTTCAACTTCTTCTATTGTCTTAAAATAGGGCAACATAATAATATCAGCGCCTACTTTTATTACCGCATCTATTTCCTCTTTACTTGAAAGATAATTAGAATAAACTTCATGAATAGGATTTACACGTACAAGAACCTTTGCATTACGAACTGCTGCTTTAACAATTGCCACATCTTCTACGGTATGGTGGTTCTGTACAGTATCCAAACCTCCTTGCCGACAGTCTTTTCCTATAAATTCCATATCCACAAATATCCAATCTACACCCGCCTCTTCTGCAATCTGTGCAATCTCTGGGTATTTCGTAATGTACATCAATTTCAGCATAATAAACAACTATTTCAAATTCAATAGATCCACACGATTTTCCATATATTTCTGAATGAATATTTTCTGATCAAAACGTTTTTCTACCCACTGCCGTCCCTGCAGTCCTATTTTTTTTGCTTCCATTGGATTGCTCAAAAGTTTCAAGATATATTCTGTCAACAAATCAACATCTTTAACAGGAACCGAATAACCACTAACACCCTCTTCCATTGCACTTGAAGGCCCCGGATACCTAGTTACAATTACAGGTACCCCCATCGCAGAAGCTTCTACAACTCCCATTCCAAAACCTTCCCGATAGCTTGGAAGTACATAAACATCCATTGCAGAAGCATATTTCTCTACATGACTCACTCTGTCCGTCTTAATGATATCATCACAAGATTCAAAATACTCCAGCATCTCAGCATCCATTGTTTCTTTCTTCTCTATAGGACCAACAAATAAAAGTTTAGCTTTGGGGAATTCCTTCTTTACATTCTGAAAAGCCTTGAACAACTCATGGCAACCTTTTTCTCTACCTAAACGTCCAACAAACCCCACCACAGGGACCCCTTCAGGTATGCCATACTGCTGTTTGATTTCACGTGCATAAACATCTTTCTTCGAAATATCATATGCCTCCAAATTAAGTCCCTTAGCACTTCCATTCCATATAACACAGCTCTTATCCTTATCATACAGCCCATTATCACGGCAAAAATTCAAATTTCCTTTACTGTCCGGTTGCACATGAGTAGATAATCGACATACCATACGCTCAATATTTTCAAACACCAAACGTTTTATTCCATCCATGGTGACATAAACCATCCCCCACTGGCAATATAAACGTACAGAAACTCTTGCCATCCAAGAAGCCACAGCTCCATACATACTGGCATTAGGAGTAGAATATTGAACAAGATCAAACTTCTCTTTTTTGAAAAACTTGTATAAAGTCCAAATACTCTTTAATGAACCTATGGCATTAATGCCACGAGGAAAACCAATACAATAGGTGCGTACAAAAGGAAAATGCTCTTTTAATCCTTGTTCAAATTCATTATCCATATTACAGACAATGGTTACATCTATTCCTCGTTTATTATACTCGTTCAAAAAAGGAAGGATCCAATTATTAATAGAGGACCACAATGTAGTACAAATACATACTTTTTTATCCATAAATTTTTAATTAATGGTTCTTTTCATAGCTTCTTCAAAAGGGACCACCACATAATTCATTTCCTCTATATTAGAAAGCCTTGTATCATACTCTACTCCTCCATACGCTTTCTGTATAAGAGGGAAGAAACGACCTAAATAAACAACAAAAGCTAACAATCGACTTATCCTCAGTTTCTTTCCAAGTCCTTTAGCTATTGCATTCATAATATCTAATGCAGAAACAGCTTTCTCATCCTGTGGCATAAATATGCCATGACATTTTTGCTCAATAGCTAATCGAATAAACTCACACAAATTATCAATATACAACATACTCTGTTTCACCTGTG
The DNA here is from genome assembly GCF_977054455.1 of Parabacteroides sp. Classification (NCBI taxonomy): domain Bacteria; kingdom Pseudomonadati; phylum Bacteroidota; class Bacteroidia; order Bacteroidales; family Tannerellaceae; genus Parabacteroides; species Parabacteroides sp. Next base: position 49,726 of record NZ_CDRTCT010000020.1, on the reverse strand, counting down.
TATAAGCAGCAGGAATTACTGGTAATTTTTTTACCACTTTTACAAAACCAAAAATGTACCCTCCCTTACAACCTTTACCATATACATTGGGAGGACGAACAACAATCACATCAAAATAGTCATCTTGTAATTTCAACAAACCGACTTCAGCCGCCTGTTTACTTTTTCCATAAAGCCCTATTGGATCTACAAGTGTATCTGCTGTAATCACATTTTTAGACAAACGCTTAGAGATACCAAATACAGCCATCGTACTGAGAAAAACGAATGTCTTACGTTTAGAATGACTTCTTTTAAATAGTTTTGCTATCTCTATAGGCATATCTGTATTCACCCGTTTATACAATGCCACATCATTACAATCTGGACGATGTACAATACCAGCAACCTGTATAACAACATCATATTCAGAATAGTCAAAAGAGTACCAATCTTCTGTTAAGACATCTAATTGAAAGACCTCATGTCCTCTTGCACTTAACCATTTATCTATATGATTTCCGATATAGCTGTTTTTACCTATGATACATATATTCATATCACAATTTTTTAATCTTCTCTATACTCTCAAAATCTTGAATCAAATCCCTTGTAATATTTTTCTGAAAGTGATATTTACGTCCCACTTCGAAAGCTTTATGTTGATAATCAATCAATAACAGTGGATTATCTAATATATTTCTTAATACATGAGCAACTTCTGATAAATCATTTATGCATATAGCACACCCATTTCTCCGAAGATAAGCACCTCCAGCCTGTTTCTCATCACAGATAGCCATGACTGCACAGCCACTGTCCATACAGTCAATAATCTTTGTTGAGAAAGACATTCGAACGATATGACGATTAGTAACATCAAAAGCTTCTACATGCAATGCAACATCACTATGATGATAGATTTCCATCAATTCAACCATTGAAACAGCCTTATGAACCCTGGAGCTGACACCATCATTAATGGCTTGTTGCATCTTATCATTTAATAGGTTATTCGTATAGATATCTAATACCATCTTAACTCCATCGACGTTAATAGCACGTATTGCATCGGCCAATACTTTTAATGTTTTCCAACGATCCAAGTAAATACCACCAGCATACACCAAACGAATGGGAGAATTCACCGTTTTTTTTAAATATTGAGACTCAAACTGTCCATTTTTTCTAAGTATCTTCATATTAGCCCCAAAATCTCTCTCACATTGCTCTTTCTGCTCATTGGTCATTGTATAAACAAGCGAATAATGCTTAAAAGTAGTGCGAGTTCTTCTTCTCAAGAAAAAATGATTCATCCAAAAAACAGGTGAAAATTTAAACTGTTTATTCGTATAAAAATCATCGGAAATATAGGATATAACAGGAGCCTTCAACTTTTCATGAACCAGTATTGTTAATTTCTGCATGTAATGATTTCCATAACAAGGAGCAAAAATAACATCCGGATTAAACTCCTTTGCATAAAATATTATCTCACTTTCATCCCACTTACCTAATTGCCAAACAAGTTCACGAACTATCCGTTTCAAATCACCTCCTATCCAACTAGCCATTTTACGATAACTCTCATTTATAGCCACCGTAGCAATTGGAACATGATTATAAATTACCTTTCGTCCCACTTTCGTACGATGCAGAATATTGTTTACCATCATCCTATCACTCATCTGATAATAATTTCTGCAAATAGCATTGTTGGGTTCCTGTTCATTGCAATATATCTGAGCAAACTCTGAACCAGAAAAATGAGAAAACATATTAGTAAGAACATTACCTCCATTTTGCTCGTCTCGCCAAGCTTCTTTTGAAATAATAAGTATTTTCATTTTTTCCAATTATATTGATACAGATAATATAACCTCAATACTTTCGTAGTCAGCGCAAATCCTAAAAACTTAATCCGTGAAACAAGTTTTACATACGGATACCAATTATAGACTAACAGCCACCAAAAAGACTTGACCTTATGCGCCATCATTTGTTGCTCTTTTTTAGGTAAGCGCATATAATTTGCCATTAATAACACATACTGGTTAGCCAAAAAATGAAACAAAGGAACCGAAGAACGCTGAATAGCATATCGACCAATGATCTCAACGATACTTTGTATATTATTTATTCCTACATTTGCTGTTATGGATGTTGGAACCTGCTGGCGATACACATAGAACGCTTCTTCCAAAACTTCTATACATAACTTTTTCTTTAGCAATTTACAGCACCATTCAATATCTTCACTATATTGCCCCTTTACAAAACGTTGATGATCTTGCTCAATAATAGTTCTACGGAGTACCTTATCGCATGCACAAGCTACAAAAATATTACTTTGCATATATTCCTGTAAAACTTGTACATGTGATAATGTTAATTGTATTTTATCACATTTTTTAGGAATGCGCTCATCACTAAAACATTTTTTTTGCATAAAAAACTTTTTCATGCCTATAATAATCAAATCAGCATCAGTATCCTTGATTTTCAAATTAATTTTCTCAAGAGCCAATACATCATCCCACCAATCATCAGAATCCAAAAACAAAACATATTCTCCTTGAGCTATATCCAATCCCGCATTACGGGCATCACTAAGACCTCCATTCAATTTATGGATTACCTTCACCCTTATATCCCTGCTCGCATATTCATCACAAATAACAGGACAGTTATCTGGACTACCATCATCAACAAGAATTAATTCAAAATCTTTATAGGACTGATTCAAGACACTATTAATACATTGTCGAAGGTATAACTCAACTTTATAAATTGGGATAATGATACTAAATTTCATCTGTAAGTTTCGTAAAGTATAAAAAATGATAGACCTTTCAATAAATCAATTATTGTTTCCAGAAAGTCATATTCTTAAACAATTTCATATATTTCTGAATCTGAATATCAAAATTAAACTCAGTGGTAGCACGATTAACGCATTTTTGAAAATATGCTTGCTTTCCCACGGCCTGTATCTTTTCGATAGCAGCAACAATCTGATTTACATCATTGTTTTCAAATGACATTCCACACTCTTTACCTGCGATCTCAGGATTGGCTGTCGCATTATTTGCTAATATTGGAATACCACAGGAGAGAGCTTCTGCCGACACCTTACCGAAGGTTTCCTGAACAGAACATACTAGCAATACATCTGCCATAGAGTAATACTGAGCCAACTCTGTTACATTTGAAGTTACACCCACGGAAATCACATTATCAGGTACGCTCCCCGTATAAGCCATAGATCCTACTAAAACAAAGAATACATCAGGGAGACGTTTGGCTACCTCAAAAATTTTAAATAGTCCTTTTCCTTTGCACCACCCTTGAGCTACACTTACTACAATAAAGTGATCTTTCAAATTAAATTTTTTGCGAATAGCAGAAGCATCATGTGGAAAAAAACTCTTCAAATCTATCCAATTATATATATAATCAATATACTTCGCATTGACAAACATAGGACTCTGCCTTGCTTCATCTGCGACCCATTTTGACACACCGATTACCGACAAACGTGGAATAGCTCGAAACAGTTCCATCTTCTTCTTAAAATTAGATGATGAATTATCCCAAAACCAACTCTTATTATAGCTGTTAAGAGCTGGACAATGATGACAGAAAGTCTTCCATTTATCACAATTGTCTGCAGTATAATAACAACAATGTCCCGTGAAAGTCCATACGTCATGAAGTACGACGATAGTAGCAATATCCTTATCTGCAATATATTTCAAAAGAGAAGGATAGTGGAGATAATTAGCATGAAGATTACGCAAGATAATTATGTCTGGCTTGATTTCATCCAATCTGATTAGGAGTTTCTTCGTAGATTTCTTGGAATATAATCCTTGACCGTCTGTAAAATGAGATAGAAGTGAATGTATCTTATAGTCTCTATTATTTCCTATCTTATTGACATTATTCTCTGGTATACTCTTGTTTGTACAAAATACATGAGATTCTATACCCTGGGAACATAAATACTCATGCATCTCCATGGTCGTACGCCCTGTACTGCTATACTCATATACTGCATTTATTTGAACGACTTTCATATCTATATAAGTTTGAATACTTTACTTATAAAAACGAGGATTAATTGTTTCTCAGAGTCAGTCATTGCCAAAGTATAGTTAATAAGTCCATAACACACGCAAAACATTCCCCCCTTAATAATAAATCCTATCCATCCTGCAACCGATAAAAAATTTTCAATAGCCAAACCTACAATAAGACAGATAAATAAAGGAATTGCTTGTTTTACAAAAGATTCCTTAAAAAATACGAAAACATTAATATTTAAATATCGATACAGTATTACATCCATTCCTATTGTACGTAAAATATACGCCAAAAACACAGAAATCCCAATACCTATTGCACCAAATGGTTTTGCCAACATCAAGCTAAACACTAAAGAGATGATTGCCATACAGACAAACACCCTTGCAAGAGGTTTTACTTTGTTCTTTACATGAATAGCTTGAAGTCCTATTTCTTGTGGCAATTGAAATAATGAAGGTACAATAATTAATATAGCACATATATAACTCCCTGTAAAACTATCCCCAACCCACAAATCTATAAAACTACGTCCAAAACAAACAACTCCTAAAACAACCAAACCTATAACATATATCTGAAGACGAGCAACTCGTACCATCAAAGGCAACACATCACCGTCTCCTTGATACATAATTTTAGATATTTTAGGAAGAAAAACACCATTCATTGCATTAGCAACTGTGTAAGTATAACCTTCTAATGTAATTGCAATTCCAAGAATTGCAATCGAAGTAGATCCAGATAACGCACCCAATATAGAGGGAGCAATACTAAATACACATCTTTGCGCTAATGAGATAATCGTCACCCACCCTGAATAACCAACTATTTCTTTAAACTCTACTTGATTGAAATACTTCCAATCTACGCTCTGATTAGTATATTTTTTGACACAAAAAAGCTTTAAGACTATAGTTACGATACCAGAAACAGCATTTACTGCAACCAAGGCATAAAGTCCTAATCCGATAATAAGACATACAGACATCGCTCCCACAATAATTAACTTGTGAAACACATCACATAGCTTCAATTGAATAACTTTTTCATACGCCATCAATATACCATTGAGAGGAATAAATGGAAAAGAAAATATGCTATATAACGACGTTATACAATATACAACCTTAAACTTCTCAATTTCGTCAGGTGTTAGTTCTTGGTAAATTTGAGGTATAAAGAAAAATATAGCCAAAAGGATAGCCAGTAAAAGGATATCCAAAACAATATATAAACGATATACCAAACCATAACATTGATTTGCTTTCTCCAATCGCCCCTCTGCTACATACTTTGCAATAAATCTAGTTACAGCCGCACTGAGACCGAAGTCGAAAACGAAAAGTGATATAACAGACAGAGATAAAGTATACAAACCGAAATTTTCTCTACCGATTGAATGAATCATCCATGGAGTATATAACAATCCCGTTAATATATTAATACCTATAGCTACATAGGATATCAATATACCCCATTTAAGTTGTTTTGAACTAGACATTATCTAATTTCGAAATCTTAAAATTTTTGCTGGAGTTCCTGCAACTATAGCATAAGGAGGGACTTCCTTATTAACTACAGAATTTGCAGCTATTACAGCATGTGAACCTATTTTTACTCCCTTCAGAACAGTACATTGAGCTCCAATCCATACATCTTCCCCTATTTCTATAGATTCAGACTGTAAAGGCTGCTTCTGCATCAACTCGCCATAAGCAGTTCCATGATTAGTGTCAATGATATAACATTGAGCTGCAATCTGCGTATTGGAACCAATAATAACACCTTTTGAAGAATGTATTATTGTACCATATCCAATCTGTACATTATTTCCAATTACAATATTTTCTCCCGAGAAATATACATCAGGCCAAAGGGATACACTTTCTCCAACAGATATATTTTTACTATATAAATGTATCTTACCACGTAAATTCACCCCCCCATATTACTAAATACCTGTTTATCAGCAATATAAAACCTATACATTCTTCTATCAATGGCTAATGCATAGTGATATAACTTTGCTATAAATTTTTGGATTATTTTCTTAAGCATAAAATTATTTCTTTTAATTGTTTCTCAAATGAACTATCAAGTTCAACAATTCTCCGAATAGCTAGCTTTCTATCTAATATTGGACAATTAAGTATTGCATCAGCAATAGCTCGTGGTGTATCATCCGAATAAAAAGATAAAAGATCAGAAACCTTAGAAACTTCTAATACTATAATCTTTGTGGATACCACAGTAAGTCCATATGAAAGATAATTTATTACTTTAGAAGGAAAACTCGTATCTGAGTATTTAAGCTCTCCTGAAACCTGTGTAGAAAGACCAATAGAACAATTAGCAAGAAGATCATCATAGTCAATTCCACTCAAGCACCCTTCATAGATAATCTCACATTTACTGATAGTCTTTATCTTCTCTATTAAATAAGTTATGTAATTGATATCTTCTGGTTTACCAAAACCTGCAATATGCACACAATAATTTTCGGGAAGATACTGGCAAGAGTTAACGGCCATCTCTGCACCCCGTTTTATACGATCAAAGATTCCGGCATATACCACATGTACCTTATTATCAAAGTATTTTCGGCTAACATAATCATTGACCAAATAGGAACCATATGACACACATGAGGGCTTATCTGAGTTCAGATGAAGTACGGAAGAGATTACATCATTTACAAGAATATAAGCGTCTGCCCGTTTGATTGACTTTATCTCTGTGTCAATCATGCTTTGAGGATGATTTCCTGCTAATGTGTACAGTTCCTCTACTTGCAATATTATCTTCGGTGTTGACCGAAATAATCTCAAAAATCGAATGGCATGACGAAAATATCTCTCATGATAAAAGACTACGATGTCATTCTTGGGAACTTTAATTAGATAAAGAGCCATTTGCAGAATATTAAACCAACGCTCTATCATTCGCAGATATTTACTTGATGAGCCAAATGTAAAACAGTACTCGATATCTATATTATCATTCATTTTTTGAATGCACCTATAATAGAAACCGTTCCATTCCCGACCTCCACTTGCAAATGATACAATTTTCGTATTATCTATACGTGAAAGTACATCTACAATATACTTCGCTTTTTTTAGGCCAGCAGGAGAATAGGCCAACTTTCTGCCGAGCTTATTCTCACCCCATATTGACATATAATGTATCATATTAAAGCCTTAAGAAGATTTTCTTTCATTTGTGGATACAGTTCAAACATCTGATTAACAGTATCATCATTTCCAGTTTTAAGACAATTTATCTGCGCTAAATGAGTCATTTGAGAATTACTTACTGTAGTATATGTTTTTGCCATAATATCTGTCGGTGCGACACGAATTCCGAAAGCTTTAGCTGTAAAAGTTATCCACAAATCATCTGCTGTAAATGCAAACTTTTTGATTTTCTCCTCATCAAATGTTTGTATAGGCATTATTCCATAAGGATACAAGCACCCACTTCCTGTCATTATCGAATACCTAAAAATATCAGGCATTTTATGTCCGTTTGATGCTCTTTGCCATACATTATACGAAGCTAAAGAATCACCACTTTCATTCAATTTAAGTATCTTTACTTCGTTGCAGACTATACAATCTGGATACAAATTGTGTGTTTCCAATGCACGCTTAATCGTATCAGGATGATAGATTATGTCATCATCAAACGTAATTACCAACTCGTAAGGTCTTTGCTCTAGAAGTATGTAGAAATATTTTTTGTGTGATCTCAAGTCATCACAAAAACGAAACTCTACTCCAATTTTCTCCAACAACTGATATGCATTAGGTAACTTCTTATCAGGAAATTGAGACGAAGCCAACCATAAAACCACCCTATTAGGTTTAACAGATTGCAACAAAATAGACTTGATGGCATAGAAACATTCATTGATACGACCAGGATATGAGGTAAGTGAACAAACTACATTAATTCCCTCACATTGTTCTAACCTACAATCTGAAACATCAACATATTTAATAAGCAAATTCTCAAGCAAACAAATAACAACATATCGATAATGATCAAATCCTCTAATTAATTTGAAACGTGACCTTTTTGTATGCTTTATAGATTCAAGTAAACTTAACAATTTCTTATACATGCTAGCGGAATATTTTTTTTATGATTTTGGTAAAATCACCATGAGTTAACCTCCATAAAAGAATCTTGGTTTTCACATACAAATGATTAATATATGTATCTCTTCCTAAAAGACGCATTCTTTGGCGTTGGTACTCTGCATCCTCAAAAACATAATGTGGATGTTTTATTGGAAACTTCAAATCATAAGATTGTTGATATGTAATTTGTCTCAATGATGGAAGAATTTTCTCCAAATTTGTATTACTATGCGTACTATTTTGTACACCAATTCCAATATTCTGAACAAGATTTTTAGTAGGAATAATCACCAATTGATTATTCAATACAGAAGCAAAAGACCAAATAGTTTCCCAATGAGGTTTACCACTTTCACGATGTGATTGACACACCTTGACATAAACGTCATCTTTTGATTTTTCTAGTGCCACAAACTTACGTATGGAGTATTCATCATCAAGAAAAGTGTATTGCTCATCCCATAAATCAGCAACCCTCTTCCATGTAGCAAATCCTGGTCCAGAACCTGCTTTTGAAAAAAGGTAGTCATAAGGAGAAGCATAGTCAGCAATATTACACATACCACATATACGATTCACACGAATATCATTTTTATAACGTTCGAGGAGTTCTTGGCAGAAAGGATAAAAACTCTGTGATGGAACGCAATCATCTTCCAAAATAATACACTCATCAACAATAGAAAATGCCCATTTATGACTATAAAATGTAGAAGGATCACATCCCCAGTTTTGTGTTTGGTAATTCTTATAAACTTCACAATCCCAATCGATATTCTCTACAATCTTACGGCAACGCTCTATACATTCTATATCGTCAAGACGACCTTCACGCGCACCATCTTGCCATAATAGGAGTCGTCGAGGTCGAGCCAAACGAACAGATTCAAAAGTTTTTTCTAAAACATCGTCCCTAACAAAAAATATGATTAAAACATTTACATCATTTTTCCACGGTTTAATCTCACCATTCATACTACTTATAACTTTTAATTAGATTAAATAACAGTGGTACTATCAAAAATATTATCCAACAAGCTTCAGATGTCTCAGATGGATTGAAAAAAGAAAAACTAAAAAAATATAATACAAGAGCTACATACTGTTTTCCATTGCTTGCGTAGTCTTTAAATATGGGTTTCAAAATTGCCCAATATGTTCTATAATATGAAATAAGTCCAATAAGACCTGTAGCACACGCAACACCTAACATTGTAGAATGAGAAGCTCCGTATATTGTTGCATTGGCAATATTTTCAGTAACATCAGATCCCCAAATTGGACTTCTTAAAAATAATTTAAAAGCGTCTATTTGAAATTTACTGCGCTGACCTGAAGCTTCAGTTACATCTCCACCACCAAACATAGATTTATTAAAGCGTATTAGTTTGTAGCCTATAGTTGTCCCCTCATATAGATCTGCTACAAATTGAAGTAACATGGGAGTCAAAAACAACAGAACAATACCTAAAATTATCAACTGCTGTTTATTTTGTTGTCCATACTCAGAATAATATAAAGAAAGAATCGAACAAAACGCAGTTAACAACAACAATGTAGTAAACTGAGCATTTAAGACAAAATATAAGAAGAATCCAAGTAATAGATAGGTTATTAGCCTCAGGCTCTTTCTTTGAAGTTTATTAACAATAAGTGTGATCAATAACACAACAACGGCTCCAGATCCATAAGCAATACCAAAACCTCCAATATTTGCAAGAGCATAACTAATCCTAAGTTCATCGTCCATTATACTAACAGCAGTCAAGCTACGCATAATATTCGATGAATATGCAAAAGCACCTATTGTGTTATACATGATATATAACAGCATTAACATAGTAATAATAGCAATAACAGCTATTTCTTTTTTATTACCTCGACTAATTATATCCTTACATAAAATTCCAGGAAACAACATACACCATGTTATTAATAATGGATGTAAAAAGCCCAACTTAAAGTTTCCCGATTTAGCAACAAAAAAAGAAATCAACATATAAGGTAATAAATTTAATACTATCGTCTTTATTGGAATGAAACTTTCCAACTTAAATATAAAGACTGTATAGAATATAAGTAATATGACAGCCAACGTTGTATAGTCGAAACCTATTCTAACAGCAGGTAATATATAAATGGCCGACAAAACAGAAACAGAAAATATATAAAAAAATGAATTTAAGCTTGATTGTTGCATGTTTATATGATAATTTATTAGGCTTTACGATAGGTTAAATCCGTTTTCTTAACCAATTGATGTTATTTTTTACTATATTCGTAGACTCCTGCAATACAATTACATGGGGCAGATTTTGTCACAACTGAATTATTTGCAATAACACTATTTGATTCTATGGTAACTCTTTTATTTATTGTCACTCCACGAGTAATCCAAGCATGATCACCTATCAACACTTTCTTTGTTGGATTTATGCGTTCGCTTGAATCCAGCTTAATAAAGAGTCTGTAATCACAACATGGATACCTTGCGAGAACATACAATCCTCTCCAATAAAAATTTTACTACCACTTTTTGCAACGGCAAGGAATGCTTCCCCAATAGTAGATCCCACACCAATATAAATTCCGCAATCATGATCTTCAAACCATATTTGTCCTTTGTTAAATACAACACCCTTATCAATAATCAGTCGATGATTATTACCTTGAATCATAACATAGACTTCTTTTGACCTCTTTCCTCTTGACAATTAGATTATCTGTACAATATCATAATTAAAAAAGCCTATATAAAAAAATTGATTCTCTTAATATTATTATCACCACACTTATTTTATAATATAAACGTTTTACACGAGTAGTAATAACTTTTATAATTCTATTCATACCAATAATTTGATTATTTACAAAGTATTAATCTCTCTGAAAAATATCTCTTGTATATACTTTTTCTTTTACATCGTCCAAACAATTATCATAACGGTTAGCAATGATAGCCGTACATAACAATTTAAATTTATCCAAATCATTAACAACTTTACTGCCAAAAAAAGTAGTATAATTATCAAGGGCCGGTTCATATATAATCACTTTGGCTCCTTTAGCCTTAATTCGTTTCATTATCCCTTGAATAGAAGACTGACGAAAATTATCACTATTTGATTTCATCGTCAACCGATAAACTCCTATTACCACTTCTTTTTCAAACTCTTGATGGTAACCATTTACTGAACTATAATTATAATAGCCTGCTTTACGCAACACTTGGTCGGCAATAAAATCCTTTCGTGTCCGATTGCTCTCGACAATCGCGCTCATCATGTTTTGAGGAATGTCTTGGTAGTTGGCTAACAACTGCTTCGTATCTTTCGGCAGACAATAGCCACCATATCCAAAACTCGGATTGTTGTAGTGCGTACCGATACGGGGATCTAAGCCTACACCTTGAATGATGGCTTGTGAATCCAAACCTTTCACCTCTGCATATGTATCCAATTCATTGAAATAGCTAACGCGCAGGGCGAGGTAAGTATTGGCAAAAAGCTTTACCGCTTCTGCCTCTTTCATTCCCATAAAAAGTATGGGGATATCTTCTTTGATAGCTCCTTCTTCTAAAAGAGAGGCGAATGTATGGGCGGCCTTTTCCAGTGCAGGGATATCGGCAATAGCTTTGATCGCTTCGTTTTCTTCTCCAAATTGATCGTTGCTAATTATTTTGGGATAGCCCACAATTATACGACTTGGATAAAGATTGTCATAGAGTGCTTTGCTTTCACGAAGAAATTCCGGTGAAAACAGCAGGTTGAATTTCTTAACTCCTTTACGTGCATACTTGACATACAGGCTACGGCAATAACCTACCGGAATGGTGGATTTAATCACCATGACTGCATTGGGATTGACACTTAACACTAGGTCGATCACATCTTCGATATGATGCGTATCAAAATAGTTCTTGACCGGATCGTAATTGGTAGGGGCAGCTATCACCACGAATTCGGCATCTTGATAGGCTTTTGCACCATCAAGTGTAGCAATTAAATTCAACGGCTTTTCTGCCAAATATTTCTCAATATATTCATCTTGGATTGGTGACTGTTTACGATTCAGCATATCCACTTTCTCAGGAATAACATCGACTGCTGTCACTTGATGATGTTGTGCCAAAAGAGTCGCTATACTAAGACCGACATAACCTGTTCCTGCTACTGCAATTTTCATTATAAAATAGATTTAATTTATTATTCCTTTCCAAACCACCATATTATGGTCGCTATAAGATGTTTCCGGAGAATAGCATGCACGACCTTTCAACGATTCCGAATAGAAAACGTAATCAATCCGCCAGAGTTTGTATAACTGACGGAAGGTATATTGGTAGCCACTTCCACAATCACGGAAACCATCTGTCAGGCCTTTCCGTAACCGATGACTGGAATTCTTATAATACAGAGCTTTTACCGAATGGATCGGATAACGGCTGTAGATCGTAGTCGGTAAATGGTCCGTACGCCGGCTGATATATTTATACAATACATAATCGAATGCTTGCCAGATACTGTCCCAATGGTAATACCCGTCGCCGGGGGCTTCTTGGAAGCAAATGATATCGGGTTGTAGCTGCTTGATATAAGCGGCGGCTTCGTTCATTGTGTACTTTCTGTTCCAATAGAAATGGCTGGCGTTGTAGGTGACTACGGTCAGAGGGGTTCCTCCTTGCTCAGTTACAGCCGGCTTATGTCAATACAGATTCCATCGGCGTAATAGCCTCCGGCCAAACAGATGATAGACAATACCGCAAAAAATAGAAGCAGGGTATTATTCAACGTTACCAAATCGTATATTCAAAATATTTTCCTTCATTAAGGATAGCGTTTCTAACAAAAGAGGTAAATCTCCTTTCATTGTTGAAAAAACAATATCGACATCAATTTTAAAGTAATGATGTGCTATCACATCCCTCAATTTCATAATCTCTCTCCAGGGAATAGAAGGATATAAAGGAAATAATTTCCCTTCGGAAAGTTTATCTATCATTTTTACACTTTCACCGATAAAAATCAATTTCATACAAACCCCATCCAAGACAAACATATCATCCGGATTCAATAAAAAATCATTGCCATTCTTTATATGAAGAGTATGAACCTGTATAACATGGATTGAATCGATCATCATATCTATCAACTCTAAAATCCGTTCAGGATTCTTTCCGTTATACATAAATCAAATCCTTTTTTATAGACTTTTCCATACGGGTTCCTGCAATGGATTCGCGTTTACGAAACAAATCTACAGAACAGCCTAAGAGTTTTTCAAGCTCAGACTTTAAACGACATAATGTAAACAAGCTCATATTAGAACTCTCATAATAAATATCAATATCGCTATCTGCCTTTTGTTCATGACGCGCTACAGATCCGAACAAACCCAGATTGCTAATCTGATATTTACGAAACAAATATTCTTTTTTGTCTCTCAGTATACTTAAATATTCCTCCGTAGTTCTCATATTCCCTATTGTTTTCCACAAAGATAGAAATTTTATTCTTTGTCCAATACTTCATATACCGAAATCATGATTCATAGCCATACAAATTCAATCTCGGTTGAATATGCCGCTCTCTGCATTGGGTAACACCTGGTTGTTTCCTCCGGCTATATTGATGATGGTCTTGACACTTTGTCCCGGCTTGATCTTTTTTATGGCAGGATGGTAACGTTCCGGCAACAGGTCGCGAAGCAATTCACGTATGGCATGGATGTTCAGATTCGCACTTCCGTTGACAAAATCCTGCGCTTTAGCAATCTGGTCTGTGTATATGGCATCCAGATTCTCCGAGACTTGTTCGACGATGTTTTGCGCATTGGACTCCGTCTGCTCTTTGATGACCGCCAGAAGATCTTCCAGGGTCATCTCATTCAGCAACTCGCTTAATTTTTTCTTTTGCATGGATTGCAAGTCCAAACGAGACGCTGATGACTCAACACAATCCTTTTCTTCTTCAATTTCATTATTTTTGCGAGAAAGCAAAAATGCTGCAATAGTAGTGGCTATTAGCGGTTCTGCAAACAAAAAAGGGAACATGATTACCTATCTATTATTTTATTTCACCTAATACATATTTACGAATGGCAATGCGGAGATTCTCCACTCCACATTCGAATGCCAACAGAGGTTTGATAGCCGTGATGAACTCCTTGCCTTTGACCAGATCCCGGCTTTTGATGCAGTCGCCCAACACATCGTTATACAGATCGGCAAGTACTGTTTTGCACAACGTGACGGAATCACTGCACGATTTGATCCGCAGCACATAATTGCGCCTTTCGACCTTGTCATGGATATATGGAGCGAGGACCTTGTCTTCTTCACAATCGGTCTGCTCGTAGATGTTTTGTATGGCCGTGGTTGCATTAGGCAACACTTGCACGTTTCCACCGCTTATATTAAAAGTACAATCTGAATGTTCCATATTCTTTTGTTTTTTATCGGATGTTTACCACTGATTCATCACCGGTTTATCACTGTTGCCCACTTAACGGGACGGCAATACTTTTGCCTGCATAAGGTTTTATAACGGATACTTGTATCCCAAACCTGATTATTCACACTTAAAAATTTTCAAGCCATGTACGAAACAACATTCCGAATCCGCCCTTACTCCAAACGCGAGTTGGCAAGTCTCTATTTCCCTGAAACGCCAACCGTCGATTCTGCCGTCTCTAACCTCCGCTTGTGGATGAAGCGAAACGGAGAAGTGTTGGAGAGACTTCGCGAGACGGGCTACCGCACGCATAGTAAAATATTCACGCCACGACAGGTACGCATATTGGTGGAGATTTTTGGCGAACCGTAAACGAAAAAGACGCAACAGAAGCGAATAACCCGACTTCCGGCTGCCTCCCGACGGTCTACCTTCGCTTCCGTAAGTCAGATGCTTTTGTAAGATGTAGCATCTTATGGCAATAGGATGATACATCTTGCATGGATAAGATGACACATCTTCCGCGTAAAGATCATACATCTTCATTTGACTCGATCGCAGAGGTAACATTTTATTAACAACTTATTTTTTAAGCGTATGATTAACTACAGTATTGTAATGAGGATGAATCCTCAAAAAAAAGATGACCCTAAAAAGGCGTATGCCTGCGCGCAAAGCAGCAGGACAATGAACATCAACCAGTTCGCAGAACATATCGCCACTCACGGATGTGTCTACAGCCGTGCGGATATTGCGGCGATCCTGACTATGGCGGTAGACTGCATGCGGGAGAATCTCTTGAACGGGGTACTCATCAAACTGGGAGACCTCGGAGATTTTTCGGCTGCTATCCGAAGTACCGGCGCTGAGAGTGCGGCTGAGTTCAAGACGGACACGCACATCGTGGCTGTAACGGTGAATTGGACTCCCGGCGAACGCTTCAGTAACTTGTTGGCCGACGCTACGTTCAATGCGGTTCCATCGCGCAAGGTCGCCCGCCTGGTATTGAAAGCAATCAAGTCCGGTGATGCTTCGGTAGACTTGACCACACCGGATGGCGGGGAGGAAGAAAGACCCGGCGAACTCTGATGAGACTTTATTTTTAATGACTAATTTCAAAATCCGAACTAAAATGAATCCTTCAAAAAAAATGACTTTTCCTATCCTGGTCGGCGGTGAAGAGGTATGTGACGAACGTACCTTGCTGACCAAAGTGGAAAGCGGATTGATGATGAGCGGGGCAGACGCGGTCCGCTTCATCGTCATCCACTGCTCCGCCACCCGTTGTGACCGTGACTATCCGGTGGAACAAATGCTGCGCGACCATAAGGCACGCGGATTCCGTACCATCGGTTACCACTTCTACATCCGCCGGAGCGGCAGCCTGACCCGACACCGGAAGTTGCTGGAGGTGGGTGCCCATATACGTGGACTGAACCGTTGCAGTATCGGCATCTGTTACGAAGGAGGACTGGATGAGAACGGCATTCCTGCCGACACCCGTACTCCGGAGCAGAAAGCCCGGCTGGAAGAACTCTTGTGGAAACTCCACAAAGTTTTTCCCAAAGCGCTGATCACAGGCCATAGCGAACTGCCCGGCATCGGGAATGCGTGCCCGTGCTGCCCGTGTGATGAATATCGCAACTTGTTCCATTAAACTAAAAATGATTCCGGGGAATGTGCCTGCCGCCAGGATGCCTTGCATCCTATCCGGCAGGTTCTTCGGGATTTTATGAGAAAGCCCTAATTTAAATGCTTACCGATTTTACTGCCAAATTTTCTTTATATCTTTCCCTATTTTTTCCATTTCAGGATAATTATAAAGCAGTTGAGATCGAAGAATTGGTTCAAAATCCGAATGCCTCTCATAAATTGCTTTATGATGTTTCTTTTCGCATTTCTTCTTTTCTTCACGTATGTGATAATTCACAATTTCTTTCCCCAACGAGACAATGATATTATATAAATTATGTCCGCGTGCATAAAGATAAGCTGTGTCTTTATGTAATCCTGCTTCTTTATACAAAGAGGCTTCTGCCTCCTGGGTAAAATCGGGAAATAAGGCTTTCAATTCAGACAACTTCTTATTTAATGTCTGATGAAGGCTATCCAATAAAGTTTTACCATTGTCTTCCACGCTTTGTTTCACTTTCGTCTGAGTTCCTAATAGTTGATGAAATTCATCTTTGAGAAAAACATGCTTTTTCGTACGCATATCGTACAAAAGATAAAGGAATAAAGGATAAACGATTTCGCCATATTGCCTTAGAAATTCCGAAACAGAGAATAAATCATCCACCTTATCATCGTTACAAGCCAAACGTAAAGCCTTTTGAAGATTCTTCGCGTAACAGTAATGATTTTCAAACGAGTAGGTATAAGTCTGCAATACAAAATGAGCAACATCCACATCGGCTTCCTTCAGCAAATACCGATAATCACTGTCTATTGCAATCAGAAATTGTTTATCCAAATGTTTTTTGTATTTCAAACATTGTTGGCATCCGCTTCCTGTTTCCCGTGAACCAAACCTGAAATAGAATGAACTATCAGCTTTATAATGTTTTAAAACAGCAGCCCAAAAACATTCATCACCTTTATCTTCCAAATAAACGACCGCCAAATGTCCATTTACCGATAACGATGCCTTATAGCGTTTCGCTTCTAACTTATAAAACTCTGATTCTTCCTGACTCATTTTTCTCGCATTATATTTCCCATAAATACTAACTTATCTCCCCAGCCATCTGCAAAGATATTTGGAGAATGTGTTGTCAGGAAAATTTGGCAATTAGGATTAATAGCAAGCAAATTTTCAATCAGTTTATCCTGCCATGCCATGTGCAAAGATATCTCCGGCTCATCCAATAACAGAACAGAAGATCTTTGCTTCATCAGAAAAACAGTAAACAGAAGGATCAACATCTGCTTTTCTCCGGAGGAGAGTTGTTCGAGGGTCAATACCGTTGTCTTTTTGTCAAAGACTATTTCATTCCGCTCATTGATCCGAATTGTTTTCCCTGTCGTTGAAAACAATTCATTGATTATACTAAATAAATCATCTATACGGGATTGACTGACATTATCCAAATCCGGATTTGTCATCGACAAGCGATAATCCGTAAAAGAGTAAACTTCTTTCTGTCTTTGATATAATAATGTATCCAACTGTTGTGTCAACTGGGATTGCGCACTTTTCTTTGATGATGGTATATCGAACGTATTCACATAATGTACCTCGAATGATGTACCTATAATCTGAGGTTTGGCTTTTTCTTCAAAGACCACATTGCCAGAGGTAGTTTGTAAAGTTACTTTTTCTATTCCTTTAATCGCTTTCGCATCACCGGACAATAGGAGTTGGAGTATTTTTAACAGCGTACTTTTACCTGATCCGTTATTACCGACCAAAATATTCACCTTAGGATCAACTGATTTCCAACAGATATCCGCAACTCCATTCCAAAGTCCCTTTATGTCGATTTGCTGTATTACCATCTAAGTTATTTTCTTACAAAGATAGGGATTTTATTCTTTATCAAGCGCTTCATATATCGAATTCTTGCTCTTGAACTCTGGTACGATTCTTTTCATCATCCGGACGGTACCCATTTTGTCTACTCTGACTGCGAGGTCGATCAAGGGGTTCATGACCGTACAGATGTCTTCGTAATCGTATTCCCGGACTTGGGCGCGGTAGATCTTTTCGTTTTCCGTAGGTAATGTATTTTCTTTCGTTGCCAAAAGTTCTTCGTACAGTTTTTCGCCCGGACGAAGGCCGGTATATTTGATCTCGATATCCTCGTCGGGGATAAAACCTGCCAGTTCAATCATGCGCCGTGCCAGATCGGTAATCTTCACAGGGGTCCCCATATCGAACACGAAGATTTCATTACCTTTCCCCATAAAGGCGGCTTCTAAAACCAAGCGGCAAGCTTCGGGGATCGTCATGAAGTAGCGGATGATGTCGGGATGAGTGACAGTCAGAGGGCCACCCTTAGACAACTGCTCGCGGAAACGGGGTATGACGGAGCCGTTGCTTCCTAACACATTGCCGAACCGGGTGGTGATAAAGCGTGTCTTGCCGGGATGCTTGCTTTTGCTGATGGCGATGCTCAGGCTTTGTACATACATTTCAGCCAAACGCTTGGAGGCTCCCATGACATTGGTCGGATTGACGGCTTTATCGGTCGAGACCATGATGAATTTTTCTACTGCATATTTAACTGCCATATCGGCCATGTTACGCGTACCGTAAACATTCGTATGGACAGCTTCGCACGGGTTCTCTTCCATCAAGGGCACATGTTTATAAGCGGCTGCATGAAACACGATATGAGGGCAGAAACGCCGGTAGATGCTTTCGACGCGGTGGATCATACGGATGTCTCCCATGACAGGAGTAAATTCGACATCGGGGAATTTTTCTTCCAGTTCCAGCCGGATGTTGTGCATCGGGGTTTCGGCACTATCGAACAAGATCAATTGCTTCAGGTCGAAATGGCAGAGCTGGCGACAAAGTTCGCTGCCGATGGAACCGGCGGCACCGGTGACCAAAACGGTTTTGCCTTTCAGGGAATTGGCGATCTCCGTCATGTTAATACGGATTTCTTCACGTCCCAACAAGTCTTCGATACGGACTTCAGGAAGGGTGCGCAACTGTATTTTACCTCCACGAAGTTCATCTATGGAGGGTAACAGCAACATGCGGACCTTCTTTTTCTCGCAGAAACGGACAAGGTGTTCGCTTTCCTCTTTTACAGCCTTATAATCGGTAAAAAGAATGGCCTTGATGTTATAGCGGTTCACCAAACGGTTGAATTCTGCCTGGTCAGATACAAAATAGACTTTATAGATTCCTATGCGCATGGAGATTTTCGGCCCGAAACAGAGAAAACCTTCAACTTGATAGGATGAGTTTTCACATAAAAACGAATCGTTCAAGAATGCCGGAGAAGATTTTTCATGCCCGAAAATCAAAAGTTTATCCTTGCTGTGGGAAGTCATGCTGCTCACCATAAAAGTATAGGTTGTGATCAAGAAGACACGGAAAATTGTCAGGATAAAGAAGGTGAGAAAGAAATCGATCACACTCCCCAACAGGAAACTACGGAAGGAAAAGGCATCGGTCACCAGGAAAAGGACAGGCAGAATGATCGTTACTTTCAGGGAAGAGGCCATAGCAATACGTCCTGTCTCGGTGAAAGCGGAGTGACGGATGATTCCTTTATAGGTCTGACAAATAAAGAAGCTGATAATGCTACAAAACGACGAGACTAAAAAAACTTGGAATATAACCAAGTTGGAATAATCATGATCTAAAATGTAACTGATTAAAGCCAGAGAAGTGATGGTCGAAAACACGGAAAGAAACAGATCAATCAAGAGAATAACCCAACGATTGATATATTTTCCTCGCGTCAGACTTAATACTAAACAACTGATTTTCATATGATTAAAAAATTAATTACCCCATACAAAAGTTCGTCAGTCCCAATGGGCAACGTACATCGAATAATCTTGGTTACAAAATCTCAAAATAAAATATCACCGATTACTGTGATATCATATGCTTGAAGCATATGATAAAAGGTATTAATACCTTTTTGCGATGAATAATATTTTACTATCATCTTGTCCTTAACTATACTATTTCTAAATAATGCAAACACTGCTTACTTTTTTTAGCCGTATAACAATGAAAGATACTCGATCTTGATTTTTCCTTTGTTAACGACTAATCACAAAGCATTGATTTGCAGATATTTATCATATAACCTATTCCATACGGAAACTCGTCAGTCCCAGAAGCAGGAAAAACGTAACAATCTGATTATATGAATATTAAGCATCATCAAAATGACTAAAAAAACGTACGTTTTTTTTAGTCATTTTATTTATGAAATATTGTTAATACTTGATTATCAGGGAGTATCAGATCTATTCATTGATACATCTGATTGACAGGAAAATAAAAAACAAATAAGAATATTTGAAATTCAAAGATTTTAAGTATATTTGCTCCCTCAAAATGACTAAAAAAAACGTACGTTTTTTTTAGTCATTTTATATTTACGGAGCTTAGTAGAGATTGATAGTTTTAATCTCTTTTTCAGAAAAATGGAGGAAGGAAGAGCTAAATAAAAAAAGGGCATATCAAATTAATGACATACCCTTCTTCAGATTCAAAACAAAGACGGTCTATTCTATTGTGCTAATCGTAGAAATCATACCAAACTTTTCGTTGTCGTTCAGGCTCCAGATAACTTCGCCTTTATCGTTGATTTCGAATACCTGAGGACTATTGGCCTCTACGGCATTCTTGTCATGTCCCTGCCAGTTGCAGACGTACAGGCCGCCATCCTTTGCAGGAAGTAGGCCGGCGACGAAGAACAGCCGGGCACCTTTGATATCGTTCTCACCGTAACGACGGGCTACTTCGCCATTGTCGAGGTTCACTTCCATCAGGGAGTGGCCGTCGCCACAGGCTACCCAGTGGTTCCCGTTAGCCAACGCCAATGTTGTGAAGGGCGTTCCTTCGAGACGGGTGATCTTCACGACTTCGCCCGCCGGAGAGATCTCGCGTACGTCGGAAGTGGCAAAAAGGGGCATTAGGTAGTTACCGCGTCCGTTCTTGTTCAACTGGCGGAACTGAGCGTGCGGATGTTCGATGCCTGTCTCATATTCGGTACGCGACAGGATATCTCCCTTCGGGCTCACTTCCATGATGACAGCCGGATGACCCACCCAGCCTAACAGATAGTTACCGTCGGGCAATACGCGGGCTGTCTGCATCTCACAAGTATCGGGAGCGGCAATATTCCAAATCTCCTGATGGTTGCGATCGATCAACTTCGCACCTCTGGCATAGGCAAAGAGGATGTTCCCGTCGGGAGTGGCAACGGCAGAGTTGCATTCCCAGCCCTTTTCGAGGGGATGCTCCCACTCTACTTGTTTGGTGTTCTTATCGATGATCACGATCTTGTTCCAACCGGAACCGCCCAACAGCAATTTTTCTGTTTTCTTCTCGCAGGAAGTAGCGGTCACTAACAGCAATGCGGAACAGAGATAGGTAAATAATTTACGCATGACTTCTTATTTTGACAAATCCTTGAACATTTCAAAGCCTTGTTCCGGTGTCAGACCTTCGTGTACGACAGCGTGTACAGCCTGGATCATAGCAGCCGGATTTTCGCTCTGGAACACGTTACGTCCCATATCGACACCGGCAGCTCCATCGTTAACGGCGTTGTAGCAGAGTTCGAGCGCTTCCTTCTCAGGCAGTTTCTTACCTCCGGCGATCACTACGGGAACCGGACAAGCGGCAGCAACCTTTTCGAAACCGTCGCAGTAGTAAGTCTTCACGATAGAAGCACCGTTTTCGGCGCATACGCGTGAAGCCAATGCGAAATAGCGGGAGTCGCGTGCCATCTGTTTGCCGACAGCCGTCACACCCATGACGGGGATGCCGTAGCGGTTACCCATATCGACAGCTTCCACCAAGTTAGCAGCCGTGATGGCTTCCTGTTCGCCGTCGCCGGCCGAAAACATGACTGCCATAGCAGAAGCATTGCAACGGATCGCATCTTCCACATCGATCAGGACGTTACGGTTCAGCTCCGTCAGGATCGTAGAACCGGCATCCGAACGGAGGCAGACGGGTTTGTTGATGTTGGCAGGAATGGAAGTCTGCAAGATACCGCGCGTACACATGATACAGTCGGCATACTGCACGAGGGGAACGATGTTCAGGTCGATACGTTCCAAACCTGAAGTCGGCCCCATGATGAACCCGTGGTCGAATGCCAACATGACGGCACGGCCTGTTTTCGGGTTGAAGATACGGGAAAGACGGTCTTTCATACCCCAGGGGTAGTTAGACGCACCTTTTACATGAAAATTGTCAAATTGAGAAGTCTGTCCGAAACCGAAATTGTTCGCTTCTCTGAACCCATCCATATCTGGCATAGCTTTTTTCCTTTCTTGATGCTTAATTTTTAATTCTTAATTTTTAATTTTTAATTTCTCAAAGCGCTTGTGCAAACGATTCGAACATGCAACTCCAGGAGGTGGCTCCGCTATCGGCATAACCGATGGAGCGTTCTCCATAGTTACGGGCACGGCCGAAATTGGCTTTCATTTCCACGGTCGAAGCGGCACCGGCAAGTGCGGCTTTTGCTCCGGCTTCAAGGATTTCCTTGATGTCGTCCGAAGGACATGCCTGGATGGCCTCTACGGCCGGGATCAGGGCGTCCATCATGGTCTTGTCGCCTTTCTGGGCTTTCGTCTGTTTCTGCACATTGGCAAGACCGCCGGCAAACATGGCTTTCACTCCGGCCGCATCCAATTCCGTTCCGGAAGCATGGTCGCTCATTCCTAAGAAGAAAGCACCCAACAGCGTACTGGTGGAACCGCTTACCTGCAACATGACGTCAAAGCCCATATCGTTCAGCATGGCTTTGAACTCCGTTCCTTTCTGAGCCGTAGTGACGATGGCGGACATGGCTGTCACGATTGCCTGACCGTGATCGCCGTCACCGATAACCGCATCCAGCTTAGAAAATTCGTCTTCGCGTTCTTTGATATTCTTCAAAGCGTTGTCGAGCATCGCCTTGAAGTTCTCGATCGTCAGTTGTTTCATATCCCGTTTATTTACCGATTGTTGTCCAGTAAGGTGCATCCGCACGTTTGTTCTTCAGATAGTCGATGTGATCTTCGTCGAGGATAGCCATGATCATCTGGAAACCGGCCTGTTCCTGTACGGTCAGGATTTCCTGGATACGGCTTACGACAACCTGGAGGCCACGGGCTTCCAGCTCTTTGTAGGCTTTACGGAAGATGATATTCAGCTCCATGTGGGTAGTCGCTCCTACGCCGTTGATGATAAGCATCATCTTGTCGCCTGCTTTCGGTTTGAGCTGCTGGCAAAGCAGGTCTACCATCTCGGCAGCGGTATCGTCGGCAGATACAAGCGGTTTCTGTCCGCCACCGCCTTCACCATGCTGGCCCATACCGATCTCCATGATGCCCTGGGGCAGGTCGGTGATCGTACCGCCGTTCTGCGGATGCGTACAAGAACGCATGGCAACGGCCAAGGTAGCGACGTTCCGGTTATAGCGTTCGGCGATCTCAACCAGTTCATCCAGTGTCTTGCCTTCTTCAGCTGCGGCACCCAAAATCTTATACAAAGGCACGCAACCGGCCAGACCGCGGCGATCTTCGGTATTAGCGCCGATACCGGCACTGATATCATCGTGAGTCAGTACTTGTTTTACCTTGATGCCTACGCGTTCTGCCAACTGGCAAGCCATGTTCGCACTCATCACGTCGCCGGAGTGGTTCAGGACAACTAACAGGATACCGGCTTCACGTTTCATCAACTGCAAAGCCTGGAACAGGCGCTGTGCACCGGGAGCGGCAAAGATGTCGCCCACAACAGAACAGTCGAGCATACCTTCGCCTACGAATCCGCTTAATGCAGGTTCATGGCCGGAACCGCCCAATGTGACGATAGCGACTTTGTCTTCACTCTTCGGATTAGCACGTACAACGATGTTTTCGCCACCTAATTTCACCTGGTCCGGGTATGCCAATACATAACCTTCCAACAATTCGGGTGTTATCTGTTCAGGATCATTTATAAATTTTGTCTTGATGTCTGACATGGTATTTTCCTCCTTCATTTGAGTTATTAATGTTGTTATTTGATTTCCATGATTTCGATGGCGATACCTTCTTCTTCGATAAAAGCGATCGTCAGGTGTTCGTCGCATACGGCCGGGCCGAAGATTACTTTCTTGCCTTTCAGTTCTTCTTCCAAAGAAGGAACAGTGTAAGCGATGTGTCCCTGTTTCTGTACCAGTTCGGGCAGACAACTGCCTTCTTCGAATTTCAGGAATTCGATGCGGTTCGGGCTTTTGCTATAGTCTGTCAACCATACACTCAGGCCTTCATTAAACATAGCCCCTTCTACTTGTTCTGTCGTTACGATACCGACGTGATTAAATGTTCTCATGACTAATTAAATTTTTAAGTGTTCGTACTATTTTTATTCGTTATCAGTTCTCTCCAATTCAAAACATATATGTTTTACACCTCCGTCTTCCATCTCCTGTACGAAAGGACAGCCAGGACAACGACTCCCCCTAAGGCGATATAAAGATAGGTGAATATTCCATGCACATTATCATTTTGACCGTATGAATGCATTCCGCTCAGGAAATAATTGACGCCGAAGAAAGTCATCAGCACGGAGGCGAATGCGATCACGGATGCCAGGTTGAACAGCCAGAGGTTATTCCAACGTTTCACTAAATGGAGATGAGTCACTACGGCATAGACAACCATCGTGATCAGCGCCCAAGTCTCCTTCGGGTCCCAGCCCCAATAACGGCCCCAAGACTCATTCGCCCAGACAGCACCGAGGAAAGTGCCGACGGTCATCAGGGCAAGCCCCACCCACAGCGCCATCTCACCCACAATGCTCAATTCGGTGATGCGGGCTTTCAATATCCCTTTGTTCTTCTTTCCGGCGACGGACATCATCACCATATCGGTCAACCCGATCAGGCAACCGATGCCGAAAAAGCCGTAAGCGGCGACAATGACCGCCACATGGAACATCAGCCACGGCGATTTCAGGACCGGTACGAGCGGATTGATCTCCGGATCCATCCAGTTCAGACCGGACACGAAGAGGATGATACCGCCGAACAGGGTAGCCAGCGCAAAGGTGATCGTACTGCGACGTGCGAACAACAACCCGCCAAGAACAGTCGCCCACCCCACGTAGACCATCGTCTCGTAGGAGTTGCTCCAGGGAGCATAGCCGCCGATATACCAGCGCATCCCCATACCGAACATATGATAATGGAAAACGACCAGTACGCCGGCTCCTAACAGCCATACGGCAACCTTCATCCAACGGCTCCGGCGGAACAGCATCGCGAAAGAAAGGACCAACAACAGTCCACCCAAGACCAGATACCCGATCTTGCAATAGCGGAAGACATCCATCTTGTTATATTTCAGTTCGGCCTGCATACGCTTCGGGCTGATATCGAGCGTCTTGTTCTTGGCTTGCTGGTAGGTGTCGATCATGCCGACCACTTCATCGGCTTTCGCCCAATCGCCGCTCTTCAATCCTTCCTGCACTTCGCCTAAATACCAGTCGAGAATGCGGGAGACGAACATGGAGTCTTTACCGCTAAAGGCAGAAAGATCGTCACCGGGGGCATACCACTTATGATTCGGATCATCTTCTTTCGGGAAGAGGTTCAGCATTTGGTGGTTGACCAACTGGTGGAAGATGTTCAACTGCTCGTCCAGTTTCATCAAATCCTTGTCGAAGCGGGTCCGCCGGGCAGGCATCTTGTTATAGGCTTCTTCCAGCTTTTCCTGCAATTTATAATTGCCGTTGCTGTCGAATACCTGAATATAGGCACATTCACCGTCGGTCAGGTCATAGTAGGCGGCCAGTTCGGGATTGGACAGGGCGATGAAAGGAACACGCATCCACATATCCGGCATAGCTAAAAGGCTCAACAGGAACTGGTCGGAATTCAACTGACCGATCTTGTCCGACTTATGGAGCTTACGGAGAATCTCCGAAGAGAAAGTGTTGACCGGCATCATACGGCCGCTACCGGACTGGAGCGGGAGGGCGCCGAAGCGAGCGGCATGTTCCGGGCTCACCGCATATTTCTGCACGGCATCGAGCATCGGGGAAGTCTTCCCGCCGGCATGTACGGACAGGGAAACAGCAAGGAGCACAAGCAACATGACCGTTACATGGGCCGCCTTACGCAGTTCTTTCAGGCGACGGCTCTGGCGCATGAAGCGGGAGTCCTTACCGACCAGACAAAGGATCAGGCCGATGACCAGCAACAGATATCCGGTATAGGTGATGTTCCGTCCCGCCACATCGCGGTTGACGGAAAGGATGGTTCCGTGTTCGTCCTGGTCGTATGAAGCCTGGAAGAAACGGTAGCCTTTTACATCCAATACGTTATTCATAAAGATTCGCTCTTCGCGGTCCTTCCCGTCCACATGGACGATCACTTCGCTCTCGTAGGAAGAAGGGCTGGCGGAACCGGGATAGCGGGTCAAGGTGAATTTCTTCAGTTCAACGGAAAAAGGCAGGGTATGAAAAGTCGTGTTATCGGAAGTGCGGACAGCAATCTGGTTGCTTGTCTCCCCTTCACGCAGATGCAGGATTCCTTCTTCGCCGAAAAGAAAAGAGGTCAGGGCGCCGAGAAGGATGACGATAAAGGCGAAATGCGTCAGGATCAATCCCCATTTGCCACGTTTCAGGTATTGGTGTTTGATCGTAGCCGCGATAAAATTGACGACTAAAAGGAATTGGAGCAGGAAAAACAAGGGGGAATAATAAACCATTGCTTTGGCTGCTGCTGTACCGTGATACTTTTCGATGAAAGTGGCAACGGCCAGGCCAAAGGCATAAATCAGTAACAAGACGATCGTCGTTACAAAGGAGGAGAAAAATCTTTCGAGATTTGTTTTCATTTACTTTTTTATTAGAGTTCACAGATGCGGCAAATGTACGCAGATTAATCGTTTGATGAAATAACCGGCGGCAATCTGCCACATCCGTGCTCTCTATAGGTTCATAGATATAATCTATTTGCTTATCAATCTTCAATGATCATACGGAAGCCGACATTGAACACACGCTGGTACGGATAGTAAGCCTTACGCGTATGGGAAGCCGCATACTTCGGACGGTCGATATAAGAACCGCCGCGGGCCACCTTGTATTCGGATGTCTCTTTCGTCTTTTCATTATACGGGTACGATACATAGTCGGAACGGGTCCATTCGGCTACGTTTCCGTGCATGCTGTACAGACCGAACGGATTGGCTTCGTATGCCTTGCCGCCGACCTGAACCAGGTTACCGTCGTCCACGCTCTCTTCTTTCGGAAGGAAAGTATAGTATTTGTACCACGGGTTGGTCTTCGCCATCGGCTGCGGGTCGACACCGTAAACGGCAAGCAGCAAGGTAGTCTTGTCTGCCAGGTTGTCCTTCTTGCCGAAGTCCGTGTGCATGTCGCCATACCAGAAATCCTGGTCGCTACCGGCACGGCAAGCCCATTCCCACTGAGCTTCGGTCGGAAGCGTGATCTTGAGACCGGTCTTTTCACTTATTTTCCGGCAGAATTCCATCGCATCGTTGTAGCTGACACGGATGACAGGCTGTTCCGGTTTATTGGCCGGATACCCCTGGTTCACGTGGTCTTTCCACTGCTGGTCGACGAAACGGCTGTCATGATCCGGGAAGACAACGTTGAACTGTTCGTTCGTCGTTTCCAACTCGGCCATCCAGAAGGCTTTGTCGATCTTCACCTTGGCAGTAGGATAAGCATCCGGTTCGCCACGGTAGCTACCCATCACGAATTCACCGGCCGGAATACGGACGAAGTTGACTTTCACGCCCGGAGCGATCTCGACCACCTTACGGGTTTCCTTCTCCTTGGCCAGCATTTCCTTGATCCGGTCGGAACCGAACGGCCAACCTTTCACCTTCACGTTCTTTTCTTTCACGGCAGCCGCCTTTTCAGGCATTACCGGGGTGATCGGGCCTTGCTTCTTCAGGTAGTCGGCATAGTCGGCGATCTCCTTCTTCCAGTCGACACCGGCTCCGTTTGCATATTTATCGGTCAATTCCTTACGACGCTTGATCTGGTCGAATCCTTTATAAGGAAGTTCAGTCAATACGTTCGCATTGAAATACCCTTTGTCGGGAGCGTTATAGTCGATCCAATTGTAAAGCGTCTTCCATTCCTTATCGGTCAGTTTCACGTTGTGATGACCTTTCTTCAGCAAGCGAACCAATTCACTCGTGTTAGGATGATATTCATACGGTTGCAAAACGACCATATCGCCTTCGCCGCCCTGACGATGCACATACGGATGCAGGTTCAGATAGGACGTGCCGTAGCCCAAGTTGTCTTTCGTTCCGCCACGCAAATCGAAAGCCTTTCCTTCACCGTTATGACAGGCGATACATGCGCGATCCAGGATCGGCTGCACTTCCAGGTCGAACGTGAAAGAACGCGTGCCGCCTTCCGGCAAAGTCAAGACTGACGGAGCTTTCTGCGAAGCGATCACACGTTTCGGAATCGCAATCTGGTTCTGGTCTTCGTGGCAACCGATACAAGAAACCACTTCGCCCGGCTGACCGGTCACCCAGCTTCGCATCCACTGGATGGCGACACCATCCTTATCCAACGGCTGGATAGAGATCGGCGTATTGGCAGGCGCCTTGAAGATCACGGAACCGTCTTCTTCGACCGGAACCGTACCCAACATACGTTTAATATCCCAACCGGACTGGATTCCGTGCCAGTTATGATCGGAACGAGTCTTTACATACGCATATTCGTAAGCATGCAGGCGCAGAGACTTGACCGTACCGCGAGGAATCCCCCTCAGACCCTCTCCTTCGTAGATGTCCTGGATAAAGAAGGTCGCTTCCTTTTCATTCAGTTTCACACGGTCGGGAATGGACGGAGGCGTCTTCGTCTTGCGCACCAGGATCGGGCTGATATAACCTTCACCCTCTGCCTGCATCAGGCAAGTCACGTTGTCGTAAACATCCACCAGATAAAGTCCCCACAAAGCTTGCGGGTCCAACTTGGCTGCCACCAGGAAGTATTTGTCGTTCAGCGGAGTCGGTTTGATGAACTGCGGCCAAACGCCGTTTACCAGCTGGTCTTTGATTTCTTCCTTGACCGGACGGTTGCGGTGAGGGATTTCCTGTACCATACCGGCTGTGCTCTTACGCCCCTTGGTCGGGTCGAAGATAATCATACGGCCGGAACGCGCCACACCGTGGTGACCGGAGATGATACCGACGAACGCCGAACCGTGGCCGGGCAACGGCTGCACGTCGAACGTACTGTTCGGGAACATCGCGCCGCTACCGTAGAGGGCTTTGTTTTCCGTTCCGTCCGGGTTCATGTGCATCACGATACGGGAATAGTAGTGGGTCAGGTCGGTGTATTCCCAACGGGTGTACATCACGCGACCGTTATTCATGATGACCGGGTTCCAGTTGGCATCCTGGTCGAATGTCAGGCGGCGCATGCTCTTGTCTTTCGGATTGTACAGCACCATGTTACCTACCGCATCGCTACCGTTCACACAAGGAACTCCCTGATAGCCGATGTTGGAGATAGCGATCACGCGTCCGTCGGGCAGGTAAGTACCATCGTAGAACTCCAGATCCGGCTCGTCGTTTTCCACAAGCGGCTTGAAACCTGTTCCATCCAAGTTCACTTCATAGATGTTCCAACGCTTGTCGTCCTGTGTCTGTGTGAACATCACGCGGTCCCCGTTCCAGTGCAGCTTCAGGTCGGCGATGGAAGAACCGTTTGCCGGTTTGTAGACCCGGCGCATCTGCACATCGCCACGCAGGTTGGAGAGTTCGACGATCTCGGCATCGAAACCGGAACGGCCGGCAGACTCCTGGTTACTCCAGTTATTGGCCTGCGTACCCAAGGAAGGAGACATGATGAAGTGGGCATCCGAACCGACCTTGAAACGAGCCGCCACGATCTTGTCGGCATCCAGCAACGGGTTTGCCAGCAAGATGGCACGTTTGTATTCCAATGCCTTTTTAGCATCTGCCATCGCCTGTGCGTCCTTGGAATAGATACCGTTGAAACCTTTCTTTTCCAAACGGATCAGTTCGTTCAGCATCGGTTCGTATTTGGCGGCATCATACCCCTTCTGCTTCTTCATATCGGCAAAAGCGAGTTTGACAGCCTCGACATTCAGCCAGTCCAGTTCCCTCTGAAGAGAAGCCAGATCTTGGATTTCCTTGATCAGCTCAAGATACTTACGCACCTGTATTTCGAAATTCTTTTCACCGGCAATCTCTCCTGCCAGCTTGGAATAATAAGAACCGTCTTTCAAAGAAGCGATCGCCTTATCCAACGCCTGTTTTTCCACTGAAGCGTCCGGTGTGACCAACCAAGTGTCAAAACCGCCTAAGACAGGATCCATCAGGCCGATCTCGTTCGGGAATCCGGCATTCAGTTCTTCCGCAATCTTGCTCGGCAAGACATTCACCGCCTCGAAGTAAACACTACCCCCGCTCGACGAGTCGTCGATTCCGACCTCTGCTTCAAAACGGACATATTTGTTGTCGATCGGATAGACAAGCGTTCCGTTCGCATGGCAGAACACGCCGTGCTTATATTCCTTTCCGTTGATCACGATCTCATGGTCGTATGCATTCGTGTTCATCTTGGGTTTTGCCCAACCGGCCACGCCATATTCATAGGGGACTTCGTCCAACCATACGGCCGTACCATCCGCTTTGATCAAGCGGGCGTTCGCCCAAACAGCCTGGTCATAGTCCGTACCGTCCGTACCACCGGAAGTGATCAGAACCAGCTTATCCACGCCTTTCAAGTCAACGACAAATGATTCCGCCTTCGCTTTATGCTTCATCCAAGTCGAGGTGATCGGCATCCCGGCTTTCTTCAGCTTCGCCAGCACCTCCGTCTTTGCCTTAACAGAAGCATCAATCCACGTTTCCACCTTCTTCTGCTTGGGCCCGGCAGACACCATGACAGAAGAAGACAGAAGGAGTGATACTAATAAATAGTATTTGTTCATGTAATAAATTATAAGGTATTATACTTATTATAACGCAGCTTTCGTGTTGGTGAAGCGCAAGCCGTCATTATCGTGGTAGCATGCCCATTCATCAACAATAGCGCCTTCAGGACCAGCCATCATAAAGTGGAATGTTTCCAGTTTTTTCAGGCGAAGAACGTCACCTACATTCTGTACGACGAAGTTTTTGCTCTTGATCGCACCGTGAGTAGCAGGAATAGCAGGAGCATTCGGAGTTTCGTCACCTACTTCAGAGAAGTTGTAAACCCATCCCTTTTCAACCATCCAAGACTCATGTTTGGCCGGGAATTTGGTCTTTACATGT
The DNA here is from genome assembly GCF_977054455.1 of Parabacteroides sp. Classification (NCBI taxonomy): domain Bacteria; kingdom Pseudomonadati; phylum Bacteroidota; class Bacteroidia; order Bacteroidales; family Tannerellaceae; genus Parabacteroides; species Parabacteroides sp. The sequence goes on along the minus strand of NZ_CDRTCT010000020.1, from coordinate 18,090 downwards.
GCGTGTTCGGGGATCATCTGTCCCGGAAGCAGGTAGATCGCGTGAGCGAAGTAGCCGTATTCAGGATCGTTGATCCAGAAAATACCGCCCATACCTACGTTTTCAAAATCGCCCAGACCGAAATCAGTCACCCACATGTCCTTAGCCATCAGTTCGGTGAAAGGAACACCGTAGAAAGCGAACATGTCTTTCATTGCTTCCATAGCAACATCCTGTTGGAACTTGCCGTCTTTGTAGAAGTCGGCATTTGTGTACTTCTTTGAATACTTCATTTCTTTATTATTTTTACAGTTAGCATTGTTGTTACATTCATTCTTGCAGTCGCTTCCGCACTGTTCGGTGCATTGTCCTTCGCCTGCCGCTGCGCAACAGGTTGCTTCGCCAGTAGATGTTTTGCCGGTACATGCTGCCATAGAAAGCAGAAGAGCTCCCATAGCGGCCGATTTCATAAGATTCTTTTTCATTTTTTCTCTTGTTTATTTAGTTAGTAATAGTTGTTCCTTATCTATTCCCTGCCGAAGAAACTTGCGTTTCCATAGGGAGAAACTTCTGTTTCCATACGAAGAAACGATTGTTTCATGCCCATGAAACGTTTATTCGATGGCAATCCCTTCTATTTCGATCAATAACTCATCCCGGCAAACGTCCGCCCACATATAAGATATGGGAATATTCAAGTTATATCCTTCCAACAGCCGGCAAGCCTCTTCATAGAAGGATTTCTCTTTCAGGTAGACACGCAGCATTTTCAGTTTCGCCTTACCGATCAGTTGATCGATATTTTCCATCGTGATATGGAGCTGGCGTCCGAGACCGACTCCTACCAGGCTTTCTTCCCCGCGGATAGCAGCCGTACCGGAAATGTAAACGATCCGCCGGTCATCGAAAGTCATGCTCTTGGCCCGTTCGAACTTAGGTGTCGCTTTCTTCTGCTGGGCAGCTTCGAGGACCTGGTCCGAATAAGCATGGGCGGCAATCTGCAACTTATTGTCAATCGGGGTGGCGTAGCACTCGGGACGGGCAAATACGGCCGCATCCAAGTCGACCAGTATACCTCCCAAGTTGGCCCCGATACCGGTAGCAGCCGGATAGCCATTGTTCCAGTCCGTCTTTCCGTAGAAATCGGCACGGGCGTTGTTGAACATCTGGTAATGTTGGTCCGGCCCGTCGAAGCGGGTGATCTGCTCGATGTAGTTCCACTGGCGGATGATGCTGTTTACGGGGAACCCTTCGCGGCGCATCACCTCTCCCATCATGTGGAATACTTCGGCGGACTGTTGCTGGATACCGAAGTTGATCACATCTCCGTGGAAACCTCCGGCAAAGAGGAAACGGCCGTCGGCATTTTCCAGTACGACATACGGGAAACCTGCGTAATGGCGGAAGGTGACATGATCGCCTTCATCCGCTTTGTAGCTATGGACCTCCAGGATCAACCCTGCATTCAGAGGAGGCTGGGAAACGTAGCTCAGTACCGGCTCATGATTGCCGTAGAACTTACGGATCTTCTCGCGCAACATGATGCGGCGGGAGACGTATTGCCCGTTGTCGTTCGGCATACCGAAGAATGCCAGGCGGAGAATCTGTTCGTCCTGGGGCAACTGTGCCAGCAGGGCGTCTACCATCTCGCCAAAGGCAGCCAGCCCGGTCATATAGATATTGTAATGTATTTTATCGCAATAATTCATAAAGAGTTCACATATTCGGTTAATGCTTCGATATCTTTCTCTGAGACCTTTTTCTCGATGCCGTGCTTATGGACACTGAACACCTCTTTCATGGTAGCGGCACGCCCGTCGAACAAATAAGGAGCCGTACGCCACACCTCACGCAAAGTCGGAGTATCCCAACCTTTTTCGAACTCTATATCTTCACCGATACGGTGGTATTTCATATCCGTATAGTAGACACCGCTATGGCATTCGCCGCACTTCAGCTTTTCGAACACCTTCTGCCCTTCCTTGGCCAAATCGGACAGCTCGCCGTTCACCAGATAAGGGCTGGGCACGGGACGAAGCGATTTCATGTAGGCATCCACACACACGGCGTCTTCTTCGGAAACATCATAAAACTGGATGAAGTTAAAGCCGGCCCGCACAGCCCGTTCCGCATGTTCACGGATACCGGAAATCATGTTGGGAGGAGTCACATGGCTAAAGAGCATGCTCTTGCAGTTCTTGGAGTTGCCGACGCCGTCGTTCATCAAATCCCAGTTCATGCCGTCCGTACGACCGTCTCCCGGATGGCAACCGTTACAACTCTGCCAGTTCTGGAAGCAGTGCGAAGCATCGTTAAAGTAGCGTTCGCCCTTGTTTTCAGCCGTTTCCTCGCGTCCGGGATTCAGCTCGACCGCCGTGACTTCGTTCGTATTGATATCCATTATGTTCAAGACATCGGCAAAGTAAGTCGGGATAATCAGCTTGTCGCCGTTCAGGATCATATTGCGAGGACCGTTCCCCTCCAGCGGGATACGTTCGCGAAGGCCGTACAAGAAAGTCAGATCGTAGTCCAGCACCTCCTTATTGGGATAGTTCAGGAATTTCTCCAACATCGCCTTATGGTCGATCACGCTGACCTCGTGCGTTCCCGAATGGGAGATGAAGACAGACTCGTCGTTGCAGGCAATGCTCCAGATACCGGCCGCACCCCGCTCGGGCTCGTCCACGACAATGGCTCCTAAGAACTCCTGCTTGTCGACATCGATCACGCTGAAAGCACTCGTGTTCATCCATCCCTGCTGCAATTGGGAAGTCGGAACGGTGAAACGCCCTAAGTTGTGCGATACATATATATACTTGCCGTCGGGAGTGATACAGATTCCCCGGAGGGCGTTGCTTCCGTTCGCCAGTTGGATGTCCTTCACCTTCGTAAAGCCATCCATTTCGATGACGGAGACACAGGCGGCCACGTAATCGAGATCAGCCCGCTGTGAAGGGAGGAAGTTCGTGACGAACATATATTTGCCGTCCTTGCTGAACACGGCGGACTTCGGTTCGCGCAATACTTTCACCGTACGCATCACCTTACGGGCCGCCGGATCGATTTCGGAGATCGTGGTCTGGAACTGGTTACATACATATATATGCTTCTTGTCCGGACCGAACATCGGATGGCATGCTCCCAAACCGGTCGGAATGGAAGCCTCCACTCTGCCCGATTCGAGCGACAGGATCTGTAAATGGCCTGTCGTTCCGAATGTCGTCACATACGCCTTGTCGCCCTCTACGAGAATACCCGTCGGCGCTTCGTCCATCGGGAAAGAGCGCAGCAATGTCTTGCCATCAGGCGAAAAAACATCCACCCGCTTTACCCCTTTATCCGTCATCAACAACTCACCTTTGGCATTCGTCACGACATCTGTCGGGAAGAACGGTGGGTTGCCTGCTGAAGCAAAGGAGATGCAACAGCAGGCAAAACAAGCCACTAGTGAGTTTTTAAACATGTATTTTCGTGTGTTCATGGTATATTATATTTTTTTTGCTTTACTATATCCCAACTCAAGCGAAATCGCCTGGGCCACTTTCCTTATACAGTCAGCCGAAACCCGTACGACCTCTTTCGACAGCCGATCCTTCGGGCCTGAGATCCAGATTGCCCCGCAAGGATAACCCGTATAATTAAAGATAGGCGCCCCGATGCAAATCACACCGTTCAACTCTTCCTCGTTATCCATGGCATAGCCCAATTTCCGGACCTTCTCAAGTTCCTCCAGATAAGCGTCACGCGTGGTAATAGTCCGGGCGTTGTAGCGTGTAAATTCCATATAAGACAAATACCGGTCCCGGACCGTATTCGGCAGATAAGCCATGATCGCCTTTCCCGGAGCCGAGCAATGCAAATCGAAAGGTTTCCCCGGCGAGAGGATAAAACGGAACGTATGATGCCCCTGTGCCTGCTCGATAAAGATTCCTTTCCGGTCCCCCAGCACGCCGAAGCATGCCGTCTCTTTCACCTGATCGCGCAAATCACGCAAACGAGGCAAAACCGTTTCCAGCAAATTGTGTTCGTTCAGTGATCTGAATCCCAAAGTTAGCAATTTACGGGATAACTTGTACCGCTTTGTATCTTCATTATAGATCAAATAATCCAGACGGACCAACGTATTTAAAATACGGTAGGCCGTGGTCTGCGAAATATCAAGGGTTGACTTGATATCCTGAAGCGTCTCACCCTGGGTGTGAAGCGACAAGTACTCAAGTACAGCGATCCCTTTTTCGAGATTCGGCACCTTGTAGTTCTCTTCTGCTTTTTCCATATTTGAAATAACGCTTTCCATATTTGAAATATTGTTTCAGATTTGAATCAAATATAAAGGAGAGCGCAGAAATGCAAGCAGGATGTTTGTAAAAATTAGTTAAGTATGTCGTATAACACAAAACAATAGACAATCGTCAATTTTTCCTGTAGCTGATTACGGCCAATAGGTTAAAGAACACGGCGAACAGACAAACCGCCATGAAGTGCCCGGTGAGGTCAACCAAAGTACTGCCTTTCAAATAAACCATCCGCATCACTTCGACCAAATAGCGGAGCGGGTTGAAACGCGTCAGTTCCTGCGCCCAGACCGGCATACTGCTGATCGGTGTGAACATACCGCTCAGGAGGACAAAAATAATCATAAAAAAGAAAGCCGTGAACATCGCCTGCTGCTGGGTGGACGAGACGGACGAGATCGCCAGGCCGAAGCCGGTAAACGCCATCAGGTAGACTGCCGCAAACAGATAGATGATCCCCATATTGCCTACCGGCAGCAGCCCGTAGACCAACCAGGCGATACAGGCGCCTATCGTGAGCAGGAAAAGACCGATAATCCAGAACGGTATCAGCTTGGAGAGCAGAAACAGGGCTTTCGGGACAGGCGTCACGTTGATCTGTTCGATCGTCCCTTTCTCCTTTTCGCTCACGATGTTCAGGGCGGATAGGAAACCGCCGATGAGCGTCAGCAGGAAAGCCATGATGCCGGGAACCATATAGTTCTTATAATTCAGATGCGGATTGAACAGGTTCGTGGCACGGATTCCGCCCCCTGCGGCCGATACGGACGAGAGGACATTCTCCTCCTGATTGAAATCCCGGATGATGGACGCGAGGTATGAGCTGCCGATTCCTCCCTTCGTCCCGTTCACGGCATCGGCGGCGATCAGGAGCTCGGCCGTTCCCTCCCGTCCCAGCCGTTCTTCGAAACGGGACGGGATCTCGAGGATGATATCGGCGGCATTGCTTTCGATGGAAACCAAAGCCTCGTCGTAGCGGGGCGAAACATCCGCCAGACGGAAATAGCCGGAGGAAAGGACCTTGTCTGTCAATTGGCGGGAAAGGACAGAATGGTCGTTATCCACGATACTCAGGTTGATATTCCGCATCTCGAAATTGGCGGCAAAAGGGAGGACCACCAGTTGTATGACCGGCAACAGGAAGATGATACGGGGCAGGAACCGGTCCCGCCTGATCTGTTTGAACTCCTTCTCCAATAAATATTTCAGCATCCTCATCATAATCGTATTTTAAAACGTTTCACACTTAACCCTACCAGCACGACTGCCATCAATGTCAACACGCCTATTTCCTGCAGGACGGAACCGAAGCCCAAGCCTTTTATCATGATATCTTTCACGGCGATGATATACCATTTGGCCGGCACGATATTGGAAATGACTTGCAGGATCTCCGGCATATTCTCGATCGGGAACACCATCCCGCTAAGCAACATGACAGGCAGCATCAGGACAACGGCGCTGATCAGCATGGCGGCCTGCTGGGTGTCGGCGATCGTCGAGATCAGCAATCCCAGGCACAACGCCACCAATGCGTAGAGGACGGAAACGCCCACTAACAGCGACAGGCTGCCATTGATCGGCACATCCAGCAGGAAGTACGACAAAGCCAGGATAGTGGCTATATTCACCAGGCTCAGCAACAGATAGGGAGTCGCTTTTGCCAGAATGATATAGACCGGTTTCATCGGAGAGACGAGAAGCACTTCCATCGTCCCGATCTCTTTCTCCTTCACGATCCCGACGGAGGTCATCATGGCGCAGATGAGAATCAGGATCAGCCCCATGACACCGGGCACGAAGTTATAGGCGCCCTTCATTTGAGGATTGTAGAGCAACTTGATTACCGGCGTAATCGAGTTGCCGGTTGAAAGCGGCTTCGCGTTGCTATTTTCACTTTCCACTATTATCTGCGTGGCATACGCGGATAGCTGGGTGGCTTCGTTCGGATCGGTAGCGTCAACCAATAGCTGAATGCCACTTTCACCTTTCATCTTTCCACTTTCAACGGCTATTCCGGCAGGGATGACGATCACCATCCGGACTTTCCCCTGGCGGAAAAGGGACCGGCCTTCTTCTTCGCTATCGATCATTTTGTAGATGCTGAAATACTCGCTGGCGGCAAAGTGCGAAATCATCTTCTGCGTCACCTCGTCCCGGCTCTGGTCCAGGATCGCGACAGGCGCACGTTTGATCTCCGTCGTGATCGCATAACCGAAGAGGATGATCAGGATCACAGGCATCAAGAGCAGGATCATCATCGTCCGCTTATCGCGGAAGATGTGGATAAATTCTTTCTTAACAAAAGCAGTAAAAGAACTTTTCATGCTTATTTCTTAATTTTCAATTCTCAATTCTCTTCGCTCTCCGTGCCAACGCATGGAAGACTTCGTTCATATTACCGGCCCCGAAAGACGATTTGAGGGCGGAAGGGCTGTCGAGGGCTTCGATCTTTCCATCTACCATGATGGAGACACGGTTGCAATACTCCGCCTCGTCCATATAGTGGGTGGTGACAAAGACCGTAATGCCCCGTTCGGCAGCCTGGTAGATCAGTTCCCAGAACTGGCGGCGGGTGACGGGATCGACCCCTCCGGTCGGTTCGTCCAGGAAAACAATCCGGGGCTCGTGGATAATGGCGACGGAGAAGGCCAACTTTTGCTTCCAGCCCAACGGCAAGGCGTCAACCAAGGTGTTCCGTTCGTTCTCCAGGTCAAGCACCCGGAGCAACTCGTCCGTCTTCGCTTTCAGCTGCTTTTCGGAAAGGCCGTAGATGCCGCCGTACAACCGGATATTCTCCCAGACCTTCAGGTCGCCGTAGAGGGAGAACTTCTGGCTCATGTAACCGATATGCCGTTTGATCCGTTCCGTTTCCTTATAGATCTCGAAACCGGCGACCATTCCCGTCCCGGAAGTCGGCGACGAAAGGCCGCACAACATGCGCATGGCCGTCGTCTTGCCTGCCCCGTTCGCTCCCAGGAAGCCGAAAATCTCCCCCTCGCCTACCGTGAAGCTGATATGGTCGACGGCGGTAAAGGTTCCGAAGCGTTTCGTCAGTTTATCTGTTTCTATTACGTTCATAATTCTTTCTGTTTAAAAAATAGCCGTCCCAACTCGGGACGGTCCTTTTCATACCTACAAAGCCATAAAACAGTCCTCGATACCGGGTTTTATCGGTTCGATTCCGATATCCGCATGTCCTTTTGCCGTCAGGAAAGCCTGCAAATCCCTGCGAAAGGCAGCTTCCCCCTCTTTCTCCACCACATCCTTCCGAATGGAGAAATGATGCGCGTCCCCGAAAGAGAAGCAGGAGTCCGCATCCGGATATGTCCTGAGATCGAGCAACAGCTTATACATCGAAGCCGACCGGATGGCATACAAATGCTTATCGAACGTAAGGCGGATGCCTTCCGGCGTATCGACCGACAGGCAACGCCCGCCACGCATCAGCGCGACACGGTCGCAACGGGAAGCCTCGTCCATATAAGGCGTCGAAACCAGGATCGTAATCCCTTGCCTCTTCAGCCGGTCCAGCATATCCCAAAACTCCACACGCGAAACCGGATCGACCCCTGTCGTCGGCTCGTCCAGGAAAAGGACATCGGGCCGATGGATCAGCGCACAGCTCAACGCTAACTTCTGCTTCATTCCACCGGAGAGCTTCCCGGCTTTACGTGTCTTGAAAGGCTCTATCTGGACATATATATCCCGGATCAGGTCGTAGTTTTCACGGACAGTCGTATTGAACACGGTAGCAAAGAAATTCAGGTTCTCTTCCACCGTCAGGTCCTGATAAAGGGAAAAGCGTCCCGGCATATACCCGACACGCCACCGGATTTCCTTATAATCGCGCACGACATCCAGCCCGCAAACCGATGCCGTACCGCTATCCGCCAACAGCAAGGTAGTCAGTATCCTGAACAGCGACGTCTTACCCGCCCCGTCCGGCCCGATCAGCCCGAAAAGTTCCCCTTCGCCGATATGCAACGAGATATCCTGCAAAGCCTGAACCTCCCCGTATGCCTTATTTATGTGTCGAATATCTATCTCTCTCATATAATTGTCAATTGTCAATTAAATATCACTTCCCCATATTGTCCGATCTTCAAGTAACCGTCGTTCTTGACGGCGATCTTGACGGCATAGACCAAGTTGGCGCGTTCGTCTTTGGTCTGGATTCCTTTCGGGGTAAACTCCGACTTTTCGGAAATCCAGGTGACCGTACCGGGATATTCCCTTTGTTCCTTTTCTCCGAAATCTGCAAAGACACGAACCTGCTGTCCGAGTTTCAACTGCGTCAGTTGTTCAGCGGTAGGATAAGCGCGGAGATACAACAGATCGGTGTCGGCTATCTTGTAAAGCGGCTTGCCGGCAGTCGTGACTTCACCCGGTTCGGCATATTTCACGAGGACAGTGCCGGACTGCGGGTTGACGATGCGGCTCTTCTGCAACTGGTCGTCCAGCTGCATGATCTGGTAGACGATACTTTCCGCTTCGGCATCCGCCCCTCCTGTCGTTTTATGCAAGGTCGAATATTGGGCATCCAGTTGTTTTTGCAACACCTTGATGTTATTGACGATATCATCGACCTGTTTCTGGTTGCCGGCTTTTGCCTTCACCAGGTTCTCCATACGCTGCTGTTCGCTCCGGGCGACGGCAATCTGCTGTTCGAGAGAAGCGATCTGTTTACGGATATCCGGTTTGCGGATGTCCACGCTACGGAGGCCCGCTTCGAGCTGCTTTTTCCGGAAATAAAGCTGCGTACTGTCCACATAGCCCAACACGGATCCGGCTTCGAGGCGGTCACCTTCCTGCAGGTTCAATTCCATAATCTTCCCGTTCGCCTCCGAAGAGACGATTATTTCGGTGGATTCGAATGCTCCGGTGGCATCGAAGTCATTGTTATTGCTGCTGCAAGCAGACAAAGCCAGAACAAAACTGAATAAAAGAATCTGTTTCATATTGATCGTGTTTAATCTTCATTTGTTTACATCGTTTGTCGTGTACATATAATTATAGATCGATTGCAACTGTTGTATCCGGTGTGCGGCTGCCGCTTGGCGGGCCTGGTCTTCGGAGTTGATTTCGCGGATAAGGTCGGTGACGGAGATCACGCCGTTCGCCAGCTTGATTTCGGCTGCCTTCTTGATGCTGGTGCGGAGGCGGATGATCTCGTCATCGGCTTTCATCAGGTCGGTCATCTTTCGGATCTCCGTGTTCTGCTGTGTCAGTTGGAGACGCGTGTTGAAGAGGAATGTCTCCCGCTGCACCTCTACTGCCTGGCGGTTCGTGGCAATCTTCCGGCGATCGTTCTTCAAGGTATATAGTTTACCCATGTTCCAGCTCAGGCGGACACCGGCGACATAGAACGGATTGAAACTGTCTTCCAACATATTCAACCCCGGCCGGCCGTAACCGCCCTGGAAGAAAGCACCGACATGCGGCATCAGGCCGGCAGTCAACTGCCTGTTCTGCAGTTCGAGCAACTCGCTTTTGGCATCCAACGCACGAAGCTCCGGCCGGTCGATCACAGGCGACAACGAAGGTGTCCCCGGCAACGAAGGAACTTCCAGCACGAACGTCCCGGCATCCGGACGGCCGATGAAGGCTGCCAGCATCTTGCCGTAAGCCGAACGGGCGGCCTTCAACTCGATCTCCTTCTGGCGGGCGTTCAACAATTCGACTTCCATGCTTTCGCGGTCGGACTGGTTGGCAACGCCATTCTCCATCATGGCCGAGATACGGTCGATATTGAGTTGCAACTCTTTCTGGAGCAAACCATTCTGGCGGATCAGCTCCTCCTGCAGGAGACAACCGAAATAAAGCTGGTTCACCCGGTCGTTCAAGGTATAAAGGTCACTGTTCAGCTGTTCCCGGTCGGCCGTCGCCTGCGCCTTCGTCAACCGGCGGGTGGAACGGATCGCACCACCGTCCCAGATCGTCTGGTTCACTTCAGCCACCACCTGGTACTGATCCTTGCTGAGTGTCGGGATCTCGATTCCGGGAATGGTTGCCGACAGCTTGTCGGCGTCGAACGGCAACTTCGTCACATCGCTCTGGTACGTTGCCTTTGCGTTGACCGAGAGCTGCGGCATCCAGCCTTTGGCGGCATTGGAGAGGTTGTACTGTTCGGTCTGTCCGATCAGCCCGTACTGGCGTATCTGCGGATAGTTGGCATGCGCCCATTCGTAGCACTCGTCCAGCGTAACACGCTCCTGCGCTCCCGTTCCTTCCGCCATAAGGGGAAAGACGAGCAACAGGGCGATCTGTTTCCAGCTATACGGAAATGTCTGTTTCATATAGACCCTCCTTTCATTCTTTTACAGTTTGCAGCTCGTCCGGCGTCAGTAACCGGAGCATGACATCCGTGATAAAGGCCTTTCGCTCCTGTAGGAAGTCCTCGAACTTTCGGGGATCGCCTTCGAAGAAGACACTCGTGAGCGGATTCCTCACCAATACCGGGAAAACGACCAAGCTCAACAACGTGGAAGCCACATAGACAAAGGGGAGTTTCTTTAGCAACCCTTTGTCCATTTCTTCCTGCATCTGTTTCTGCAAACGCAAAAGCGGTTCGAGGCGTATGGGATCACGCAGAATCGCGCGATAGAGATGCTCCGGGTCCCGATTGAATTCATTCACCACAAATATCGGGAACAAAGGATTCGCCCGGATCATGGCCATATACTGGTCCACAATCCTCGGAATCTTATCCAAACAAGCAGCCGGCTCATTCACGATCATTTCGATATTGGGCAGCAATGCCCCTATCAGCTGTCCGAAGATAGCATCGAAAAGCATCTCCTTCGTACGGAAATAATAGTGCATGGCCGTACGGCTGATCCCGACCTCGGTAGCGATATCGCCCATCTTGGTCGCCTCATACCCTTTCCTGACAAACACCCGTTTAGCCGCTTCGATAATCCGGCTTTCCATGTCTTGAAGTTCTTCTGTATTCATCGTTGTAATGTTATTAAATATTTCATCTTATATGTCTGACACATGTGTCAAAAGTAGTATAAAAAAACAGGAGCGCAATAGCTACGCTCCTGTTTTTAATATCTTTTAGCGATTAATCGCTTCTTACTTATCTATTGTACGGGCCGGAACCCCCTCGAAAGTCATTTTAACAGGATTTATGAATCCGTTCTCATCGAAAGTCATCCGGTCGATACAAGTCACCCGGTGGTCGCGGGTATTGTCGTTCAGCGGACGGCGATGGTAGACGATGTAGTAGTCTTCCGAGTTCGGCACGTGCAATACGGAATGATGTCCGGCCCCCCGCGCTATCGTCGAATCCTGCTGGAGAATGGTGGCGACACGGTCAAACGGTCCGAAAGGCGAATCGGCAATCGCGTAGGCAACGCAATAATCGGGACCGGTCCAACCTCCTTCGCTCCACATGAAATAGTACTTTCCGTTCTTCTTGAACATGAACGGGCCTTCCACATATTTATCCGGTGTCACCTCCTTGTAAACCGTCCCGTCTTCAAAGGGGACCAACCCGGTAAAGTCGTCGTTCAGGCGAACGACATTGCAATGTCCCCATCCTCCGTAATACATATAGTAGCGGCCGTCGTCGTCACGGAATACGAACTGGTCGATCGGCTGCGCCCCGTTCACGATCTCGTTGATAAGCGGTTTGCCTAACAGATCCTTGTAAGGACCTTGCGGACGGTCGCTGACGGCAACCCCGATGCCTCCTACTTCACCTTCATGCACATCGTTGGCTCCGAAGAAGAAATAATATTTGCCGTCCTTATGGATGATAGACGGCGCCCACATGGCTTTCTTCGCCCATTTCACGGCGGAGGTATCGAGGACGGACGAATGCTTCGTCCAGTTCACCAGATCCTTGGACGAAAAACAATCGAAATAGGTCTGCCTCTCATACGCGTCGCTCCAAGTCGGGAATATCCAATAAGTATCGCCGTAAATGATCCCTTCCGGATCGGCGTACCATCCTTCGAGCACGGGGTTGCCGCCGGCCGCTACTTCATCAGTAGCCGCCTTTTGTTGCTTCGGCTGTCCGCAAGCCGCTAAAGCAGCGGCACATAACAGCATGTATAAACATTTTTTCATTGTACGATTTTTTACCTTTATGATCTTTTTACTTCTGTTCCATATTCTTAGCCAACCCTCCTTCGGATGTTTCCTTATAGAGGCTCGGCAGGTCGTTTCCGGTCTGGCGCATCACTTCGACTACCTGGTCGAAACTTACCCGGTGCTTGCCATCGGAGAAATTAGAGAAGGTGTTCGCATCCAGCGCACGGGCTGCCGCAAAGGCATTACGTTCGATACAGGGAATCTGGACCAGACCGCAAACCGGGTCGCAAGTCAGTCCCAGGTGATGCTCCAGCCCCATCTCGGCCGCATACTCGATCTGGGCGGGCGTCCCCCCGAACAACTGGCTGGCCGCCGCTGCCGCCATCGCACAAGCCACGCCGACCTCTCCCTGACATCCTACCTCGGCTCCGGAAACGGAAGCATTCGTACGCACCACATTGCCGAACAACCCGGCAGTCGCCAACGCACGCAAAATGCGGGAGTCACGGAAATCGCGGGATTCTTTCAGGTGATAGAGCACAGCCGGCATGACACCGCACGAACCGCAGGTCGGGGCCGTCACGATCTTGCCTCCGCAGGCGTTCTCCTCGGAAACGGCCAAAGCATACGCATAGACCATCCCGCGGCTTTTGATGCTGCTGCCGTAGCCTTTGGCACGGATCATATAGTCGGATGCCTTACGCCGGATCCCCAGGCCTCCGGGCAGAATGCCTTCGGCTTCGAGCCCGTTGCGGACCGCCTGTTGCATCACTTCCCATACTTCGGCCAGATAGTCCCATATCTGCGGGCCTTCACACTGTTCGACATATTCCCAATAGGAATGGCCGGTCTTTTCGCACCAGGCCTGTATGCCCTTGATGGTATTCATTTCGTAGACCTGGCCCTGCGTCAGCTCGTTGTAAGATTCGTTTGCCAGCGTTCCGCCCCCGATACTGTAAATCGTCCAGTTATCCAGCTCCTCTCCGCTTTCGTCAAACGACTGGAACAGGATGCCGTTCGGGTGGAAAGGCAGGAACACTTTCGGTTCCCAGATGATGTTGGTCTTGGCCACCGGGGTCAACACTTCGAGAATTGCCGCATCCGTCATGTGGCCTTTGCCTGTAGCCGCCAGGCTACCATAGAGGGTTACATTAAACCGCACAGCCCCCTGATTGCGTTCCAGAAACATCCGGGCGGCACGCATCGGCCCCATCGTGTGGCTACTGGACGGCCCGTGACCGATCCGGTATATTTGCTTGATTGATTCCATTTACTTATACTTTTAAAAATATATTCCGCTTATAAAGCAGCCACAAAATTACATAAATTATCAATGCATTCGACGCTGCAATCAAGACCGGATAATAATTTCCCGTATATTGTTCGAGACCATGAAAAAGAGATATCCCTATACATCTGAAACTAATCACGTTAGCCAACATGTAAGCCACTATCGAATTCATGCCGTAGACTTTCAGCCAAGTCAGGTTCTTCCGATGTCCCTTATAATCGATCCAATAATAGAACACGCCCATCAGCAGAAAACAGTAACCGCTGCTGACCAGCACCATCGAACTCGTCCATATCTTCTTGATCACCGGAAGCTGCAATCCCCACAGCCAGCCCAGGGCAACCATTGCCACGCCGATCCCCAGCAGCCATTGCCATTTGCGCTTCCGGTCCATCGCACTTTTCAGGATCTGTCCGGCAAAAAGTCCGGTCAGCACCGTCACCCCGAAGTTCAGGCTACTTAATATCCAGGTATAACGGTATGATTTGGCAAACACGACCTGCCCGTTCTCGACCACGGCAGCATCCCGGAACCGTCCCAACACGGTACGGTCCACCCATTCGGCCAGGTTTCCGTCGGGCGTGTAGTTGCCACCTCCATAACCGTCGACCGTAATGAACTGCATCGCGCCCCAATAGGCCAGCAAGAGAGCGACTGCCGTCCCGATCTGTACGGAGAGCCGCACATGCAGGAACAGCAGGGCCGCGATCAGGTAGCCCACCGCAATCGCCTGCAACGTGTTCGAATAAAGATAAATCCGGTCCGGATCCAATCCTAACAGATTTCCCTGGCACATCATCCCGAAAATCCAGAGCAATATGACGCGTTTGATGATACGGCGGTACACCGCCCATTTATCCGGCATCGCCTTATAGCGGGAAAGGGCGAACGGCATCGACACGCCCGCCATGAACATGAAAAGCGGCATCACCAGGTCCCACGAAGAGAAACCTTCCCACTGCACATGCGAGAAGCCCCACAGAAAGTCATTATACCACGACGCGTCTATCGCACGTCCGAGAGGATGCAGAATCCCTTCCAGCGCCACCAGGCAAAACAAATCGAAGCCACGCAACACGTCGAGCGACTCCAGGCGTTTATAAGCTGAGTTCATGAAATGTATGATTTGTTAAACTTTTAAGAAAATCCGTTGACGATACAGGAAGTACAGGAATCCCCAACAAACGGCAATGTAACCGATCGATACGACCAACGGTTGAACGGTCTCCGGCATCAGCCCGGCAAGCCCACCGAACAAAGCGTCGGAAGTGAAAGAGAAATTGACGAACTCCTGGGCCAGATAGATCGTGATAGAGTTCACGCCGATCACCTTAAAGAACAGCGTCCATTTACGAAACTCCAACACGTCGACAACATAAAAGAACAGAGCAAACATCCACACGGAGTAAGCCCCGACAACACAGACAAACGAACTCGTCCACAGGTTCTTATTGATCGGAAAGAAAAGGCTCCAAAGCAAACCGACAACCAACAGGACAGCCCCGGCAACAACCAGTCCGCCCACTTTCTTCTTATCCGTCAGCCCTTCCCGCCTCATCTTGATGAACTCACCCGTAAACATACCTAACAGTGCGGTCGCAATCGCAGGCACAGTCGACAGAATCCCTTCGGGATCATGTACCGTCAAGTGCAGGCGTCCGGGCAACAGCAAACGGTCCACATAGCCGACCAGCGAGCCTTCCATCGTAAACACCCCCATCCCGTTGCCGTCCGGCGCCGGGACAAAAGCCAACAACAGCCAGTATCCGACCAGGATAGCCGCCGTAATCCAGACGCGCGTAACCGTCCGCGTATTGACAAAGATCAACGCCCCGAACATCCATGCCAGACCGATGCGCCCCAACACGCTGGCGTAGCGCTGATGTTCAAAATCGAAATTCAGCAGTCCGTTGTAGACAAAGCCCAGAACCACCAACGTCAGCCCGCGGCGGATAATCTTCTTATAGATATCGGCATCCGTCTTTCCCTGCTCCCGCTGCTTCTCCAATGAGAACGGAAACGAGATACCGGCAATAAACAGAAACAACGGGAAGATCGTGTCGTGATGCGTCAGCCCGTCCCACTTCACATGGTGCATCTGGTCGCCTATCGCCTGAAAAAAAGGATTCGGGAACAACGTCGCCAACGCAACGAAAAGAGAAGCTCCTCCCATAATAAAGAACATATCAAAACCCCTCAGGGCATCCAGCGATAGCAGCCGCCGGGACTGTTTTTGTTTTTCCATCAGACTAATGCTTTCAATTGTTCAACATGGTATTGTTTTTATTACACTTCCACAAAAGTACATACAGAATTAACCGAAAACAAATATTCGGGAATAAAAGAGTCTGGCTGTTCTATTTTTTCCGGAACAATGGTTACAATGACTTAACTCAAAAAATGTCCGAACAGGACGTGCAAGATAGGCAAATTTCACTTTACCCTTCTCTTCACCTCAGAATTGGAAGTACTCCTTTCCTGCAAGTGTTTCACCTTGCTATTGCCGAAGTTATAGGAACAGCGCAGGCCGACTTGAAAGGCTTCTCCACCCGTGTATTTACTGGTTGACAAATAGTCATTGGTGATAACTATCTTTCTTGAAGTTTCAATTTTTCCATCATTCAGAAAAGCCATTCCTCCATAATAAAGCGCAACAGAAAAATCATTTATATTGACACTCAATTCTGTTCTGAATGATAAATTGTGCGGATAGGTTGCATAGGCTGTACGCTGCTTGGAGTAATAGCTTCCCATTAAATTAAAACGGATGTTTTGCTTTGGGAATAGCAGAAAGCTGTTATAAAGATTTACGTTTGCCGAATGATAGTGATAGCTCAATAACCCCACCTCCGATTTCCCCTTCATGGAGTTCCAAGCATAATTGGCTGAAATATTGGCTGATCCTCTTCCGTTTAAGTAATTGAGGTTGGTGTTATATCCGGCTCCTATGTAATGGAATTTGCCTACATTTTCAGGTTTGTTTTCTATAACTCCTCCATCGACAGAATGCTGAATCACATTTTGCATATCGTTTGTAAATTCGTGTTGCAGACTGAAAAAGTGTCGGTTGTTGAAACTATAATTGATGTTTTCGTAAAAAAACTTCGTCGGTTGCAAATAGGGATTTCCTTTGGAATATTCCGTCGGAGAGATGCGTACGATGAATGGGTTTAGAAGATCGAAAGAAGGGCGATCCAATGAATAGGATGCCGAATATCCGATGGAATGTTTTCGTGCGATCTGATAGTTCAGGTTCATCTGTGGCAACACTCTGAAAAAGTTCGTTTTGAAAGAGAAGTTTTGCCGATGTTCTTTCCCCTCGTATCTTGTGTACTCAAAACGTGTACCAAAAGAGGTGTAAAGTTTGCCCCAGTTTTTTGACAAGTCGAAGAAGAGAGTCGGAGTAAACTCGTCGACATCAAAATCGCAGCTTTGTTCGGGGTCTAACGTAAAGCGGTCATTATCCCATCCCAAATACTCATTACTGGTCCGAATGGCCGAATAATAAGCATCTGCTCCGAAATCGTAGGCAAATTCTTTCCCGAATTTTCCTCCATATTCAATTCTTGCCGAATAAATAGTAGAGTTTTGAGGTACGATTTGCCATTCTTTCAAATAGAGCGAGAGGATATTCCTTTGTTGGTCTACATGATTCATTTCATTGATCACGTTTTGTTTGTTCGCGTCATACAAATAATCCACATCAGCCGTCAGATAATTATCCCGATCTTTCGGACGGTATTGGTAATTAATGTTAGCTGTGATATTCTTCCCTTTCCGGATATGATCGGAAAGGGTGGTAATGAATTGGTCTGTATGCCGATAGTGCGTCAAGTCGTTCATTCCGCCATCATCGTCTTTCAGTGATCCGAAAATATTGACACCTAAACTCTTTGTCTCTGAGAATTGGTAAACTCCCATGAAGTTCATCTGATAAGTATGCGCTTTCGATTTTTCCAATCCTGCACGGTTGATGGCATACCCTTCTTTCAAGTAGTAAGTTTCGTCTTCCACTTCTTTGTAATTCCTGTAATTTCCTGCGGAAACACTGAACACATTGCTCCATTTGCTTTTCGCATAATCCAATGTAAGACTTCCCGTTTCCTTGAAGTCATGGGTCTTCCATACTTGTCCATTGAGGAATCCTTTCAGACCTTCATCTTCTCTTTGCTTCAATTTAATAGACAGAACGCTATTTGCTCCTTTATACTTGGCGTCAGGAGTACGGATGACATTTATCGTTTCTATATTATCGGCAGGCAAAGCCTTTAAATAGACAGCTAATGCTTCTCCTGAAAGATTCAGCTTCCTGTCATTTACATAAACGACAGGAGTACTACGCCCCACAACCGTGATCATCTCATTTTGCACAGTTAGCATCGGGACCATTTTCAAGGCTTCGAAGGCATCATTATTCTTTAAGGGATTGTCGTTCATGTTGTAGACAAGTCCGGTAGGAGTTGTAACGATAGTTCGTCTTTT
>NZ_CDRTCT010000019.1:8283-108703 GCF_977054455.1 Parabacteroides sp. | reverse complement strand
ACAGCTTAATGATTTTGTCCATATTTTTGTTTGCACTTATAATATAGACTTTTATTTTTTAAGCTGTGCTCTTTTATTAATTAAATACACAAAAAGTAACCATACAGCAAAAGTGAACAAGACCCAATTCATTTTCATGCCTATGAAAACCGATTTTCACGGGCATGTGTTTCGAAACAGACCAATAGGGATTTTGGTCAATTATTACAATAACAACAAGAATGCCGGGGCGTATGTCCTCATACATTTGAAGAGAGAAAAAGCCGGTTTCCAATATAGTTCTTTTTGTCATCCCATTAACTATAGAAGATTTTATGTACTTTTGTCTCAGAATATAGAAACCTAATAAATCAATTAATTCAAACATGAAACGCTTAATGGCTAATCGTAAACAGAAACAAGCGATCCTGATCGCTCTTGCTGCGCCATTGATGTTTTCCCCTGCTCCTTTAATGGCTGCGACCGGGACTTCCGAACCTGTAGCCACTATCGCCCAGCAGGCGCAAACGATCGTCAGTGTGCAACGGATCAACCCGACTACGGTCGACGTCGTATTCTCCAACAATCAGCGGATGACATTCGATTTCTACGGAGACAATATTTTCCGTATGTTCCAGGACAACAACGGCGGCATCCTTCGTGATCCGGAGGCTAAACCGGAAGCCCGGATTCTCGTGGACAATCCCCGTCGTCCGGTTTCCAAACTGGACATCCGGGACGAAAACGGACAAGTGACCATCACGACCGGAAAAGTCAAACTCCAACTGGACAAGTCAACCGCCCTACTGAAAGTCACCAACCTCATCACAAACAAAATCGTTTTTGAAGAGATCAAGCCGGTGGCTTACGAAAAAGGAAAAACAATCCTGACGCTGAAAGAAAATCCGGATGAATATTTCTACGGCGGCGGCGTGCAGAACGGACGCTTCTCGCATAAGGGCAAAGCCATTGCTATTGAAAACCAGAACAGTTGGACAGACGGCGGCGTGGCCTCTCCTGCTCCTTACTATTGGTCCACGAACGGCTACGGCTTCATGTGGTACACCTTCAAACAGGGAAAATATGATTTCGGCGCTGCCGAAAAAGGTACGGTAAAACTATCCCACGATACAGACTATCTGGATGCTTTCTATATGGTCAGCGACGGACCGGTCGCCCTGTTGAACGACTTCTACCAACTGACCGGTAACCCGGTGTTGCTGCCCAAGTTCGGATTCTATCAGGGACATCTGAACGCTTACAACCGCGACTATTGGGTGGAAGACGAAAAGGGTATCCTGTTCGAAGACGGCAAACGCTACAAGGAAAGCCAGAAAGACAACGGCGGCATCAAGGAATCGCTGAACGGAGAAAAGAACAACTATCAGTTCTCCGCCCGCGCCGTGATCGACCGTTATAAAAATCATGATATGCCGTTAGGTTGGTTGTTACCGAACGACGGCTACGGAGCCGGCTACGGACAGACCGAAACATTGGACGGTAACATCCAAAACTTAAAGAGCCTCGCCGACTACGCCCATAAGAACGGTGTCGAGATCGGCCTTTGGACACAATCCGACCTTCACCCGAAAGACAGCATCAGCGCCTTGTTGCAACGCGACATCGTAAAAGAGGTGCGCGATGCCGGTGTACGGGTTCTGAAAACAGACGTGGCATGGGTCGGCTGGGGTTATTCGTTCGGTCTGAACGGTGTCGCCGATGTCGGACATATCATGCCGTATTATGGAAACGACGCACGTCCGTTCATTATCTCTCTCGACGGCTGGGCCGGCACGCAACGTTACGCCGGTATCTGGTCGGGTGACCAGACGGGTGGACAATGGGAATATATCCGTTTCCACATCCCGACTTATATCGGTTCGGGACTTTCCGGACAGCCGAATATCACTTCCGACATGGACGGTATCTTCGGAGGAAAGAACCTGGCGATGAATACCCGCGATTTCCAATGGAAGACCTGGACACCGATGGAGCTGAACATGGACGGCTGGGGATCAAACGAAAAATATCCGCATGCCTTAGGCGAGCCGGCAACATCCATCAACCGCTGGTATCTGAAGATGAAATCGGAGTTGATGCCTTATGCTTATAGTATCGCACGCGAAGCGGTAGACGGCAAGCCGATGATCCGCGCCATGTTCCTCGAAGATCCGAACCCATACACATACGGCAAGGCTACACAATACCAGTTCATGTACGGTCCGAACTTCCTCGTCGCCCCGATCTACCAGGAGACACAAATGGATGACAAGGGGAACGACATCCGCGACGGCATCTATCTGCCTGAAGGCGAATGGTTCGACTATTTCACCGGTGAAAAATACACAGGCGGCTGCGTAGTCAACAACTTCGCTTCTCCGCTCTGGAAACTTCCGGTATTCGTGAAAGCGGGTGCGATCATCCCGATGACGAACCCTAATAATAATGTAAAGGAGATCGACAAGAGTCTGCGCATCTACGAACTTTACCCGTCCGGAGACAGCGAGTTCGTCGAATATGACGATGACGGCAAGACGCAAGCTTACCTGAACGGCAAAGGGACCACCACACGGATCGAAATCAAGAACCTCGACCCGTCAAAAGTTTCAGTGACCATCCATCCGGCAACAGGCGATTTTGACGGCTTCGTGAAAGACAAGGCAACCGAATTGCGCATCAATCTCTCAAAAATGCCGAAGAAGATCACCGCCCAAATCGGTTCCTCCAAAGTGAAACTGGCTGCCGCCCGTTCGATGGACGAATACCTGAACGGCACGAACGTATATTTCTACGATGCCGCCCCGAACCTGAACAAGTTCGCCACCAAAGGAAGCGAATTCGAAAAGGTGACGATCACCAAGAATCCGCAGTTGTTGGTCAAACTGGCTCCGACAGACATCGTTCTGAACGAAACGGTCATCACCCTCGACGGCTACCAATTCGACATGCCCGACACCCACCGCGTCTCTACCGGCTTGCTGGCCGCTCCGGCCGCTCAGGTGACGGACGGGAACACGGAAGCCTACACGCTGAAACCGACTTGGGAGAAAGTTTCCGGCGCCGACTTCTACGAAATAGACTTTAACGGCATGCTCTATACACAGATCAAGAATACCGAACTGCTGTTCGACAACCTTTCTGCCGAAACAGACTATTCGTTCAAGATCCGCTCCGTCAACAAGGACGGCCATTCCGACTGGTCCGGCTTCTCTGTCAAGACAAAATCCAACCCGCTGGAGTTTGCCATCAAAGGCATCCGCGGCGAAGTGACAGCCGAAGAACAGGAAGGCTTCGAAATTTTCCGCCTGTTCGACTTTGCCGAGTTGGGCGATATGTTCCACACGAAGTACCGCAAGAATGCGATGCCGTTCGACATGATCATCGACCTGCGCACCATCAACCAGCTGGATAAGTTCCATTATCTGTGCCGCCAGGATGGAGGCAACGGTACGATCCTTGCAGGCGACGTGGCCTACAGCATGGATAAGGAAAACTGGACGGCGGTCGACTCATTCCGCTGGGAACGTAACGGTGACGTGAAAGTATTCACTTTCAAGGATCAGCCGAAAGCCCGCTACATCAAGTTGCATATTACGGAAGGTGTCGGCAACTATGCTTCCGGCCGCGAATTGTATGTATTCAAGGTTCCGGGCACGGAAAGTTATCTGCCGGGCGACATCAACAACGACAAGAAGATCGATGCGAACGACCTGACTTCGTATATGAACTACACGGGGCTGCGTCGCAGCGACAGCGATTTCGATTATGTCAGCGCAGGCGATATCAACCGGAACGGCCTGATCGATGCTTACGACATATCGGTTGTGGCCACCCAATTGGAAGACGGTATCGAAAATCCGGGCACGGACCGCGTAACCGGAACGCTCTCCCTCTCCACTCCGAAGCAGACGTACAACGCCGGCGAAACAGTCGAAATCACCGTCAAAGGCGACAGTATCAAAGCTGTCAACGCTTTGAGTTTCGCATTGCCTTACGACCAGCAGGACTATGATTTTGTCGGTATCGAACCGGCAAACCTCGGTGCGATGGAGAACCTGACATACGACCGTCTGCACACCAGCGGCCAAAAGGCGCTCTATCCTACTTTCGTCAATCTTGGCGACAAAAAGGCGCTCGAAGGTTCTGAAGTTCTCTTCACCATCAAGCTGAAAGCAAAACGCAAAGTCAAATTCAACCTGAAAGCGATCGACGGAATCCTGGTGGACAAGAATCTGAATATGCAGAAGTTCTGAACAAGGAATTTTTGAAATAAACGAAAGCAAAAAGGCTTCGCCTGCCGGATCGTTCCCAGGCGAAGCCTTTTTCATTAATATTATGAATGTTTTCTGCCTCACAGATGTTATCTTTGCAGAAAAGTGATCGTATCATCGCGTGATCAAGGAAACAAATACATTATGTACTCAGATAAGAAAAACATCCTGCAGCTCGTAGCTTTGCTCATCGAGCATAACGTCAAGAAAATCGTTTTGTGTCCCGGTAGTCGCAACTCCCCTATCGTACATACGATTGCCAACCATCCGTTCTTCTCCTGTTATTCGGTGACGGACGAACGGAGCGCGGCTTTCTTCGCAATCGGGCTGGCATTGCATGGCGGCAGTCCGGCTGCCGTCTGCTGCACATCGGGCAGTGCATTACTTAATATTCATCCTGCCGTATCGGAAGCCTTTTATCAACAAGTGCCGTTGGTCGTGATCTCGGCAGACCGTCCCAGAGCCTGGATCGGGCAGATGGACGGGCAGACACTTCCGCAACCCGGTGTTTTCGGTTCGCTTGTCAAGAAATCCGTCAACCTGCCGGAGATACATACCGATGAAGACGAGTGGCATTGCAACCGCCTTGTCAACGAAGCCTTGCTCGAACTGAACCACCATGGGAAAGGGCCGGTGCATATCAACGTGCCGATCTCGGAACCATTATTCCGCTTCACCACAGAGGAATTGCCGAAAGTGCGCGTCATCACCCGCTATCAGGGATTAAATGTCTACGACCGTGAATATACCGGACTGATCGAGCGGCTGAACGACTACAACCGCCGCATGATCGTTGCCGGACAGATGAACCTGATTTATCTTTTTGAAAAGAAATATTCCAAACTGCTATACAAACATTTCGCCTGGCTTACCGAGCATACGGGAAACAAGACCGTTCCCGGCATCCCGGTAAAGAATTTCGATGCCGCACTCTATGCCCTGCCGGAAGAAAAGTTGGAAAAGATGGTTCCCGATCTGTTGATCACGTACGGCGGACATATCGTGTCGAAACGTCTCAAACAATTCCTCCGCAAGCATCCGCCCCGCGAACATTGGCATGTTTCGCTCGACGGAGAAGTGGCGGATCTTTATGGCTCCCTGACAACTGTTATCGAGATGGACCCGTTCGAATTCCTCGAAAAGATCGCTTACCTGCTGGAAAACCGGACAACGGAGTTCCCACGCGTATGGGAGAACAATACCCGTGACCTGCCGCAACCGGAATTCGGCTATTCGGAAATGGCTGCCATCGGAGCATTGATCCAATCGCTTCCAGCACCTGCGGCCTTGCATTTAGGCAACAGTTCGACCGTACGTTACGCCCAGTTATACACACTTCCCGAAGGGGTCGAAGTCTGCTGCAACCGGGGAACGAGCGGGATTGAAGGGTCGCTTTCGACCGCCATCGGCTACTCCGTTTGTTCGGACAAGCTGAACTTCGTGGTGATCGGAGACCTGAGTTTCTTTTACGATATGAACGCACTTTGGAACACCAACTTCGGCTGTAACCTGCGCATCCTGCTGCTCAACAACGGAGGCGGCGAAATATTCCAGGCGCTCCCCGGACTGAAAATGGAAAATAAGACACACCGCTTCGTGACCGCCACGCACAAAACTTCCGCCAAAGGATGGGCCGAAGAACGGGGATTCGACTACCTTCCCGTCCATAACGACGGGGAGCTGACGGATGCGATGGCAATTTTCACCCAGTCCGCGCCCCACAGCCGACCGATGCTGATGGAAGTATTCACGGATGCGGCTGAAGATGTACGGCTGCTCAAAGAATATTACCACCAACTAAAGAAATAAGAACATATCTCATAATTTATAATACTAAATTCACCTTATGGATACAAAAAGAGAATGGACAACCATCAAAGAATATGAAGAAATCCTCTTCGATTTCTACAACGGGATTGCCCGCATCACCATCAACCGCGAACGCTATCGCAACGCTTTTACTCCGACTACGACGACGGAAATGAGCGATGCCCTCTATATCTGCCGCGAACGGCCGGATATCAATGTCATCGTCCTGACCGGAGCCGGAGACACGGCTTTCTGTGCCGGAGGCGACATGCATGTGAAAGGTCACGGCGGTTACATCGGCAAAGACGGTGTGGCAAGATTGAATGTGCTCGATGTACAAAAGCAGATCCGCTCGATTCCGAAACCGGTGATCGCTGCCGTAAACGGGTTTGCGATCGGTGGCGGACATGTGCTGCATGTGGTCTGCGACCTGACGATTGCTTCTGAAAACGCGATATTCGGACAGACGGGTCCTCGCGTGGGAAGTTTCGACGCCGGGTTCGGTTCATCCTATTTAGCCCGCATTGTCGGCCAGAAGAAAGCGCGTGAGATCTGGTTTCTTTGCCGCAAATACAATGCACAGGAGGCACTCGACATGGGCCTCGTGAACAAGGTCGTACCTTTGGATAAACTGGAAGACGAATATGTCGGATGGGCCGAAGAAATGATGCTGCTCAGCCCGCTCGCCCTCCGCATGATCAAGGCAGGCCTCAACGCCGAGCTGGACGGCCAGGCCGGAATCCAGGAACTGGCGGGCGATGCCACCATGCTCTACTATATGACCGACGAAGCCCAGGAAGGCGGCAAAGCTTTCCTCGAAAAACGCCGGCCTCGTTTCGAAGATTATCCGAAATTTCCTTAAATAAAACACATAATTTATGCACTACAAAATCGAAGTTTATCCCAGAGATCTGCATTTCAAGAAACCGGCAGGCACTTCACGCGGGACGTATACAGAACGGAAAAGCTGGTTTCTGGTTCTTTCTTCAAAAGATGATCCCGATCGCTGGGGAGTCGGAGAATGCGCTCCACTGCCTAATCTGAGTTGCGACGACGTTCCCGGATATGAGGAAGTGCTGGCTAAGGCCTGCCAAAACTTCACCAACACAGGCAAGATCGATATAGACGGACTGCGTGACTATCCTTCCATCTTATTCGGCTTGGAGACTGCCCTCTTACATTACGAGGCCAATAGTTTTGCCTTGTGGGACACGCCTTTCTCACGTGGTGAAGCGGGCATTCCGATCAACGGACTGATCTGGATGGGAAGTTATAAGGAGATGACGAAGCAGGTGGCTAACAAGATAGAATCCGGTTTCCGTTGCATCAAGCTGAAAATCGGAGCGATTGACTTCGATAAGGAATTGGAAATCCTTCGCATCATCCGCGAACAATTTTCTTCCGATGAAATCGAACTGCGTGTCGATGCCAACGGCGCTTTCTCACCGAATGAAGCCATGACGAAGCTGAACCGCCTGGCAGAACTGGACCTGCACTCGATCGAACAGCCGATCCGCGCCGGACAATGGGAAGATATGGCTCTGTTAGCAGCTTCCTCCCCGGTTCCCATCGCTCTCGACGAAGAACTGATCGGTTGCAACACGCCGGAGAAGAAGAAAGAATTGCTTTCTTTCATCCATCCGCAATATATCATCCTGAAACCGTCCCTTCACGGAGGTCTGTACGGCTGTAGCGAATGGATCAAGGAAGCCCAGGAACGGCAGATCGGCTGGTGGATCACTTCGGCTTTGGAATCGAATGTCGGCCTGAACGCCATCGCCCAGTGGTGCGCGACTTTCGACAATCCGCTTCCGCAAGGGTTGGGGACCGGCGACCTCTTCACCAACAACATCGACATGCCGTTGGTGGTAGAGGGGGATCGCCTTTGGTCGAACCCCAAATAGCTTACAGACTTTTAGATTTATGGCAATACCAAAGATATCAGAAGATTTACAAACTTTCCTGGACGATTGGAAGTCTGCCTCTCCTTACTTGGAGGTACAGACTTCCGGTTCGACCGGTACACCCAAACGAATCACGGTCCGCAAGGAGCAAATGATGAACAGCGCCCGCCTCACCTGCGATTATTTAGGGTTACGGCAAGGAGATAAAGCCCTCCTTTGCATGCCGCTCCGGTACATTGCCGGGAAGATGATGGTCGTCCGGTCACTCGTGGCAGGATTGGACTTGGTCGTGCGTGAACCTTCCGGGCATCCGATGGCAGACATCGACATGCCCCTCCGGTTCGCCGCCATGATCCCGTTGCAAGTGTACAATACACTTCAAGTACCGGAAGAACGGGAGCGGCTCTGCCAAACCGATATCCTGATCATCGGCGGCGGCTCCATCGACAGTGAGCTGGAAGCCCGGATACAAGGATTGCCTATCCGCGTCTATTCCACCTACGGGATGACGGAAACACTTTCGCATATCGCCCTCCGGCGGTTGAACGGACCGGATGCATCTCCTTATTACACGCCTTTCCCTTCTGTCAAGCTATCACTCTCGACAGAAGGTACATTGGTGATAAATGCTCCGCTTGTCGCCGACGAGACACTCGTCACGAACGATGTAGCCGAGCTGCTCCCGGACGGCCGTTTCCGCATCTTGGGAAGGAAAGACAATATCATCAACAGTGGAGGCATAAAAATACAAACGGAGATTGTGGAGGAGGCCTTGCGTCCCCTTATTTCTGCTAACTTTGCCATAACATCCGTTCCAGACCCGAAGTTCGGAGAGGCGATGGTTTTATTGGTCACCGCAGGGAACGACCGCTCCCCTGGTAAGGGAACAGCCGCTTCCCTTATTGGAAAACAGTCTCTTTGCTTACCGGAGAACAGCCTCCTTTCCGAATTGGAAGAAAAGATATTTGAACGATTACCCAAATACCAGCGTCCGAAACACATCCTGCGGATTGAAGCAATCCCCCTCACCGGAAGCGGAAAGATCGACCGGGCGGCATGCCGGAAACTGGCAACGGAAAGATATACGAGTTAAATTATTTCGGGATTAATATAAATAAACATACAAAAACACTATATTTTATGAAGTACTTATCCATCTTCGTCTCCGCCCTTCTCACCACGGCGTCCGCCTACGGGCAAAGTGGGGAAAGTTGCCGGACGGCACCCGATCCGACTCTGCAAAAGCCGGAATTATATGCAGGTTACGATTGCGTAAACCTGCTCGACAGTACCGCAGTGACCGTGCAGCCTACCGGCTCCGGCTCTTTCACTGTCTGCAAGATCGTCAAAGTCATGAACACACGCGGAGCGGTCGCCAATCGCATCCTTAAATACGATTATGATCCGCTGACGGCACATGCTGAGTTCCACCGCGTCACCATTTATAAAGCCAATGGCGACGTGGTCAACCTCGACATCACCCGGCAACAGGATTATGCCGCTCCCGCCCGTGCCATCTACTGGGGAGCACGGCAGATCATGATGGAAGTAGGCCGTCTCGATCCGGGCGATATCATCGACTACCAGATCGACAAGAAAGGGTTCACCTACGCCCTGCTGACTGCCGGTACAGGTGACGATGAATCTCGTTTCATCCCGCCCATGCGCGGACAATTCTATGATATCGTCCCTTTCTGGGCGACCGAACCGACCGTCCGCAAGGTATATAAGGTAAATATCCCGATGGAGAAAGAGATGCAATTCCAGTTCTATCAGGGAGAATGCACCTCGTCCATGCGCTACGAGGACGGCCGGAAAGCCTATACATTCGTCAGCACGGACATCATGCCGACCCAACGCGAACCGAACATGGTCGACCTGTTCGACGCAGCACCGAAACTGATGATGTCGTCAACACCGCGCTGGCAAGACAAATCCCTTTGGTTCAACAAAGTGAACGAAGACTACGGCAGCTTCGACGCCATTCCCGAAGCCCAGAAGAAAGTGGATGAATTGATCAAAGGCAAAAAGACGGAGATGGAAAAGATCGCCGTCCTCACCCACTGGGTTGCCGACAATATCCGCTACTCCGGCATATCGATGGGCAAAGGCGAAGGTTACACGCTGCATAACCTGAAAATGAATTACACAGACCGTTGCGGTGTCTGCAAGGACATTGCCGGTACCCTGATCGCTTTCCTGCGTATGGCAGGCTTCGAAGCCTATCCGGCTATGACGATGGCGGGCAGCCGCGTGGAAAGCATCCCGGCCGACCACTTCAACCATTGTGTCGCCGTCGTGAAACTTTCCAGCGGGACCTATATGCCGCTCGATCCGACCTGGGTTCCTTTCTGCCGCGAATTGTGGAGCAGCGCCGAACAGCAACAGAACTACTTGCCGGGAGTCCCCGAAGGTTCCGACCTCTGCCTCACACCGGTTTCCGCACCGGAAAACCATTACGTCCGCATCAAGGCCGACAACCGGCTGGATGCCAAAGGTACGCTGACCGGACAGTTCACGATCACTGCCGAAGGGCAATCGGACAGCAATATCCGCCGTATCTTCACCACCGGCTGGCAGTCTCAGTGGCAGTCCGCATTGGAAAGCCAGCTCCTTGCCGTTTCGCCTAAAGCCCGCCTTATCAGTGTGGATTATGGCAAAGACCCGAAAAACTACCAGGCTGCACCGATCAAAATGACATTCCGTTATGAAATACCCGGTTATGCCCTTCCCGGAGAAGGAGAAATGCTGTTCAAGCCGCTGGTGATGAATAACCTTTACAACCAGGTAAAAAGTTATCTGCGTATCAACACCGACCTCGAAGAACGCCGGTATGGTTTCAAGGATGCATGCTCGCGCCTGGTCGAACTGGACGAAACGATCCAACTTCCCGCAGGTTATCAGTTAGCGGGTGACGGGAAAGAAGACAGTACGCAAAGTTCTGCCGCCGACTTCGAAGGTTCCCTCCGCCAGGACGGCAACAAAGTGATGTTGCACCAGAAGTTGGCATTGAAGAAACGCGTGTACGAGGCAGGCGACTGGAACGGGTTCCGGAGTGCCGTGAATGCACATAAGTCGTTCGGGGATTATATCGTCATAAAAAGATGACACCCCATCCCGCCTAATAGATGGTACCCCATTCCTTAGAATGAATGGTACCCCAATCCTTAGAATGAATGGTACCCCAATCCTTAGAATAGATGATACCCTATCTATTAGAACAGATGGTACCCTATCTAAAATCACAAATTATAAATCATAAATCAAATGATACGAAACAAACATAAACTCGCCTTCCTCCTTTGCCTGCTGCTAATGGCCACGACAGCCTTCGGAGCATCGGAAGCCGAATATAAAAAACTGGCAAAGACCTGGACGCTTAATGCCGACGGCAGCCAGGAGTTCCGCTATAACATGGAACTGACACTTTTCACCCACACGGCCATGAACGGTACATACGGGGAAAGCTTCATCGTGTACAATCCGCACTACCAGGAACTGAAGATCAACTCGTCTTACACCAAACAGAAAGACGGCACGATCATCAAGACGCCGGACAACGCTTTCGTGGAAGTTCTTCCCCGCAATGCGGCCGATGCTCCGGCTTACAACCACCTGAAAGAAATGGTTGTCGTCCATACGGGCCTGGAATTGGGAGCGACGATCTATCTCGACTACACGGTCACTTCCAAACCGGGTTATCTGCCGGAGGTAGACATTTTCGAAGAGCTGCTCCAATCTTCTCCCGTCAAGGAATACACCCTGACGATCGTGACGCCCGAAGCCAAAGAGCTTGCCTACACGTTGGCAAACAATCCGGCAAAAGCGTCCGTCAAACAATCCGGCGGAATCCGTACGACAAGTTGGACATTGCGTAACCTGCCGGCTTCTTCCCGCGCCCCGTTCGTTTCCGTCCGGAATGGCGACGTTCCTTTTCTCGCCGCCACGACTTACGCATCCGAAGGGGAGGCATTGGCAACCCTGCTCAAACAGTTCAATCCTTCCGGCGATCCACAACTCACAACTCTGGCAGAAAGCCTGATCGAGGGAAAAGACAAGGACGAGGACAAACTGGAAGCGATCCTCGAATATACGACCAACCACATTGCCAACAACGGGCTGACGCTGGACCAGACCGGCTATCGCCTCCGCCCTGCCGATGCAGTCATGAGCACTGCTTACGGGACTGAAGCCGAAAAAGCCAACTTGCTCGCAGGCCTGTTGGATGGAGCCGGTTTCAAGGCCGAACCAATGGTAACTTACCAAGCTCACGCAGACAAAGGATTGGCACTGAGAGCAGTCGACCAGTTGCTCGTCTCCTGCATGGTGAACGGTGAATTGTATCTGTTCTCTCCCTCTTCCACCCGCCGTCCGCAAACGGTGAACTTCGACCGGACTCCGCTTTTCAGCCTGCAAACAGGGAAACCGGTAGCCGTTGCCGTTCCTACCCTTGAAGATTACCAGATTAAGAATGACATCACGCTGACATTCAAGAAAGATGGTAATTTGACAACTATGACCAAAGGATCCGTAGGGAAAGAGCTATTGCCTTATTTCAAGACCGGCAACATGGGAACCCCGGCTTCCTTAAACAAACAAAACGGATATGCAACGATCACATTGCCAGAAGATGCTTCCGGCTTCTCCCATCTGCCTTATGGCCATCTGAACAGCCAGCGGAAAGAGAACCTGCTGATCCCGCGCCCTGTCAATGAAGTTTATACATACACGATCGAATGTCCTGAAAACATGGAACTGCGCACACCGGAAACCGACAAGACGATCCGCAATGCCGCCGGTAGCCTGACCGTCGCCGTCAAGAAAAACGGACGTACGGTAACTGTCACCCGCAGCCTGGAACTGAACAAACAACTTTATACATCTTCCGAATACAAGGCACTGCGCCAGCTTTTGACTGAATGGAGCGACGTAAATGGAAAGACGTTGTTGTTTTCTGTACGGTAAAGGACGATTTATCCGGTATATAATTACACAATGGCAACCCGTAGGGACGGTGTTCAACTCCGCCCCTACGGGATGGATGTTACCCGATTGAATGCCAATGCGATCCATCATTCAGACCATTCATTAATCACCTAAACAACTCAAATATGAAACTACTAAATCTAACCGTCGCCCTCCTTGTAGGAGGTGTCCTGCAAGCACAAAATCCCTTGCCGGGCATCCATCCGCAACCGCAGGAAGTCACACTGTCGACCAACCGGTTGAAAGCGCCTCATGGTTTCACCCTTTCCGGCATGCAGCATCCGGATGAAGATGCCATGCGACTGATCAGGCAAACCTTGTCGATGACTGACAATCCCGAAGCGCTACCGCTTAAAATCACATCGATGGAAGACCGGACACCCGAACTGAAACGTTCAGGAGCCTATCTGTTAGTTATCACACCAAAAGAAATCAACATAGCAGTTTCCGACAGTCGCGGTCTTTTCTACGCAGCACAGACACTGCAACAATTAGCCCAAACCGACGGGCAAGGCAATACGACACTGCCACTCGGTGTTATCAAAGACTATCCCGATGTTGCTTACCGTGGAACCGTCGAAGGTTTTTACGGCGATCCCTGGAGTCATGCCGACCGCATCGAGCAACTTCGTTTTTATGGCAAGATGAAGATGAACACCTATATCTACGGGCCGAAGGACGATCCCTACCACAGTTCCCCGAACTGGCGCAAACCTTATCCGGAAAAGGAAGCGGCACAGATCAAGGATCTGGTAAAGGAAGCCGCCGCCAACAAGGTGGACTTCGTCTGGGCGATTCATCCGGGCCTGGACATCAAATGGACAGATGAAGACCGGACGAATGTGCTGAACAAGTTCGGAATGATGTACGATTTGGGAGTCCGCTCTTTCGCGGTTTTCTTCGACGATATTTCCGGTGAAGGAGCCAAGGCGGACAAACAAGCCGACCTGCTCAATTTCCTGCAAAAGGAGTTTATCGAAAAGAAAGAAGGCGTCAGCCCCCTGATCATGTGTCCGACCGAATATAACCGGGCCTGGGCGGGAAGCGACTACCTGGATGTGCTGGGCAGAACGCTCGACCCGGCGATCCATGTGATGTGGACCGGCAACAGCGTGATCCACGACATCACACTCGAAGGACAGGAATGGGTAAACAAGCGCATCCAACGCCCGTCATATGTCTGGTGGAATTTCCCTGTAAGCGACTACTGCCGCGACCATCTGCTGATGGGTCCGTCTTACGGGCTCGATCCGAATGCGGTCCATGCCATGTCCGGTTTTGTAGCCAACCCGATGGAACGGGCGGAAGCCTCCAAAGTGGCCCTTTACGGAGTTGCCGATTATGCCTGGAACATGAAAGCCTATAATCCCGAAAGCGACTTCAACGAAGCCTGCCGTTACGTTTTGCCGGAAGCACCGGAAGCATTCCGGACGTTCTGCGAGAACAACTGCGATCCGGGACCAAACGGTCACCGTTACCGCCGCGACGAATCCGCCCGTAATGCCGGTTATGCCGAAGCATTCCTCAATGACTTCCGCCTGCACGACTATAATACAGATGCGGCCGACCGGATGAACCGATTGTTCGCCGAAATCACAGCCGCTCCGGCAGCTATCGAGACAAGCCGCAACAAGGCGCTGATAGACGAAATCAAACCGTGGCTGATGCAATTCCACCTGTTAGGAAAGGCCGGACAAGCGGCCATCCGTACTGCCGAAACCGGACAAGGCGAAGATCGTGCCTCCACCTGGCAATCGTATCTGTCGCTCACATCACTGCTCGACAGCATGCGCACGATCGACCGGACTTACAACCAGAATCCGTACCAGAAAGGTGTGAAAGTCGGCTCGCGCGTCCTGACTCCATTCATACAGGAGATACATTCAGGAGTCGAAAGCACCCTGCTGTTCGCAAACCGGGCAGATGCCGCCACCCGGATGAGCAAAGCTTCTATCCTGACGGATATCGAACAATTGAAATATCAGCCATTGAAGGAAGGCAAGGACCAAATCGGATACAACCGCCTGAACGAAGTACTGCGCATAGAGCCGGGACAATCCTTCGGCCTCACTTGGGAATTACAAAAAGAGGCTACCTCTTTTAACTTCAGCCTGCCGAAGAGCGAAAACAAGGGACGAGTATTCGAATGGTCCGCCGACGGTAAACAATGGACGACTATCGCCGATATTCCCACCGACCAGGCCCGCTTCAAGCTGGAAAAGATCGTTCCCGAAGCACGTTATATCCGCATGCGGAATGCTACGGACAAACAGATGCAAATCTACCTGTACGAATTTACCGTGACAACGAAGGAAGACACCTCCATCGATCCTGCCCGCCTGATGTATGACAAGAACCTGGAATCTGTCAATACGTTGACTGCCGGTTCACATATTGCGATCAACAAGGATAACAAAGAGGGCCCGCTCGAACTGTACCTGTCCGGCTCCCCTTGCAGCCAAGTCGTAGTGGAAGGCGCACCATTGAAAGGCAAAGCGAAAAAGGTGCTTTATTCCGGTCCGGCAAATTACATCAAGCTGAAAAAGGAAGCGTTAGAAAATGTAAAGACTCTGGAACTGCATAACGCAGGACAAACAGAAATCCGCATCCACGAAATAAATTAAAAATTAAAAATTGAGAATTGAAAATTAAATGTTCTACTACTAATTTTCAATTCTCAATTTTTAATTTTTAATTTTCAAATTCCACTGTCCATCGGAAACCGTACGCCCCATTCGGACCGGAGGTCATCCAGCATCTGCATGATGTGCAAGGTTTCCACATGCGGCATATAAGGCGTTTCTATCTTTCCCTCACGGATCGCGTCAATGGAAGCCTGCACCTGATATTCGAAACCCGTTATCTGTGGCGGACAGGTATAACGAGCCACTTCCTCATGGTTGATCGAATAGACGATTGCCTGCTGCGGGTTGTTGATATTGTCGACGATTATGTATCCTTTATCTCCCGAAATGACTCCCTGCCGGTCGTTCGCACAGAAAGCGGTCATTTGTAAAACAGCCATCCGATGGTTCCGATACACAAACGTAATACTGCTCTGCAAATCCACTCCCGTCTCCCCTTTCACGCAGGCAGAAGTAATGCCTGTAATCTCCGAACCGAAAAGCATCCTTGCAAAATTGATCGGATAAACGCCGATATCCAGCAAAGCTCCGCCACAAAGTTCCGGCTTGGCGATACGCTCCTTCTCGGCAATCGGATAGCCGATATTGGCCGTCAACATCATCACACGACCGATCGTCCCGCCGTCGACTAGTTCGCGAAGCGTCTTGGAGAAAGGCATATAACGTGTCCAGATCGCCTCGGTCAGGAAAACCTGTTTCTCTTTCGACAGGCGTATCAACGCTTCCGCCTGCTCTGCATTGGCGGTAAATGCTTTCTCACATAAGACCGGCTTGCCTTTTTCGAGGCACATCCGCGCCTGCTCAAAATGGTGGGAATGAGGGGTGGCGATATAAATCAACTGTATTGCGGGATCATCCGCCAATTCCTCGTATGATCCGTAAGCCCGTGCAAAACCCCATTCACGGGCAAACCCTTCGGCATTTTCCAAGTTACGGGAAGCGACCGCATACGGTTCAACCCCTTCCATATCGCGCAACGTATGCGCCATTTTGCGGGCGATGTGCCCGGCTCCTATAATTCCGACTTTAAAACGTTCCATTAGCTGTCATTAATTTATTGGGTAAATATACAATAAAAATTCCATGCCTATGAAACTTTTATTTCACAAGCATGGAATTCAAAAGCGATAGGCAGTACTTTCCTACTCCATAATCACCACTACCGGATTATCTTCCTCACCTATCTTCTTCAAGGCGGCTACCCCGGCAGGGATATCCGTTTCACCGGCGTTATCCTCAAACCAGGATACGACCTCTTCCGAAGGGAGAATGGCGGAAAATTCGCCGGAGGCGGAGACTGATACGGGTTGTAAAGGAAGGAAACCGTTCATATCGTCGGTAATCTTATCGTCGAAAAGGCAGACTCTAACGGTTCCGTCCGCTTTCCGGTAAAGGGCATTATAAGTCTTCTGTTTGTCGTTATAGACATTTGTCATAAAACGGAATAGGATCACGTCTTCGTTTTCCATGAACTTTGTCGGGTAGATAGCCTCTTTCTTATCCTCAAAACGCTCGTTGTAAGGCCAGTCATGGGTACCTAAATCCAGCACGCGCACAGGTTGTAACCCTTTCTCTGCCGACACCTGATAGATCGTGTCATTGTAAGACCGACGGAAATAAAGATCGTTGCCTGCATGCCAGAAACAACTGTTGCCAAGCGAATAGGCAGCAGATTTATTGTCCTTGTATTTCAGGATCATCATGCCATCTCCACCATCTTTCAGAACCGAGATGGAAGCGATGTCGTTCGGAGTGATCGCCCTGTCTCCCTCCTGCTCCGTCAGCAATGATTCCACACGGACAGTCTCATCTCCACGGAACAATGCAATACGGGCAGGCAAGCTATCAGTAGCCGAATAATAGCCGGCGATAACATCCGCGTCCAGGTAATCGAACGCAGACATTGCCGGAAACTGTCCGGCAGGAATCGGAGGAGTCCAGATATGGTCGAATTTACCGTCCGCTCCATAAACAACGATTTTATTTTTCCAGCCAGGAAAACTCAGTTTGCCGATGTACGGATTCTGCCAACCTCCGTGAACATTCGAATAGCCTTCGGGATCTTCGCCCACATGCCCTATCGAACGGATAAAACGACCCGTCTTTTTGTCGAACAACTGACAACGGTCTCGCCCGGATGTTACCACAATCCAATCATTCAGGACGACAGTATACGCCCCTTGTCCCACCAGGCAACTATCCGTTGTTTCCAATGCGACATAACGTATTTTCCTGAAACAATCGGAAGCCTTCAACTCCGTCTGATTGTCGAAAGCGGCTCCCAAAGGGATCACTTCGAGTTTTGCCACCTTCGTCTCGCCTCCGCTACCACAAGCGGCAAGAAAAAGACACGCCATTGCCGCAAACACATGATTTTTCATACGATTTTTTATTTTACTTTAGAAGATCTTTTTTTCGTTGTGATCAGAATCACGCCTGCCGCCCCTTTTTTTCCGTACATTTCGATGGCGTTCTTATCTTTCATTATTGATATCGATTCGATCTTGTCAGAATCGATTTTATCCAGTCCATCCGTATATTCGACACCGTCGACTATGACAAGCGGGTCCGGCTTGGCATATCCGACACCTTTGGCAGGACGCATATTCGATTTAAGTTCCAGAGAACGCAAGAGAGGCCTGTCTTTTTTTATTATGTCAAAGACCTTTCCATCCTGATGCGTCATCGATCCGTAGCCGATGACGACTACCTCCTCGCGAGGCTCCTGGTTGACTGCCATCTCGACTTGAGGTTTATCTTTGTGCGCCTGCTTTTTTTCCTGGCGAACTTCGTTACGGACTTCCTTTTGTTTCTCTACCTGCGACATCTTTTTGTCGTGTTGGGGCGTGAGGACTTCGGTAAGCTCCACATCGGAAACTTTTTCCAACGGTCGGGAGATTTCAGGACGGGCGAATGCAACAACGGCAACGGTTGCAAGCGGAAGCACATAAAAGAACTTCAGGCGAGCCCAGGGATTTGATTTTTGTTTTAACATCATGTTAATACGCTTTTTTAGTTTACTATGGTTGAAGCTGTTGGCCATAGAGGTAAAACGCTGTGCGCCGACCGCCTTCTTTATCAGTAATAATTGATAATGTTTTGCATCCACGCCATGCGCGATCACACTTTCGTCCGCCTCATACTCGTGCACGTTCTGCAACTCCTGTTTCAGCAACCAGGCGGCGGGATTGAACCAATGCAGGACGGTACAACATCCGGCAAGCCACATATCCAATGAATGGCAAGCCCTGATATGTGCCTGTTCGTGCGCCAGGATTTCGGCTCCGCTCTCTTCCATATCAATGCGAGAGATGACAATATATTTCATCCAGCTGAAAGGCTGGATCGTCCTGTCGGTCACGACAAGCTGCATCCCATCCTCCAATACGGTTGCCACACCCGAACGCACCAGACGTATGATCTGGCAAACGGAATAGAGGAACCGTCCTGCAAAAAAGAGGCATCCGCCGATATAGGCCATAAACAGGCTCGCCAACCAAAACGGGAAGCGACTCTCTTCTTCCACAGGAGTCCCGGTCATCTGCAATAACCGCTCGATGTCCAATACCGTACGTTGCACACCGGTCGGTTCATCGGTAACAAGCCGTATAAAAGGAATTGCAATTGAAAAGGCTATCACGCTGAGAAGCGCCATCCGGTTGAAACGGTGGAACGTGTCCCGACTCAAAAGCAGACGATAGAACAGATAAAACACCGCCAAACAACAGGTGGATTTCATTATGAAGACTAAAAATGTTCCCATTTTGAAAATTTAAAATTGAAATTGAAAAATTGAAAAATAAACACAGCCCCTTAATTGTCACCATTGGGGCGATCCGTGAGCCGCCCGCATTCGACGTTCTCAGATCGCCCATGCTTGTCAATCGATTCGATCAGCTCCTTCAGTTCCTCCACCGAAATCTCCTCTTCCTTCACCAGCGAAGAGATAACGCCGAGGTAGGAATTGTTGAAATATTTGGCAATGACGTTTTTCAAGGTACCCCGGCTATAGTCGGCTTCCGTCACCACGGCATAATATTGGTAAGTATTGCCAAACGTGTTATGTGCTAGGAAGCCTTTATCCTCCAATCCGCGTACAATTGTTGAAAGGGTATTGAAATGCGGTCTCGGCTCGTCATAAAATTCAAGCAATTGTTTGACGAACAAAGGGCCTTTCGTCCAGAAATAGCCCATGATCTCTTCTTCTCTTATAGTCAGTCGTTTCATGATATTTTGTTTGTTCGGGACAAATGTAACTAAAAAAAATAGTTTCCAAACTATTTAGATTATTTTATGAACTATTTTTTTTAGTGAGAGAGGAATTATAAAATTATCAAGAAGCATAAGTGCAGTTACTTCTTCATCTTGACGACACCGTCTCCGAGTTACGCGATGTGATTGATGAATGAGACGATCCGCACTTATTTTCATCCTTTTTGCAGGTCTCCGAACAATTGTTTCATGATAAGAATTATTAAAATATTCAATGACAACATTTTTTAACAACACTCTCATATCCCTCTTTTTCTGATTTGTTTGCCCCCTCTTGACACTCTCATCCATCCCTCCGGAATAACATAGGAAAACAGTCCATTCCGTCCAGTTCCAGTTCCAAAGTCACGAAAAGTGAAATTGTAATTCTCCATAATAATCAAGAAATACTTTTACAAAGAAAAACATTTTGCTTCCACTACGCTCTCGCTCCTTCCTGTCACAATCACCGCCCTACAACTTCTCTCATTAGCCGGGCTTTTTAATCCGAGAAGCGGATTGTTCCGTATTTCTTTCCAGTTTCCAGAGTCGTAAACAAATTAAAACGGCACTTGATTATTGAATGCAAAATCGTATCTTTCAGTCACAAATCCCGAACATCTCGTTGAAAAAGTGGTCAGGTATGGAGGTAAAACCAATTCATCGGAGTAGGAATCTAGACATTGTTATTGCTATAGGGAATTGGAAATTATAAATTCACGCCCTTATTAAATTCTCAAAACCTGTGAATAAATAAGAGCTTTTTTAATGAAATGAATCGGGTTTTTCATAGATGTTTCCTATCTTTGTCGTGATAATTGAACCTTGAAGCGTCAAGGAAACATTATTTTATGATTTATATGAAAAGCGTTTTGGTTTATCCTTAAGTAGAAATCTAGACAATTTCAAGCCATAGAAGGGTCATAAACAAAAATGCTCATGTTTCGATTATATACTCATGTATATAGCATAAGGGCGTGAGCAAACTGTTGCATAGAACTCATGGCGGGTTGTCTAGAACCTCTACTTAAGTCCGAACAACAGTCCTCACGCTTTTTTATTTTATAATACGTCCGATTTCGGAGGACTACCGGACAATTTAACAAAAATGCCTATGAATTAATAAGACAATAATTTTTCCACAATAAGCGATTTTAGTATTATCCCTAAGTAGAAATCTAGACAATTTCAAGCCATCCGGGAGAAGTAGCTAAACAATCAGCTCCTTACGTTTTATCGTATTTGTAAAGCGTGGGCTATGTTTATACTAATCAGGATTAGCGATAGTATTAAAAACAACGGTCCCGCGCTTTTTCATCTTGAACAAATCCGCCCAGGGACAGGGTAGGAAAAGAAAAACAATAACGATAAAACAAACTATTATATGACTACAAAAAGAGCTCTAATTAAGGAATTGGCACAACGGATGGAATGTACGGACGTTGCCGCGAAGAAATTTCTGAATTCATACATCGATCTAATAACCGAAAAACTTTCAGAAGGTGAAGGGGTGAGCATTCATTATTTTGGCAAACTGATTCCCCACTACCAGACAGAACGTCCGGGACGTAACCTTCGCACAGGAGAAGAATGTAAAATACGTGCCCGCACATCAGTAAAATTCAAGGCCAGTGAAATCCTGATTCAAAAATTGAATACCGGGAAATAACAAAAAAAGATGAAGTGCACCCCAAAAGTCAGACATAAAACTTCGGGGTGCACTTTAGTTATCGTTTCGGGATATCTACCGATGTCTCCTGCTCGCCAAGCAAGTTGCGAGAGAAATAGTCGACCATACGCCAATAGAAATATTCGTCCATGTCACCGAAGCCATGTCGTTGTTGCGGCAAAAGCAACATATCGAAACGTTTTCCGGCTCGGATCAGGGCATCTGCCACACGTAGCGTATTACCCGGATGGACATTATTGTCGATATCACCGTGTACGAGCATCAGGTGCCCCTTCAGGCGCGGAGCGATCTCTTCATTCGTCTTGATGTTGTAGACGAAAGTCGTGTCGCCCTTTTCGCTGACCACTTCCTTCACGCCATGATGCGTTTCGCTCCACCAACGGTTATAAATGCGGTTGTCATGGTTTCCTGCACACGAAACAGCAGCCTTGAAGAAGTCGGGATATTGCAGGATAGCAGCCGTAGACATGAATCCGCCACCCGAATGACCATGAATGCCGACGCGGTTGATGTCGATAAATGAATAGCGGTTGGCCAATTGCTCGATAGCCGCCTTCTGATCCGCCAACCCATAATCGCGCAAGTTGCCATAGCCGAAGTTATGATACCACTTCGAACGGCTCGGATGTCCGCCCCGATTCCCGACCGTGATCACGACGAAGCCGGCCTGTGCCAGACGATCCGTGCGCACGCTCATGCGGCTGAACGGATAAACGGTAGCTTCGACCTGCGGACCCGGATATACATAATCGATAATCGGATACAGGGCCGTTGAATCGAAGTTGAACGGTTTGTACATCACACCGTAGAGATCGGTCACGCCATCTGCCGCCTTCACCTTGAAAGGTTCGGGAAACCGGTAACCGGCCGCCAGCAACCCAGAGAAGTCACTCTCTTCGAGCGTCATCAGTTTCCGGCCGTTACTATCCATCAAATCCGTACGCGGGATCGTGTTCACACGCGAATAGTTATTAACCACGAAGGCCGCATTGTCATCCATGCTGACCATGTGGAAATAGTCGCCCGGCGTGACCTGTTGCAAACCATTTCCATCGAGACCCACACGATACAGATGTTCGTAGTAGGGATTTTCATCTTTATCTTTCCCGTTAGCCAGGAAATAAACGACACGTTTAGCTTCGTCCACCTTCACGATCTGGTCCACATGCCAAGGGCCGCGTGTGATGCGGTTCTTCAGGTTGCCTTCGCCGTCATAGAGGTACAGGTGCGCCCAACCGTCGCGTTCGCTCCACTGGATCAGTTCTTTGCCATTGCCGACGGTTGCCAACGGGCGAACTTCCTGATACGTGTTCATCCGTTCTTCGATAATCGGACGAATAGAATCCTGGCCGACCGTATACGAACAAATGTCGATGCGGTGCAGGTCGCGGCTCGAACGGGTGACGAAGAAACGGTCGTTATCGCCCAGCCAAACACTCGCCACCTCTTTCCGGTCGCGGTC
This sequence comes from Parabacteroides sp., assembly GCF_977054455.1. Taxonomy (NCBI): domain Bacteria; kingdom Pseudomonadati; phylum Bacteroidota; class Bacteroidia; order Bacteroidales; family Tannerellaceae; genus Parabacteroides; species Parabacteroides sp. Next base: position 85,706 of record NZ_CDRTCT010000019.1, on the reverse strand, counting down.
TTTCTGTTGCCATGGCCGACGTGCCAGACGCAACGTCTGGTCTTTGAATGCGGACGTACGGATTTCCTTGTAGCTATTGTCGTTCATATCGAACAGGAACAGGTGTTCGACGGGCGCTTCCTTCTCGCCGGGCATCTGGTATTTGTAGGTTTCCAATGTCGGGCGGGGCGAAGCCATGGAGTTGATTACCCAGAGATCTTTCACGGCACGTTCGTCTTCAACCGTCACGGCGAAATAGCGGGAATCGGGTGACCAGACGATACCCCAAACCCCTTTCCGTTTACCATTGCAAAGCGTGTCGGTGTTTAGTAAACTATAAGGTTGGCCGAAACCGAAGTCTTTCACACCGAAAGTTGTGAGTTGTATGTCCGTAACCGTACTATCCTTATCGTCTTTCTTCAACTTCTCGTAGTCCTCACGGGACATCCGGTAGAGGTTCAGATCTTTTGCATACACGACCGTCCTGCCATCGGGTGAGAAAGAGGCCCAGTCGGGATATTCCGTCTCTTTTTTCTTATCCTTGAGCCAAGTCAGCTTGCGCGTAGGATAGTCGTAGGAGAAAAAGAAGATCTCTTTCTTCGGCCCTTTATCCTTGTCGGTACTGTCTTTCTTGGCATCTTGCGAAGAAGTGATCTGAAAAGTGAAAGTGCGTCCGTCCTCTCCTGCTTCGAGCTTCCGGATGGGTAGTTGCTGGGCGGTGAACGGGTCTTTGACGATCTCGGTTATCTGCGCAGCGATATCGTCGAGGTCGAAAAGCGGACGCTTCGTCTTTGCCACCGGATCGACGACATACCAGGCATTACCGTTGCCGGTCTTATATTCATACCAGAAACTATTGCCCTTCCGGAACCAATGTGGATCGACAGAAGTGGAGAAAAGCATCGTGTTTAGCTTCTCTTTCGTGAAACGTTCCGCTTGAACGTATCCGGATAGCCGCTCCGTCTCCTGCCCTTGAGCTTCCGTACCGCAGAACATACCGGCACAAAGCATCGCTAATAGTAGTTGTTTTTTCATTTGACGTTGTTTTTATATAAATAAAAGAAGGTGTGTCAAAAGAAAATCTTGCTTACAATAGACATAATTTAGGCACGAATTACGCGGATTACACGGAAAGATAATAAATTTATCCGTGTAAATCCGTGAAATCCGTGCCTAAAAGATCGTGATAAAGGAGTTTTGACACACCTCCTCCTTCGTTTATTTTATGATATTATACCGGAAGAGTACCACCGATCAGGATAACAACCAACAAAGCCAAGATGGCATACAATTCGGGGAATACGGCCATCACCATAGTAGCACCGAACACATTGTGACCGGCCCCGACACCAGCGATACCATTTGCACAAACTTCCGCCTGTCGGATGGAAGAGAACAAACCGGCAAAACCTAACACCAAGCCTGCACCGAAGATAGCGGTCGCATTCAACATCGTAATGCTATCGACCAGAAACTTCTGCATCATGAAATAGCCCACGAATCCATACAATCCTTGAGAAGAAGGCAATGCGCTTAACGCGATATAAGTACCCAGTGCATCGGGATTCTTCTTCATTGCCCCGACAACGGCGTTACCCGCTATCGTCACCCCATAACTACTACCGATGAAAGTCAGACCTGTCATCAACGCAATACCCAGATAAGCTAATAAAATTGGTTCCATAATGATAATTGTTTTAATTTATTTTTTTGTTATTGTTTAATTTACTTTTTAATAATGGAAAACATATCTCGTTTGCCTATGCTTTCTTAAAAGGCCGGTACTCTTTACCTCCTCCTTCAAATTCGGCATTTTTATAATATTCGACAAAGATAAGACGTAGGGGATGGACAAGCGAACTGATCGTACAAAGCCCGATGTTGATAGCATGGCCGACCAGCAGGATCAGCAACATGCATACCGCACGCAACACGATGTTCATGCCCTCCGTCATATCTACGGCCAACTGGTTGAATACACCTCCCAAAATCGCGCCTGTCAAACCGATTGCAAACAACCGGATATACGACAACGTGTCGCCCAGCAACCCGGAAGCCATATTATAGGTATTCCAAAGCCCCGTACCGAAATTCAGGAAGACATTCTTTCCCGGCGAGTTATAGAGGTAAGCGACAACCAAGCCGACAACCGCAATGCCGATAAAGACCGTCTTGACGCTTTCTGGCAATTGCAAATTCAGCATCGGAAGCCCGAATGCCAACGCCAAAGCCGTAATGACAAAAACCCAGGCAAAAGGAGCGATACTATATTTGACACCCTTCTGCGCTTTCATCTTAAAAGCGGCAACCGTCTTTCCGAAGATAATCTGGACCAAGCCGATAACGATCGAGAATGTCATCAGATTGTCGCTACTCACAAAGTAATCTTTCACTTTCGAGAATGCCGGGACATCGGCCAATGCGATCCCGAAGAAAGACCCCGTGCAGGTGCCGACGATTATAGCCGCTAAGCCCAAATATTGGAACAAGGTCAGATAAGGCTTGAAGTCCGGATTGACTTTCCGCTTGAGGAACGTGCAAACCAATAACACCAACAAGCCATATCCCCCGTCTCCGAAACACAACCCGAAGAAAAGCATGAAGAAAGGGGCAAAAAGAGGCGTCGGGTCGAACTCGGCATAGTTCGGCAAGGAGAACATCTTGGTGATCGGTTCGTACAACCGGCTGAACTTGTTATTTTTCAGCTTGATCGGGACCCGGTCCCCATCCTGTATATCCAACTCCTGGAAATAGTAACCTTCTTTTTCAAGGGCGGCCTCCATAGCCGGAGCCTCTTCCGCGGGGACGAAGCCTTCCAACAACATCAGCTTATCACCGGCTTCGCGATCCGTCTGCACCAATGTATTGGAAAGGTTGAATTCGTTTTGGATGTTCTTTTCCAACTCGACCAATGTATTGTATTGCCCGGCCGCATATTCCTTCAACCGGTTGTCCAATGCCTTGATATTGTCCAGCAATTGCTCCATCGCGAGATGAAGTTTCGCCAAGCCCCGGTCCGGCATTTTCGAACGCTCGGCATCGATATCGATCGGCGTCCCCGTCTTGGTGACCGTCACGAAATAGGTGACCGACTGGAAATTATTGACCAGGAAAGCGTTATACTCTTCTCCCCATTTAGGTTCGTATTTGGAAGTCGGGCAAGTAAAAAACGTCACATCGAAGCCCGCCTCTTTCAACCGTCTGATATTTGCATAGCTGAACTCTCCCCAGATATCCATATACGCGATATCCTTCTCAAGCGAGGCTTTTGCCGCTTGCAAACGGACCTTCTCTTCCTGCATTTCTTCCAGCTTGCCCGCCAGCTTCAGCCCTTCGGACTTCGTCAACTCACGCGCCGGAGCGAGAGCCACCCCTTCTTTCGTCTGGGAGTTCAGGCTCTTGCAATAACGGATAGCCGCATTGACCTGTTTCCGTTCGGCCAACAAAGCCTGTAGTTCCGCATTATCCAGAATCGAGTTCGTTTCCTTCACATGCACAACACCCAATTCGCGGAGAGTCGTGAGGAACGCATCATATTCTCTATGATATACCATAAAGGCATATTTGCTCATCTTTACTATCATACTTCAGCCTCCTCTTTTTCTTCTTTCGCTTTACGCTTTTCCTGATTCCCCCGCATGATCTTTTGTGATGACTTGGAGAGACTTTCCTCGTCTTCCATAAATCGTTTCACCTTACGGATCGCATCTTTATAACCCGGGATCTGCACCTTCTCAAAAAGGTTCACTTTCTGAGTGGTTTTCTTCCGCGCATGCTCCAACAACTCCAGCTTCATACCCGAAAACTCGGTTTCGATACCAGTACGCGCCAATTTTTTCAATAGCTCGATACCGTCGGTAAACCAGGCAGGGGCATTGAACAGGCTATAACGGCCGATCTCGAATTCGATCTCGTCCAACACAGGGACCACCACGCCGGCTATCTTTTTGGTAGAGAGAGAAACATCCCGCACTGCGATCAGTTCGGGATTGAACTCGTTCCACAAAGCCACCATGTTTTCATAACTCTGTATCTCCTGTTCAAGCTGAAGTTCCAATTTCGTCACTTCGTCTTTGGTCCGCTTCACTTCGAGACGTAAGGCGCTTTCCTTGCTCTTGATCGTCGGCAAGGAACGCTCGCGCATCTTCAGTTGCTTTTCCAATTGTTGAAGAGAGGTTTTATTATATTGAAACTTTATTGCCACTTCTTATTGAATTATGAATTAAGAATTATGAATTAAGAAATAATACTTCAATTTAGAAAGATTAGTCAGCAAATCCCGAATCATTATTTTTTAATTCTTAATTCTCAACTCCTATTTTTTAATTCTTAATTCTTACTTCTTAATTTTCCAGTATTTATCGACCAACGCCTGTTTGATATTCACTTCGGCAGGATCGAAATACTCGCCGAACAAGCCCCATGCCACATCGAGCATTTCGGTCGTATCGAGGTTGACGTCGATAGCCAAGAGCTTTTCGGAATAATCCTTTGCGAAAGCCAACGTACGGTTGTCGTAGTCCGTCAGGTCGAAACCGTTCTCCATCTTCGTCTTCGCATTGGCGGCATCGGCATACAGACGGACGGCGGCATTCATCACCTGCGGATGGTCCTCGCGCGTCTTCTTCCCGGTCACCAATTGTTTCAGACGGGAGAGGCTTCGGAACGGGTCGACGATTACCTTGCCGACATCGCTATCCTTGCGGAGGTACAACTGGCCTTCGGTGATGTAACCCGTATTGTCAGGTACGGCATGCGTGATGTCGCCACCGGAGAGGGTCGTCACGGCAATAATCGTGATCGAACCGCCGGCAGGGAACTGGACGGCTTTCTCATAGATCTTAGCCAAATCGGAATACAGGGAGCCCGGCATGGAGTCCTTCGACGGGATCTGGTCCATACGGTTGGACACGATCGCCAAAGCATCCGCATAGTTGGTCATATCGGTGAGCAGCACCAGTACTTTTTCGTTCTTCTGCACGGCAAAATATTCGGCCGCGCACAAGGCCATATCGGGAATCAGAATGCGCTCCACGGACGGGTCTTCCGTCGTGTTGATAAAGCTGACGATTCGATCCAGCGCACCGGCATTGCTAAACGTATTCTTGAAGAACAGGTAGTCGTCATTCGTCATCCCCATACCGCCCAGGATAATCTTATCGGACTGGGCTCGCAAGGCAACCATCGCCATTACCTGGTTGAACGGCTGGTCGGGGTCGGCGAAGAAGGGGATCTTCTGTCCGGTCACCAACGTATTGTTAAGGTCGATACCGGCAATACCCGTAGCGATCAACTCGGAAGGTTGCTGGCGGCGAACCGGGTTCACGGACGGACCTCCGATTTCGACATCCTTGCCTTCGGGGACGGGACCGCCATCGATCGGCTCACCATACGCATTGAAGAAACGGCCGGCCAGCTGGTCGCCCACCTTCAAGGAAGGAGCCTTTCCCATGAATACGACTTCGGCATTCGTACGGATGCCTTCCGTTCCGGAAAAGACCTGCAAGGTCACTTCGTCGCCGATGATCTTTACCACCTGAGCCAGCTTACCGTCGACAGAGGCCAGCTCGTCATACCCCACTCCCGTTGCTTTCAGCGAACAGGTCGCCTTTGTGATCTGGGTAATCTTTGTATATATCTTTTGAAATGCCTTCATAAAAAATCGATTTTATTAATTGTCATTTGTCATATTGTCACACGTCACGGTCATTTACCCAATTGCTCATTAAGCAAAGCGTCGAGTTGCTCATCGAACTTCTTGAACTGTTCACTCTCATATTCGGAATAGTTCATTTGCTTGAAGATGTTGATCATCTTCTTAAAGTATTCCATTACTTCGAGGAAAGTGTCGAACTTGAACTCGGTATGGCAAATCTTGACCACCTTGTCCAACATGAACTCCTGACGCGCAAGAGGGGTCACCGCGTCGATCGCATCGAACGCATCCTGTTGCAAAATCACGAAGTCGATCAGTTCCGATTTCCAGAAAATCACGTGATATTCCACAGGGACACCATCGTCACCGAGGATGTTGATCTGTTCGGAAATCTCCTTTCCACGCAACATACGGGTCTTGATCTCGTTCACCTTGTCGATCCAGGTCGGAGAGATATGCCCCGCAATATATTCCTGAAATTCGGGATATTCCAGATATTTGGAGTAACTATCGATCGGGTTCACGGCCGGATAGCGTTTACGGTCGGCACGTTCCTGCTCCAATGCGTAGAAACAACGGGCCACCTTCTTCGTGTTTTCCGTCACAGGTTCTTTCAGGTTACCCCCGGCAGGCGATACCGTACCGATGAAGGTCACGGAACCTGTTTCACCATTGTTCAAATGCACATAGCCGGCACGCGCATAGAAATTGGCCACGATCGCGGACAAATCCATCGGAAACGCATCCGGTCCGGGAAGTTCTTCCAGACGGTTGGACATCTCACGCAAGGCCTGTGCCCAACGGGAAGTCGAGTCGGCCATCAAAAGCACCTTCAATCCCATGCTCCTGTAGTACTCGGCGATTGTCATGGCCGTGTAGACGGATGCCTCACGGGCAGCCACAGGCATGTTGGACGTATTGGCGATAATGATGGTACGCTCCATCAGCTTGCGGCCCGTATGCGGGTCGATCAGTTCGGGAAATTCGGTAAAGATCTCCACCACCTCGTTCGCACGTTCGCCACAAGCGGCAATGATCACGATATCGGCCTCCGCCTGTTTGGAGATAGCATGCTGGAGCACGGTCTTTCCTGTTCCGAACGGTCCGGGGATGAATCCCGTACCGCCTTCCACGATCGGGTTCACCGTGTCGATCGTACGGACACCCGTTTCGAGCAGCTTGTAAGGACGCGGCTTCTCTTTATAACAGGTGATGGCGCGTTTTACAGGCCAGCGTTGTATCATCGTCACCTCCACATCTTTGCCGGCTTCGTCCGTCAGGACGGCTATCACTTCGTTGATGGTATATTCGCCCGCCTCTTTCAGGCTCTTCACCGTATATTCGCCTTTGAAGGTAAAGGGAACCATGATCTTGTGAGGTTGGAAGTTTTCGTCCACTTCACCCAGCCAGTCACCGGCGGCCACCTTGTCGCCCACCCGGGCAAGAGGCTTAAAATCCCACAACTTATCATTGTTCAACGGGAAAGTATATTCTCCACGTCTGAGGAAAACGCCTTCCATCTTGTCGAGGTCGTTCTGCAAACCATCGTAGTTGCGTGACAACATACCCGGCCCCAACGTCACCTCCAACATATGCCCTTCAAACTCGGCTTCGTCGCCCACCCGCATACCGCGAGTGCTCTCAAATACCTGTACAAAAGCATTCTTGCCTATTACCTTAATAACTTCCGCCATCAGCTTCACGCCTCCTACGGAAATGTAACAGATCTCATTCTGGGAAACCGGTCCATCCACCTCAACGGTAACAAGGTTGGAAACGATCCCTTTTACAATTCCTTTCGTAGCCATAACGTTTAATTAATTAAGAATTAAGAATTAAAAATTAAAAAATCAAGATTGTGCGTCGAACTCAATCCTTAGATTTCTTACCCCTTCATTCTTAACTCTTTATTTTTTAATTTTTAATTCTTCATTTCTAATTTCCTAAATTCTTCCAGGGCATTCTCGCTCCCTTTCTTCATTGCTCCCACGATTTCGCGGAATGTCTTCTCGCCTGTCCCCTTATCCAACGTTGTCCAACGTTCGATCATCTCCAGTTTCAGCAGATAAGCAAAAACACTCTCTATGCCGAAAGGCTTAAAGAATGTATGCTCTTCAAGCCATTTCCATTTTAAAAGGTCTACCTTCTTTTCGCGGACCATCAGATCGTTTTCTTCGGCGATACGTTGCAGGTCCGGCAGATAATCCACCGTATCTCCCAACCCGAAATCGCGGGCGTTAGATGTGCGAAGAGCCTGGGCTACTTCATTGTCCCCGACGATATAACCGGCTTTATCGAGACCATGTTTGCGGCAGGTGATAGCGGTCAGCATGTTGTTGATGTTCAGGTTCAACTCGAACCAATCCGCAACAAACTTGTTCGGATTTTTCATGGCATACGCATAATAGAGGGCAGCCAAACGGTCTTCCCATGTGGAAGCAGTTGCCGTAAGGGCGTTTCGCAAACCTCCCTCTACGATCCATGCTTCCAAAAACACCTTGAAATAAGGAGGTATCCGGTCATTCTTAGGCGGCTTCTCTTCTTCCTTCAACGCTTTGAAAAGGGCATCGAACTCATCATACGTTATACATCCCCGCGGGTCCGGATCGCGATCCGGTTGTTGGGCATGGGCGATCAGGTTCTTATTGTCGAATTTGAGGAAGAACAGATCGATCAGCTTCTTATCGGCTTTCGTCAGTATGCCGTCCAGTTCCCGTCTGAATTCATTGATGGAACAGGTCAGTTTACTATCGTCGAGCGCGATATTGGGGAGTCCTGCGATTAAGCAATAATACTTCCCCATATCAGAACAGCATTTCTACCAAACCGGGACGAAGGAATTCCTTGAAGAAAGCGACAAACTCGTCTTCGCCGAAACTCACCTTATACGAGCCGTCGGCCGGAACGATCGTGAAACCGGCGTCATGGCCGTTCACTTTTTCAATCTTCACACCGCCATCCAAGAGGCTTTTGGCGTTGGCTTCGAAATATCGGGTGAGGGCTTCGGCATCGGCCGTCCGGATCGTGATCGCTTCCTTCGCCACCCATTCCTTTGCCATTTCTAAAATCACTTTCTGCATAAATGCAGTATCAGAAACGATCGCTTTCACATTGGAGGAGGTGATTTTTCCGGTAATAAGATTTGCCACTTCGCTCTTCAGCGCTTCTACAGACTGGGCGGCAAAGAGTTTCAACTCGGCTTCCGTATTCTTTTTCAACTCAGCGGCCTGCTTCTCAGCCTGTGCCACAATACGCTTCGCTTCCGCTTCCGCTTCCGTCAAAATAGCCTCTTTCCGGGCATTTGCATCGGCTATGATCCGCCCTGCTTCTTCGTTGCCTTTCTCTACGCCTTCCTTGTAGATCTTGTCGGTCAGTTCCTGAATCTTTGTATCCATTTCTATCTAATTTTTTTAAGTTGTTCCCCGTCAGGGCGGTTCGGGAACCGCCCGTACTTAACGCCTACAAAGTTATTCTTTTCTTTGAATAAACAACAATGGTCGGCCGTTTTCTTTTTCATATCGCAAAGATACGCTCCCAACCTCCGAACACAAAAAAAGATAGACGTAAGGCATAAAATAAAATGAATATAAATGTTAACACGCTTCGATTGACAAAAATCGTGACAAATGACAACACACAGCTCTGCGTCTCGTGAAACAATGGTTTACACACCGGAAAACATAGTTTCTCACCTTTACACATTGCATTAACAGTTTTTTCACACCTTAGCCCCCTCTGTTTTTTGGCAAACGGCGGCATGCACCGTATCTTTGCCCCCAAACAGTAAATTCATAATTCAAAATATATGTTTTCCATCGAAAAAGCAACCCCCGCCGATTGTCCGCTGATCCGGACGCTGGCATCCCATATCTGGGAACCGACCTACGGTTCGATCCTCTCCCGCGAGCAGCTCGACTACATGTTCGAGATGATGTACAGCCTCGAAAGCCTGTCGAAGCAGATGAACGAGCTCGGTCACCGATTCTTCATCATCTATGCCGACGGCGTCCCTTCCGGTTACCTGTCCATCGAAACCGTAGGCAAGGATTTATATGAATTCCAGAAAATCTATTCTTTGCCTTCCCTCCACGGTTCGGGGATCGGGCGGTTCATAATCGAACAGGGAGTCGCTTACCTGAAGACGATCCATCCGGGTCCTTTCACGATAGAGCTGAACGTGAACCGCCACAATCCGGCCGTAGGTTTCTACAAGCATATGGGGTTCCACGAACATGCAACCCGTGATTTCCATATCGGGAACGGCTACTACATGAACGATTACATCATGAGAATGGAGGTAAAAGGATGAACAAGCGACTGAAACCGATCATGTTTGTCGGAACTTGTTCCGATGCAGGCAAAAGCGTCATCAATGCGGCTTTCTGCCGTATATTCAAACAAGACGGGTATTACCCGGCTCCGTTCAAGGCACAAAATATGTCGCTCAACTCCTACTCTACTCCCGAAGGCGGAGAAATGGGACGTGCACAGGTCGTACAAGCCGAAGCCTGCGGGATCGTTCCGCACACGGACATGAACCCGGTGTTGCTGAAACCGACGAATGACAAGAGCTCGCAGGTCGTTTTGAACGGCCGGCCGGTCGGGAACATGTCGGCACGGGATTATTTCGGCATGCAAAACCGGAAAGAAGAATTGTTCGAAAAAGCAATCGAGGCCTTCCGACGCTTGGAAAACCGCTATAGCCCGATCGTCCTGGAAGGGGCGGGCAGCATTTCCGAACTGAACCTGCGTGACCGCGACATCACCAACATGCGGATGGCCGGGCAGGCCGGGGCGGCGACTTTCTTGGTTGCCGACATAGACCGGGGCGGCGTCTTCGGGTCTGTCTACGGGACGATCGCCCTCCTGAAACCGGAAGAAAGAGCTTTGATGAAAGGGATCATCATCAATAAGTTCAGAGGAGACGCCTCGCTTTTCGACGACGGCAGGAAGATCATCGAGGACCTGACCGGCGTGCCGGTAGTAGGCGTGATCCCTTGGTTCGGCGATATCAAGATCGAAGAAGAAGACTCGGTCGCCCTTGATATGAAACACAATACTCATCGGGACGGAAAGATCAACGTGGCGATCATCCTGTTGAAACGGATGTCCAACTTCACCGACTTCGATGTGCTGGACATGGATCCCCGCTTCAATGCCTATTATACGAACAACATCGACGAGATAGAAAAAGCGGACATCATCCTGCTCCCCGGCTCCAAGAACACGCTTTCAGACCTGCAAAGCCTACGGGCAGCCGGTATAGCCGAAGCGATTATCCGCGCCCACAAGAACGGGAAAAAGGTCATCGGCATCTGCGGAGGCTATCAGATGATGGGGGTGCGCCTCGAAGACCCGGATGCCCTCGAAGGCAACCTTCCGGCCGTTCCGGGGTTGGGCCTGCTACCGCAATGCACGGTCATCGAACGGGAGAAAATAACCCGCCAAAGCACCTTCGCCTTCCTGCCCGCGGACGGTAGGGGCACGGCGCATAAGGAAGACGGTTCGCGAACCGCTCCTACTTGTCGGGGCTACGAGATACATATGGGGCGGACGACCCTGCTCGGCGATGCTCCCGAAAGCCCCGCCTGCATCCTCGACGACGGACGGACGGATGGTTATTATCTCGATAACACATGCTGGGGCAGCTATATGCACGGAATACTGGACAACCCGGAAGTCTTGGACAACCTGGCCGAAGGATTTGATAAAGAAGCGGAAAACGTCCCTTTCGACTATGCCGCATTCAAGGAAGAGCAATACGACAAGTTGGCGGCGTTGGTCAGGGAACATGTCGACATGGATTATATCTACGGGCAACTACGGGCGACCCGTTAATCGCCCGTACACTCCCCGTACTACCTTAACCGATCCACCCTGGCGACGTCGTTTAGCTTGACACAGACGGTGGCCCCCAATTGTTCGAGGTAAAGAACCAGGTGGTTCTTTTTGATCTTCTTCACCTTTCCGGATACATGTTTCATGGCGCCGCAAAGAATTTCGACCTCTTCGCCGGGGCATAGGGCGTGTTCGGACGCCTGGTCGAGAAACTCCTGGATGGCGTCGATCTCTTTCTGACGGACAACGGCCGGTTTCCCATTGTAATAGACGATACGGGCCACGCCATACACCCGGACCAGGTTTCTCAACTCCGGATCGGTACATCGTACAAACAGATAGGAGTTGAATAACGGCAACTCCACGATCTTGACACGGTCAGACCAGACCCTGGGGGCACGATGAAGCGGAAGCCAGCACTCGACCCCAAGCGCATCGATCCTGTCCCTCACCTGTTTTTCCGCCCTGGGGGCGGTGTACAGTACATACCAACTTGTCTTATCGGCGTTCGGCTTAAGTCCTTTTTTCTCCATAACGTACACAAAAATATACGACCGCGCTTATTTCATCGGCCCGGCCGATGGCGGAGGGTTTCCGATCCCCCACTCCTTGTTCGCTTTCGGACCCATCTTGAGAGACAGGACACCGCCGGCGGCAATCCGGCTATGATCGAACCAAGGCCGGTTCAGCTCTTCGCCATTCAAAGTGGCCGATTGCACGTATTTATTATCATGCCCAGAGGCGGTTCGCGAGCCGTCCTCTGCCTCCGCCACGATCTCGAACACGTTGCCATTGCCGAGGTCGATCTTCACATCCGAAAAGACCGGACTACCGATGTTGTAGGTCGGAGATCCAGGTGTCACCGGATAAAATCCCATCATGCTAAACACCACGAAGGCAGACATGCCGCCGCCGTCTTCATCACCCGGAACCCCCATCAGGTCGTTGCGGAACCATTGGTCGAGCAAGGCACGGATACGTTTCTGCGTCTTCCAGGGTTGGCCGGCATAATTATACAGATACGGGATATGCAGGCTCGGTTCGTTTGCCATCGAGAACATGCCGACATTACCGGTATGGTCGGGCAGGAACGAATAGAATTGCCACTTGGACATTCCCAAAGGAGTGTCGAACATCGAATCGAGGGCAGCCGTGAAAGCCTCGTTTCCTCCGATGAGCGAAATCAGGTCGCCGATGTTGTGTTGCACATCCCAACGATAAACATAGCCGTTGTTCTCGTCATAATAATCCCGGGCGCCCAATCCGCCCGAATACCGGTAATCCACTCCTTCGATAAACCGGCCGTCCTTATCCTTCGGATGGAAGAAACGGGTTTCCGGGTTGAAGAGGTTCCGGTAGTTGTAAGACCGGGCGAGGAAATATTCCGCATCCTCTTTCTTTCCCAGTTCGGCCGCAATCTGGGAAAGACACCATTCGTCATAAGCCGTTCCTAAGGTAACGGCGACGGGCTGGCGTTTTTCCCACGGAGAGACGTTAGCCACCGTTTCTTTTTCACCCGGTCTCAAAGCCGGGATATAGCCATGTTCCTTATAGAACTCATCCAGCCATCCGGAAGGAGCCGCCGACCAGGGGATCAGCGTTTTCTCCTCGATGCCCTTGCGGGCTGCTTCGTAGGCCTTTTCAAGATCGAAACCGCGAACGCCTTTCCGCCATGCATCGATGACGGTGGCAACGGCATGGTTGGAGTTCATGCGGCGGGAGTCGCCGGTCACTTCAGGGAATGTCGGCATCCAGTTCGTTCCCATCTGTTGGGCCATCAAAAGGTATGAATTGATAATATCGCTCTCGCGCTCGTTGTCGATCAGGATGCGAAGCGGGTGGGTGGCCCGGTAAGTGTCCCAAATCCAGTCGTCGGTATAGAACGAATGGCCGCCGTCTTCGTGTATCTTGCCGTCGAAAGCACTATAGTATCTGCCGTCTTCGCTCAGGTTTACCGGACGTTCATAGCAACGATACAAAGAGGTATAGAAAACGGTCTTGTCGTTTTCGCTCCCCCCGCTTACCTGGATCTTGCCTAAAGCATCGTTCCATTCGTTGCGTCCGATCCGGGCGATCGCATCCACATCGTAGGAGTTGATCTCGCGCTCCAGGTTCTTGCGGGCTTGCTCTGTGCTGATAAAGGAGATTCCATAGCGAACGCTGAGCCCTTTCAGACCGACAAAAACCAGTGCCAGGGCGGCATCTTTCCCTTCTACGGATGTCTCGCCGTATCTCACGGTTCCATCGACCAGGGCGCCCGATTTCTCAGGGGCCTTTCCTATCTCGGCATATAGATAGACCTTCGTCTTCTTATCCACGTATTGGAAACCGCTGACCGTTTTCCCTTCACATTTCAATTCCCCATTCCGGCTATTGAACACTAAGTAAGCCGGCTCGTCTTTCCCGAATGTAAAGCTATAAACCGCACTCTGGTGGGAAGGAGCATAATCGACCTCGATATCCACATCGTCCAAATAGACCTGATACCGGTACGGGACGATCTTTTCCCGATCGTAACTATACGGGATGACCGGTTTCAGACCGGCCTCATCGCCCTGGTAAGGACTCAGGTTGAAAGCCGAACTGCCCCGATGGCTCGTCACGATGAGAGGCAACCCTCTCAACCGGTCGCCCGTGAAATCACCCCGTTCGGGATAGACGCGCAACATGCTGTTAGGCAGATGGACCGTCGGATAGGTCGGCACCAACAGATGGCTGATGTTGCCCATATAGGGATTGACATATTCGACCGGCTCTTTCGGCAGGTTATCGGCCACCAGCCGTTTTCCCTTTACATAATACCTGTCGGCAAACATCATGATGGCAAATCCGATCACGACGCCCAATAAAAATTTTCCTGTTTTCTTTAGTATCTCCATCGCTTATTTCTTTTGTTTCTCATTAACTGAAAATGAATACGGCAAATCTTCCGGATTCACGCCTCTGTTCATGTTCGGCTTATCTCCCATCCGGATGTCCAGGATCCCGCCTTTCAATAATTCGAAATGCTCCAGGTAGTTTTTGGTGTACTCCTTGCCGTTGAAAGACATCGACTCGATATAGATGTTCTTGTCGCTGTTCTCCGGCGCATTGATGACCAGATTCTTCCCGTTCTCGAAGTGCAGGGTGGCTTTCTTGAACAAAGGCGCCCCCAATACATATTGCGTCGTTCCGGGAGCAACCGGATAGAAGCCGAGAGCGGAGAACACGTACCAGGCGGAAGTCTGCCCGTTATCTTCGTCACCGCAATAGCCGTCCGGTGTCGGGGTGTACATGCGGTTCATCACCTGGCGAAGCCAGTATTGGGCTTTCCAAGGCTCACCGGCATAGTTATACAGGTAGATCATGTGCTGGATCGGCTGGTTGCCATGCGCATAGTTCCCCATGTTCATAATCTGCATTTCACGAATCTCATGGATCACCTGCCCGTAATAGCTATCGTCGAACACGGGTGGAACGGCAAACACGGAGTCGAGCATGGTGATGAATTCTTTTCTTCCTCCCATCAAGTCGATCAATCCCTGCGGATCGTGGAAAACCGACCATGTATAATGCCAGCTATTCCCTTCCGTGAAAGCATCTCCCCATTTCAAGGGCGAGAAAGGGGCCATGAACTTGCCGTCCTTATTCTTTCCACGCATCAGTTTAGTCTCCTTGTCAAACAGATTCTTGTAGTTCATCGCCCGTTTGGCATACAGGTCCAGCTCCTTTTTAGGACGCCCCAGGTCTTTTGCGATCTGGTAGATGCACCAGTCGTTATAGGCATATTCCAACGTACGGGCGGCATTCTCGTTGATCTTCACATCATAAGGCACATAGCCCAATTTGTTGTAATATTCGTGTCCGAGGCGGCCGGTAGACGAAACCGTCGGATGCACATTTTCCGTCCCGTGGATCAAGCCTTTGTACAAAGTTTCAAGATCGTCCACCTTTATGCCTTTGACGTAAGCATCCACCAAAACCGAAGCAGAGTTGTTGCCCACCATGCAACCCCGATGTCCGGGGCTCGCCCATTCGGGGAAGAAGCCGCTTTCCTTATAAGTGTTGATCAGGCCTTCCTGCATTTCTTTCGACATCGTCGGGTACATCAGGTTCAGGAACGGGAACAGGCTACGGAACGTATCCCAGAAACCGGTATCCGTAAACATATAGCCCGGCAATACCTCGCCATTGTAAGGACTATAATGCACGACTTTCCCGGCCGCGTCTATTTCATAGAACTTGCGGGGGAACAGAAGCGAACGGTACATGCAGGAATAGAACGTCCGGTACTGGTCCAGCGTGCCACCTTCCACTTCGATCTTGCCCAGCTCCTTATTCCATACATCTTTGCCTTTTTGCACCAATGTGTCGAAATTGTCAGAACCCAACTCTTTCATATTGAGAGCTGCCTGTTCGAAGCTGATAAACGAAGAGGCGACCTTCGCATGGACAATCTCGCCTTTCGCCGTCTTGAAACCGATAACGGCGCCGACATGGTCGGATTGCTGCTCACGCGCACCTTCCTTCAATGTTGCATCGGCAAAAGTGGCTTCGTAGGTGAAAGGCTTATCGAATTCGATCACGAAGTAGTTCTTGAAATTGTCCGGTACGCCGCCGCTATTCTTGGTCGTATAGCCGATAATCTTGTTTTCTTCGGGGATCACCTTGATGTAGGAACCTTTGTCAAACGCATCCACCACGACATACGAATGTTCGTTTTCCGGGAAAGTGAAACGAAACATGGCGGCACGGTCCGTCGGCGTCAGCTCGGTCTTCACGTCATGTTCCGCCAGATAGACTTCGTAGTAATAAGGTTTCGCGATCTCGCTCTTGTGGGAGAACCAGCTGGCACGCTTGTCCTGGTCGAATTCAGGAGCGCCGACAACCGGCATGATTGCAAACTGCCCGTAGTCATTGATCCAGGGGCTCGGCTGGTGGGTTTGTTTAAAGCCGCGTATCTTATTGGCGGTATAGGTATATCCCCACCCGTCACCCATCTTGCCGGTTTGCGGTGTCCAGAAATTCATACCCCAAGGACGCGCTATGGCCGGATAGGTGTTACCGGTCGATAGCTCGAACGACGATTGCGTCCCCATTAAAGGATTAACATACTCTACCGGATCAAAAGCACCTTCCGCCGCAACGGCGGGCCTACCCAAGCTGGTCAGCATAGCAATAAGGGCGAAGGCCCATATACTTTTTTTCTTCATATTCTTATACGATTACTATTCTACTTACAAAGATAAGCCAAACAAGCTCTCAAGTAAAAGCAAGTAATGTGGATTTTTCTCAAAAATCAATAAAAAGGGAGATTTTTCCCGATCCTATACCAAGGACGCCGCACTTAGTAAGTGAACCGGATCCCGACCTGGAAGGTAAAAGTGAACGGGCGGGAAGTCCTCATGCTCTCGAAACGAAGCTCGCTATTGCGATATTGCGGGTTCATATTATAATAATAGTTCACTCCCGGCTCGACGAACAACGAGAGTGGCCGGCGAAGTTCCGCCTGCATACCGACGGCCGCGTTCCAGGATGGTTGCCAACGGTTGATCCGCAAGTCCATCCCTGTCTTCTTGGCCGATACGCAATATTCGATCATTCCGCCTCCCGAAGCATAGAGCGAAAGATTCTTCCATCTATAGAACGTCCAGCTCAACTTTAGCGGAATGCCTATATAATGCAACTTTTGCGAACCGTCCTGCGTCTTCCCTTCCTTCAGGATTTCCGAATACAAATAGGTATAGGACAGGCCCGTCTCCAGAGCGATCCGGGGTGTGACAAACAGGCGGGCCGACAATCCGAAAGAGATGGGAATATGATGGCGGTAATAATAGTCCGTCTTCCAGTTTTCCGGACTTCCTCCGCCTCCACCCGTAGCGGCTTTCGTCTGAAGCCCTTCCGACGGATTGTCATCCGGCTTTTCAGGTTTCTCTTCCGGTCTCGGATGATTCGGTTGGCTAACCCATTCTTCACGATGCTCGAAACCGCCTCCCATATTCGTCATCTGGTTGCTACCGGTCTGGATGCCGAAAGCAAAGCGGTTAAAATCAAATATCTTCTTCTTTTCCTCAGCAGGGCGATAAGGCAGACGGTTCCGCTTATCCGGCTGCGGCCCGGAATCCCGGTGTTTCGGCATGACCGGTTCCGTCTCTCCGGCATCATCGGAGTCGTTTCCGGCGATCATCACCTTTTCCGGCAAATCAACGGGGTCAAGTTGCGGCATCAGGCTATCGATTACCTGAATATATGGGAAAAAGCGTGCTTGTGACGGTACAACGGATTCTTTCTTTTCGGGAGACGGGGCTACGGGATGTTCCGCCACTGCTTCCTCCGGCTCCTCACGGCGGAAAACGACAACCGATATCATCAGGCACAACAAGGCTATGGCGGCAACAGACACCCAACGGTACAACTTGTGGCGGACCGTTTTCGTCTGCAAGCCGGGCATTCCCGGTTCAGGCATGAGCATAGGAAGTTCTGCTTCCAGCTTTTCCCAGCCGTCCTTCCGGAGAGGGAGATGGAATTCATCTTCCCGGTCTCGGAGCATTTGCAGGATGTCGTTCTTATCGTTCATGTCTCTTTATTCCGTTTTCTTTAATTGTTCCTTGATGCGGGTAATCAGCAGGCGGCGGGCACGGTTCAATTGGGATGCCGACGACGCTTCATTGATATGCAGGCTTTGTGCAATCTCTTTATGACTCCAACGTTCAAACACATATAAGTTGAACACGGTACGATAGCCGGGAGGCAGTTCCGCCACAAACTTCATCAGCACCTCCATCGACAACGCACTTGCATCCGGCTCCGGCTCATCCGTCAAGTCCGACACCTCCTCCAACGACATCCCGTCACGAAGCAAGTCCCGGTGGCGGAGATATTCCAGAGAAACGTTGGCAAACACCCGGCTCAGCCAAGCACGGAGGCTTCCTTCGCCTCTATAAGTAAAAGAAGAGATGGACGAATAGACTTTCAGGAAGCCGTCATGCAGAAGATCGTGGGCCGTCTCTCCATCGCCGGTATAACGGTAGCACAGGCATAGCATCCTCTCCGCAAAGCGCTCATACAGCTCCTTGCGGGCAAGATTATCCCCCGTCTTGCATCTATCGGCCAACTCCGTTTCTGTCATCAATTCTTATAGTGCTTTTAATAGTAAATGCAGGGACATATAAAACCTTGCATGCAGGGAAGAAGAAAATTTCATCCCGATGAGAAAAAAGTTTCTCTGGGATGAAATAAAAGTTTCCTGCTGGTGAAACAAAAGTTTCATAGGCATGAAAATAAATTTTCAGTACAGGAAAATAACTGAAACAAAAAGGGGAGCCGTTCGATAGAACAGGACTCCCCTCCACTCTTATAACTTGAATTTATACAACTGCGCCATCACCTTCTGGTATTCGTTCTGCAACTGCATATGATTCTGCATGCTCTGATAGAGCGTGGTGACATCTACAAAATATTCGATCATCGAGATTTGTCCCGCCTGGATCGCCTTGTTCAACAACGCCAGGTTGTTCTGGCTTTTCAGCACTTCGCCATACTCGTCGATGGAAGTCTTCAAGGCTACCGACTGGTTATAGAGTTGGAGCAATTCGTTCTCTACCGCCGTCGTCGCGCTTTCCAACTGCAAATCGGTGTAAAGGCTTTGCGCCTTCGCCTGTTTCACATTGTTGCGATTAGAGAAAAGAGGAATGCTGATGCCGACCAAAAAGCCATTGAAGCGTTCGCCGCCCGAAGACGGGTTCATACGGTAACCCAACTCGAACGAAGGCAATCCCATCGTCTTATTGACACTGATTTGTCTCGATGATACGGCCTTCGCGCTTTGCAAAGACAACAGACGCCGATCATTCCCCAAGATTTCCTGACGCAGGTCGGCAAATGAGAGCGGAAGTTCCACGGCCTCGTAAGCCGTATCGGTCAGTTGAACGGCAATTCCTCCGTTCAGCATTTCCAATTCCCGCTGCTTATTCACACGGGCCGCTTCGTTCATGCGTGCTTCGTTGCGGACGTTCAAGAGTTCGAGTTCGATCTTGTTCGTTTCCAAAATATTGGCATCTCCTTGTTCCAAACGTTGCTGATAGAGTGCGGCAAGCTGTTCGGCACTTTTCCGGCGGATATCCAGCAGGTTCTTTTGCTGGTTCAGAAAGATCAAGTCCAGGCAGGCTTCCTTGGCTTGCAACAAAATCTGCTGGCGTACTTCTTCGCCCTGCCGATCGTAGTTTTCGCCTTTCTGCCTGGAAAGCTTGTTCCGCTGCATATATAAAGACGGGAAGTCGAACGATTGCGAAGCGACCAATTCACCGGTAAATCCCATCCCCTCTTTGTTTCCATACAGATGAGAATAGGTAACGGTAGGGTCGGGCAGGTTGTTGTCCAGTTTGGCTTCCAACTTCTGTGCCGTCACCATCTGGCGGTTTGCCTGCAATTCCTTATTGTTGGTTTCCACACTCCGGAGCACTTCCTCGATGGAAGTTTGCGCCCCGGCTGCCAATGCGGAAGAGACCAATGCTATTGTCAATATGAATCGTTTCATTCTTTATCTTCTTTATTCATTAATAAATAAACAATCGGGATGATGAAGCCGTTCAGGAAAGTGGATGTCAGCAAACCTCCCAGGATAACGGTAGCCATCGGGCTTTGTATCTCGTTGCCGGGCAAATCGCCGTTCAGCGCGAGCGGGATCAACGCGAGAGCCGAACTGAGCGCCGTCATCAGGATCGGATTCAGACGATCCATAGAGCCTTGCAGGACAGCTTGCCGAAGCGGCATCTTCTCTACGGTCCGCAGATGCGTGTAGTGACTGATCAGCAACATGCCGTTACGGGTGGCAATGCCGAACAGGGAGATGAAACCGATGATAGCCGGAATACTCACCTCGCCGGAAGTCAGCTTCAGGATGAACACGCCCCCGATCAACGCCAACGGCAGGTTCAACAGAATAACCCCGCTCTCCTTCGCATTCTTAAACTCATTATAGAGCAACAGGAAGATCACCAACAGAGACATCAACGAAGTAAGCAACAACGTACGGCTGGCCGCCTGCTCGCTCTCGAACTGTCCGCCATATTCGATATGATAGCCTTCGGGCAACCGGATGGAAGTATCCACCTTCTGTTGTATTTCATTGACGACGCTTCGGAGGTCGCGCTCGGAAACGTTGCCGCTGATCACGATCTTACGTTGCACATTCTCGCGGTTGATCGTGTTCGGGCCTGTCACGGAACGGATTTCGGCGACGTAGCTCAACGGGACTTTCTTGCCGCCTGCATCGATCATCAGGTTGCGGATATCCTCCATCGTGGCGCGGCTCTCGTCCGAAGTCTTGACCGTCAGGTCGAATGTCTTGCCGTCGTCATACACCTGGCTGACCGCTTCGCCTCCGAGCATGACATTGACATACTCTTCAAACTCAGGCAACGAGATGCCATACTGGGCCATCAACTCGCGCTTCGGCGTGATGGTGAGTTGCGGACGCTCGATCTGCTGTTCCACTTTCAAGTCCACCAGGCCGGGGATTCCCTGGATGGCTTCCTTGATCTGGTTGCCGACCGTGAACATCAGGTTCAGGTCCGTACCGAACAGCTTGATCGCGATATTCGCCTCCGTACCGGAGAGCATGGCATCGATACGGTGGGAGATCGGCTGTCCGATCTCGACGTTGGCCCCGCTGATGGTGGACAATTTCTTACGGACGTCATTCATAACGGCATCGCGGCTACGGTCTTTCAACACAAACGGAGCCTCGATTTCCGACACGTTCACCCCTAAGGCATGCTCGTCAAGCTCGGCACGCCCAGTCTTGCGGGCAACCGTCTGGATTTCGGGGACCTGCATCAGCAATTCTTCCGCCCGTCGCCCCATCCTGTCCGATTCTTCGAGGGAGATGCCCGGAAGAGAGCTTACGTTGATCGTAAACGAACCTTCGTTGAACGGCGGCAGGAAGCTGCGCCCCAATGTAAAGAACGTTCCCAAGGCAACGAGGAACAGGCCGATCGTGCATCCCAACACTATCTTCTTATGTGCCAATGCTCCATTCAACGCTTTGCCATACAATTCTTTCAGCTTGCGGGCCACCCAAGCCTCCTTCTCCACTTTCTTGTCCGTAGACTTCCGGTTCAGCAGATAGCTGCACAACACTGGAGTCAATGTCAACGCCACAACCGTAGAGGCAAACAACGCCACGATAAAGGCGATCCCTAACGGCACCAACATACGCCCTTCCATCCCGTGCAGGAAGAAAAGGGGCACGAAGCTGACCACGATAATCAGCGTCGAATTCAGGATCGGCATACGCACTTCGCGGGAAGCATCGAACACGACTTCCAGGATGGAACGTTGCCGGTCGGGAGGCAACAGACGATTCTCCCGTATGCGTTTATACACATTCTCCACATCGACAATCGCATCATCGACCAGCGAACCGATCGCAATCGCCATCCCTCCCAAACTCATGGTATTGATGGTCAATCCCATATAATGCAACGCCAGTATGGACACCAACAAGGAAAGAGGCAAGGCAACCAGCGAGATCACCGTCGTGCGGATATTCATCAGGAACAGGAACAGGACAATGACCACGAAGAAACTGCCTTCGAACAAACTGTTCTTTACATTATTAATAGAGCTGTCGATAAAACGGCTCTGACGGAATATGTCGGTCGAGACATGCACATCGGCAGGCAGGTTCTTCTGCAAGTCCGCCATGATCGCATCCAACTTCTCCGTCAAGTCGATCGTGCTGGTGTTGGGCTGCTTGGTGACCGTGATCAGCACGGCCGGCTTCGTCCGTTCGGAAGCCGTTCCGAGCTTCGGGCTTTTGCCGCCGATCTTCACCGTTGCGATATTTTCCAACAAGACGGGGAAATCCCCGGCAACCTTGACGACTCCTTTTCCGATCTCTTCGGCATCCGCGGTAGAAAGGACGCCCCGGATGATGTATTCGTTGTCATATTCATACAGGACACCGCCATTGGCATTCCGGTTCATGTTACGGGTAACGGCCAACACTTCGTCCAGGCCGACGCCATAATGTTTCATGCGGGCGGGATCGAGTAATATCTGGTATTCCTTGATATCGCCACCGATCACGGCAACCTGCGCTACTCCGCCTGTCGAAAGCAGTCGCGGACGGATGGTCCAGTCGGCAATCGTGCGCAGATCCATTTGGGTGGTCGGAGCAGTTCGCGCATCTCCCCTGCCTTCACTTGTTTCATCGACCGTCAGCCCGATAATCATCATTTCTCCTAAGATGGAAGATTGCGGGCCTAACGTCGGCTTCCCGACATTTTCCGGCAGGCTCTCACCTACAACCGCCAACTTTTCGGAGACGATCTGCCGGGCCCGGTAAATATCCGTCCCCCAATCGAACTCCACCCACACGACAGAAAAGCCCGTCGTAGAAGACGAACGGACACGGCGCACATCCATCGCACCGTTCACAGCCGTTTCTACCGGGAAAGTCACCAAACGTTCCACCTCTTCGGGCGCCATACCGTTCGCCTCCGTCATAATGACAACGGTCGGCGCGTTCAAATCCGGAAACACATCCACATCCGTATGAAAAGCGGTGTAGGTTCCGGCAATCATCAGCAGCAGGGAACAGATCAACACGACCAACCTGTTATGCAGCGAGTAATATATTATCTTATTCAGCATGATCTCAGTTAATTAATAATAAGAAATAGAAATGCCCATTGCTCACTATTAATTATTAATTTTTAATTCTTAACTATCAATGATTGTGTGTATGTGCAGGAATTGCATTGGAAGCAGAAGCCAGCTTGATCTGGTAAGCGCCGACCGTCACGACTTCGTCGCCGGCTTTCAGGCCGCTCAGGATCTGCACTTCGGAACCGTTGTCGGCGCCTAACGTCACAGGCACCTTCTTATAGGCTTCTTCATGCACGCGGATAAAGACAGAGTAAACGCCCTGCTCCTCGATAAGGGCGGAAACAGGAACACTGATCACATTCTGCATCGGAGCCGTAAGCAAATAGATCTCGACAAACGAACCGGGGATAATGGCCCCCTTGTTGTCAAACTCGAATGTCACCGGAACATAAAACGAGTTGGCATCGGAAGCCTTTCCATAAGAAAGCAGACGCCCATGCAGGTCGGACAGCTTGTAAGTCACGTTATCGTACGGCGTACGGAAATTGGCGGACCGGACGGAAGGCAAATAGTTGTAATATTTCTCCGAAACCTCCGCACGCAACACCAGACGTCCATTCTGCGAGATCGTAGCCAACGGCTGGCCGACCGTCACATAATCGCCCTCTTTCACCTGCAGGTTCTTCAGGTAGCCGTTCATGGGCGAAACGACCGATACGCCGTTAGCCGTCTGTTTTCCGGCCACCGCTTCCCAAGCCACTTTCGCATTCTCGTAATTCAGGCGTGCCTGTTCGAAATCTTTGGCGGAAACGATCTTATCCCCTATCAGGGCTTCCATACGTTCATATTCTTTCTTTGCATTCTCGTATGCATATCTGGCTTTAGCCGCCACATTGCCATCAGACAAACCGCTCGAAGCAAGGCTCAAAATAGCCTGCCCCTTGCGAACCGCCGTTCCGTCGACAAACGACAGGTTGCCGAATGTCACTACGCCGGGAACCGTAGCCACCACGGTCGACTCCTCTCCCTGCGCAGCCATCACGCGTCCGCTTGTCTTGATCACATCGGTAAAAGCGCCCGGCTCTACTTTATGCGTCTGCAAACCGACAGCTTCCGCCAATGCTTTCTTGAAAGAAATCTCACCGGCATGTCCTCCTCCGGCTTCTTCGTGTTCATGTCCGTGGTCGTGCCCTTCGTGCTCATGATCGTGTCCTTCGTGTTCGTGATCATGCCCTTCCTCGTGTTCGTGAGCCTCGTGCTGATGCTCTTCATGTACGGCAGTATTGCTGTTGCAACCTGTCAGGATGTAGGCGAAAACCACCCACACCAAATATATTTTTTTCATTCTGGTAAATTCGTTTACTGTATATTCGATAATAAATAAATGGGGATGAAAGTTGTATCAAAGGCAGGAATTAACATTCCCGATACTACCTTCCGCAATCATCAATCATACAAGAAACGGAGGCGCACGAAGCCCTGACGCAGAAATGATCCACGTATCATGCAAGGATTCGATGTAGCAGGTCCGGTCCTTCTTGAACAAGAGCTTGTAAAAGACCGGAACAGGAGGATTTATATAATCAAACAGTACAAGCAACGGGAAAAGGAACTGGTTCACGTCTCCATCCGTCACATGCGTGAAAATGGAAGTGTAGAGTGCGATATTATGCCCGTTGCATCCGCAATCATGAGATTCGGGATTCCCGTGCCCGCCATGAGCGGCTTCGGTAGAAAGCGATTTATAGCACGGCAACCCGTTACTATGGTGATGATGCGGTATGACCACCGACAGTAGCACCACGATACTAACAAGCAGCATCACATACTGGTATATTTTCTTTTTCGCTTTCATCTTTTTTATCGACTACAAAAATAAGAAGTTTTTAATTACCAAGCAGTCATTTATATATTAAATAATGATGTATCGATATGTTTATAGTGATTTTGCCTCCGACTCTTTTAAGGAGGATGTGTCAAGATATAAAATAGAACGCAGATGACACTGATTCAACAGATAATCGCAGATTTTTATTTTATTGATTTACAATAATCAATCTGTGTGAATCCGTCTCATCCGTGTTATCTGTGTTCTAATATACAGATTAATGAAGACTTATGCAACCAACCGATATTTTTATTTGTCCAGCTTCGCACAAATCAGTTCGGCCGCCTTCTTACCGCTCATCAGCATACCGCCGAAGATCGGCCCCATGCGGAAACTGCCGCTTACCCCATTGGCCGCCATACCGGAAACGAACAGTCCCGGATAGATCTCCTTCGTATTTTCTACGGTTGTAGACTCACCTAACTCGACGTTCAGCGAACGTTCGCCGATCACGCCTCCGGTCGGAGTGTTCAGCTTGATATCGTTCTTACGAGCCACCACGCGGGCGATTTCGCAGTCATGGCCGGTTCCCTCCAGGACAGCCTTGGACATGATCGTCAACGGGTCCACATGCATCCCTTCGCGGATCACCGGAGCCCAGTTTACCACCACGCCGGCTACGGCATCGTTATGGAACACCACGTCTTCTACGGAATAGCAATTGAAAATCGTCGCACCGGCCTTCGTCGCGCTATAGATCAAAGCCGAGGTCGTATGTACGGAATCCATGATATACGTGCCGTTGCCCGCATCCTTATAGCTTACGCCCAACTCGCGCACGATCGGCATAGCCTCTTCCTGGACCACGATATCGTTGAACATCATGGCGCCGCCCCACATACCTCCACCTGGGGCCAACTTACGGTCGAACAAAGCCACCTTCTTTCCGGCCTTGGCCAGATAATAAGCGGCCACGATACCGGAAGGACCGCCACCGACAATCGCGACATCAATAGACAAATTGCTCTTTAACTTCGCAAAGTAAGAGTCGATAATCCCTGTTGAAACAATCTGTTCCATTACAAATAATAATTAGAGTTTAAACATCGGGAAGCACATAGAGGTAACGCTTCCCTTTATTTAGTAATTCTACCTTTTCCCTTCACGGCGTTATCCGGCAGGTTCAATGGGTATAATCTCAGCCTGTATAGTAAGGCACCCCTATGATAAGTCGGTTGCAAAGATAACAAATTATCCGAAATGCGGCGGACGTTTGTTCATTTTCCGTTCGACGAAACTTTTCATGAATGCGACAGTCTCGTCGACTCCCAATACGGAGACATCTATCGAGAAATTGTAGGTCGAAGCGACTCCCCATTCCTTATTCGTATAATAATTATAGTAAGCGGCACGCGATTTGTCGGTCTTCATCATCAGTTCCTCTGCCTGTTCGACCGTCAGTCCCTGGCTTTCGATGATCCGCTGGATGCGGTTCTCCTTGTTGTTATGGATAAAGAAGCTCAGGCAGTCGGGATCGTCACGCAGGATATAGTCGGCACACCGCCCGACAATCACGCAAGAGCCTTTTTCCGCCAGGTTACGGATCGTATCGCTCTGATACAGAAACAAACGGTCGTTAGATAACACATCGGCATAGGGCGGGAACAGGCCCATATACGAATAGCCCATCGTAAAGGCATAAGCCAAACCGCTGGAAGCCCTCTCGTCCGCCTTCTCGAAAAACTCCTCGCTCAACCCGCTTTCTTTCGCGGCAAGCGCCATCAGCTCCTTGTCATAATAGCTGATGCCCAGCTCTTTTGCCAGCTTCTGTCCTATCTCGCGACCACCGCTGCCGAACTGCCGGCCGATGGTCAATATGATCTTGTTATCCATATCTATCAATTCTATGTTTTAGATATCTTCTAATGCTTCTTTCCTTAATTCAATAATAATTTGCTTTATTACATTTTGTAACTGAGGAATATTAATCTTTACAATACGAAGGATTATTTCTGCATCTACATTAAAATATTGATGAGCGATTATATCACGTAATCCCATAACATTCCGCCAATTAATTTCCGGATATTTTGGAAGAAGTGACTTATGTGTATATTTATCGATATTCTTTATGGCTTCACCGATAGTAACTAATAGCATACAAATACTATCTAATCGCATCATACCATCAGCAGAATGAGTAAAATCTTCTGCCGTATTTACTGGAATAGCACGAGTAATAATCGTTTCCAATGAATCTTGGATCTGCTCGAATAATAATAAGACTTCTTCCTTACACATAAATCCCGTCCCTTTCTATATTTCTTTTTAATAAAGCATTCATATTATCTCGCAGACGAATAATATCTATTTTGCAATTCAGCAATTCTTCTAATTCATACTTAATATTTAAAAGAATGAAACCATCCGGTTCCTTCATTTCCACACAAACATCCAGATCACTATCCGTTTCATGCTCATTGCGGGAAACGGAACCGAAGATTCCTAAACGGATAATGCCATATTGTTCCGCCATTTGTTGTTTGTAGCAACGAAGTAATTCGAGATATTCTGCTTTTGTCCTCATTATTCATTCGTATTATGTTATAAGACAAAGGTAAACAAAATTTATTTAGAATGAAACTTTCTGAACTGGTTTATCAAGACAAGAGCCGTGACAATTGTGGCGGTCGTATCGGCAATCGGGATACTGATCCATACGCCAAGCGTCCCGAGCCACCGGGGAAGGATCAGCAGGCAGGGGACGAGGAACAGCATCTGGCGGGTGAGCGAGAGGAAGATGGCCTTCTTAGACATCCCGATGGAGAGGAAAAAGTTGGTCGCCACCATCTGGAAACCGACAATCGGAAAGACGGCGAAAACGATATGCAAACCATACACTGCCGCCTCGATCAGCTCCGGGTCGGTCGTAAACATGCGGACGATCATCGACGGGAACAGTTGGCAAAGTAGGAATCCCGTCGTCGCCACGCCTATCGCCCACTTCATCGTCAGCTTCGTCACCTCCGTCACCCGCGAATACTGGTGGGCGCCGAAGTTATAGCCGGCAATCGGTTGCATCCCCTGATTGAACCCCATGATGATCATGATGAAGAGGAATACAATCCGATTCACGATCCCGTATGCCCCGATCGCCATATCGCCACCGTGTTCTTTCAGTCCCCGGTTGATCAGGATCACGATCAGGCAGGCGCAAAGGTTCATCAGGAAGGGCGACATCCCGATATAAAGAATCCCCTTCACGATCTCGCTTTTCAGCCGGTAAATGCCTTTCTTGAAATGCAACAATTCCTTCGGCCGGGAGAAATGGATCAACTGCCCGGTCAGCGAAATGACCTGCGAGATGACGGTAGCCCATGCCGATCCTTTGATCCCCCAGCCGAATCCGAAGATAAAGAGCGGATTTAGCACACAGTTGATCACGACCGAGGCCAACGTCGCATACATCGCCAACCTCGGGAAGCCGGAAGAGCGCAGGACGGCATTCAGCCCTAAATACATGTGAGTGATCACATTTCCCATCAGGATCACATTCATATAATCGCGGGCATACGAAATCGTGTTCTCGCTCGCCCCGAAGAAATAGAGGATCGGGTCGAGCAGCGCCATAAAGACCAGTGTAAAGGCCAGTCCCAAGACCACGTTCAGTACCAGCACGTTTCCCAACACCTTGTTCGCCCCTTCATATTCCTTCTGTCCCAACTTCACGGACACCAACGTCGAAGCCCCTACCCCGACCAGCGAGCCGAAAGCGGCCGCGAGGTTCATCAACGGGAATGTCAGCGCCAGGCCGGAGATAGCCAACGGCCCTACTCCGTGTCCGATAAATATACTGTCTGCCATATTGTAGAGCGAAGAGGCAGTCATGGCGATAATGGCCGGTATGGCATATTGTGTCAATAACTTGCTGATGTGCTCAGTTCCAAGCACCAAAGGAGAATTCTGTTTACTCATATCACAAAGGTACGGAGAATCCAAAAAAAAGGTTACTTTTGTTATCTTATAAATTATAAAAAATGGCGGAAAACTTAATCATTAACGGTAGGAACAAGCAGGAAATGTATGAGACGCTGCTTCCTCAATTGCAATCGCTGACAGCGGGAGAGACGGACGTCGTCGCCAATATGGCGAATGTCGCCGCTGCCCTGAAACAAACATTCGATTTCTTCTGGGTAGGCTTTTATGTGGTGAAAGAAGAGATGCTCGTGCTCGCCCCGTTCCAGGGTCCGCTCGCCTGCACACGTATCCGGTATGGAAAAGGCGTATGCGGGACGGCATGGAAGGAAGCACGGACAATTGTCGTCCCGGACGTGGAACTGTTTCCGGGGCATATCGCCTGTAGTTCGGATTCGCGATCGGAGATCGTCGTGCCGGTGGTCAGAAAAGGGAAAGTTGTCGCTGTCTTGGATATCGATAGCGACAACTTGAATGCATTCGACGGGACAGATGCGAAGTATCTGGAACGGCTCTGTGCTTTTTTGCCGATGTGATTCCTTTTTTGCATCGTACTATCCGTCCCGTCCGATAGGATCGTTTCTCAGGTAGTCAGTACGTTAATTCTGTAATTCTCCTGGACGCTCTTCATTTATGTTCCCGCCGGAGTTGGGATCATGCTTGCTGCTGCTACCATTGTCGGTCTTGCCGCCTTTGCCCTTGCCGCTGCGCAGGCTGATGCTGACGCGGTAGCTGTCGATCAGTTCATTCCACCATGAGAACAACCCGATGTAACTATCATCCCCGTTTATCTCGGCCAGGGAATTGAGGCGTATGACCAGGGCTTCATAGGATCTGTTGAAAGCGGCACGGCTTACCGGCGTCTTTACCGGCTGGTTGCGCAGGCTCTGTTCTTCCTTGCGCTTGGAAGAGGCTTCGGCGCATTCGTTGTTGACTGCCTTGATATCAGCAAACCATTTCGTCAGTTTTAGTTTTTCAACATGCGACTTGAAAGTGTCCGATTCAACTTCCGATATCAACTTCGAAGTATGCCCTGTCTGGTCGTCGAAGGTCTTTTGATATACGTATTTATAACGGTCGATCAAAGGGAGCAGCATGACGGCCGGTTTTTTGATTTCTTCATCCGTACAGTTGGCCAAAGAACGTATGTTAGAGAAAGCATTGCTGCGCAATTTCGTACGTTTCGCTTTGAGTTCTTTCATTACGTTGGTCCAGTTGCTTTTTTTGAGCTTCAAGAGGCTGCTGTCAAAGACGGAAAGAGCGGATTGATACTCGTCAAATTGTGATTGGAAATCTGTCACAGTCACATCGGTATCGGCTGACAGGATTTGGTTTTCGATAGCGTGACCGACTGCTTGAAGTTCTGCTAACTTCAGCTTAGATTTAGGAAATGTTTGGACTCTTGCCATGATTTTGTTTTTAAGGTAAATTATTAATTATTATTACACGGAGGCAGTTCGATGCGCTCCATTTTGTTTTAATACCGTCTCCGACAGCTACGAGTCCATTTGAAACCGTT
Organism: Parabacteroides sp.; assembly: GCF_977054455.1. Lineage (NCBI taxonomy): Bacteria > Pseudomonadati > Bacteroidota > Bacteroidia > Bacteroidales > Tannerellaceae > Parabacteroides > Parabacteroides sp. The sequence continues at coordinate 55,319 of NZ_CDRTCT010000019.1, read as the reverse complement.
TTTTTGCCGTCTCGGACATGTTCGGGATGATTACATTTCATTTCTTTTCCGTCCCGTATATGTCCGAGGCCGTTTTAAACCGCTTTTTAGCTGTTCCGTATGCCTACGAGATTATTTTTGTTCGAACTGTACCGACAAAATAGCCGTACGATCGGACTAAAATGACTGATTAAAGCATCTTTTTTCAGTCTTTTGCAAAGGTATAATATAAGTTGTGAAAACCAAGCGTTTTTGAAAAATAAAATATTTTGAAATTCAATCTCTTAGGTCGATTTTTCCAAATGTAGCTGTTTGCTCACAGATAAATCTTTATTTGTGTGTTTCGAATACAGGCAGAAGTGAATCCATATTTTGATGCAGTAACCCTAACATAAAAAATATTCATTATGATTTTCCAAATATTCTGTCTAACTTTGCCCAAAAACAAGAAATAGAATATGAAACGTCCGCAAATCATAAAGCAAATACAGAAAGTCCTGTTACAGGTAGCTCCCAATGCAAAAGCTATACTTTATGGTAGCGAAGCACGCGGAGATGCTCGTCCGGACAGTGACATCGATTTGTTGATATTGGTTGAAGGCACTAAACTGACCGTAAAGGAGGAAGAGCGCATCATTGCCCCTCTATATGATATTGAAATAGAAACAGGTGTGCAAATAAACGTACGAGTCCTGTTAAAGGATATTTGGGAAAAGCGGCCATTCCGCACTCCTTTTCATATAAACGTAACGAATGAAGGAATTGTATTATGAAAGAACAGTTAAGCCATGAAAACCTGAATGCATTGGTAACTTATCGTTATCAACGTGCCAATGAAACAATAAAAGAAGTACCCTATCTAAAACAACAGGGATATTATAATACGGCAGTCAACCGCTTATACTATGCTTGCTATTATGCAGCAATAGCTTTGCTCATCAAACATGGGATAAATCCAAGTACCCATGCCGGAGTCAAGCAAATGATCGGAATGCACTTTGTAGCAACCAATCGCTTATCCCGTGAGTCGGGACGCTGTTTTTCCTTGCTCTTTGAACGCCGACATAGTAGTGACTATGACGATTTCGCTTATTCGAGTGAAGAGGAAATAGATGAATTGCTGCCTAAAGCTATGGCTTTCATAGAAGCGATAGGTTCTTTGCTGAAAGAATAAGCTATCTCCGATCACTCCACCCTCACCGTCATCCCTTCCGTATTCGCCCGAACTGTAGGGTCGTACATCGCCTCACAGTAGACCGGAGGCAAATAGAAACGACCGGGATAGACGGCGCAGAGGTGGATGCGGACCGTCACTTGTTTTCCGGCAGGCAGATAGTCGATGTAGCTGTAGGCGCGATCGTCGCGGATATCCTGGTAGTTGACGCCTGCCACGCGGTTGTCTGCCGTGCCGCCCGTAAGGAAGCGCGTGTTCAGGATCTCCCATCCGGCCGGGAAAATCTCGGTCAGCACCAAGCGGCTATAGCCACGCGGAGACGGGTTCGCGATGGTCGCCACAGCCGTGAAGTTCGCGCCCTGCTGCAAAGCGGAGGCATTCACCGGACGGCCGTTCCCATCCATATAGCTGACGGCGAGCGTCAGGCCGTTCGCATAGGCTTCCTCTTTGCCCTCGGCCGGGACCCCCTCGGTCACGAGGCGGGCGAACAAGGTGGATTTCCCGGTATTCCTCAACTCCAGAGAGGCGGACGAGGCGGCCTTGTCGAGCAACGTCTCCGTCCAGATGTTCCGGGTGGTGGAAACCTTCTCCGTCTTGCCGCCTACGGCATAGGAGAAGTCCATCGAGCCGGACACTTTGTATTTCTCCATATAGTCGGAAAGGGCCACCAGGCTGAATGCCGTCGATTGCGTGCTCAGCCACTCGTCGGACGCAAGCGTCTTGGAGATTCCATTCGCCAGGAGGGCCGCTTCCTTGCCGTTGTCGAGCAGGCAGAGCGTCATCAGGCGGATGGAGGTGTCGCGCAGGTCACTGCCGAACGTCTGGTCGTATTCGGAATAGGCGGTGGTCAGGGCCGTGGTCTTTGCGATCAGCTCCTTCGAAACATCCGGACGTCCGATCAAGGCATATCCGGCCGCCAACAGATAGCGGCTCATAGGCGCGAGCTTCTTACTCTCTTTCAAGCGGTTCATGGCGCCTACCTCGGCGGTCTGTCCCAAAGCGAGGACAAACAGGCGGTATGCCTGTGTCATTTCTTCTGATTCGGCAGAATAGGAGGCTTGCGGTTTCCAGTTACGGGCGATGCGGATCAAGTCGTTCAACACATTCCGTTTCATGCCTTCGGGCACAAGGTAACCTTTCTTCTCGGCTTCGAGCAGGAAGTGGGTAGCATAGACAGTGCCCCAGGCGTTGGAGGAGGTTTCGCCGGGCCAGTAGGAGAAAGAGCCGTTTACCGTCTGGTAGGAACGCAGGCGGCGGATCACTTCTTTCACGGCTGCTTCGGCCGATTGCTCCTGCTCGCGGGTCAACGAGGCGAATCCGCTCAGGTACAGTTGCGGGAACCCTTTCGAGGTGATCTGTTCGACACATCCATGCGGATAGCCGATGAGGTAGGACAACCGCGTGGAGAGGTTGACTGGCTGGACATCCGACATTTCGAGCACAAGGGAGTTCGTGCCGTCCACGCCGGGAAGGCCGATCGTCTCTTTCCAGCTCTTTCCGGCTTCGAGCGTCACGGGCGTCACCTTGACTTGCGGACGGCGCACGGAGCGGATCTCGATATCGGTTTCATATACCGACTTTTCACCGCCGCCGGTAGCCGTGATCTTCACGTGTCCGGCTCCCGGGGTGTCTTTCACGCGGATGCGGAACTGCGCCAGTTTGTCGCCGACCGTTTCGAAGTGCAGCATACGGCTCTTCTCGCCGACGACCTCCATGTTGCCGGAGCAAGCGATCGTGACCTGCACGTCTCCTACTCCTTTTTCGGTAGCAAAGACGGTAGCGGGAACTGCCATCTCCTCTCCTATGCCGATGACGCGCGGAAGTGTGCCGAGCAGCATGACGGGCTTGCGCACGAGCACGCTCTTCTCCGTGTTGCCGTAGGCCTCCCCGTTTCCGGCGACGACCATGACGCGGACACGGCCGTTATAATTCGGCATCTGATAGGTATGCTGCCGTTTTTCCCCTTTCTTCAGCAGGAACGGGCCGGCAAACTGCACGACCGGCTTGAAACGGTTCACGATTGCTTTCGGGCCTTTGTTCAGGGCGTCGTCGCCGCCGATGCTGAACAGTTGCTCGATGCGGCCGCCATACGCGCCGACCACATGGTTGTACAAGTCCCAGGTATTGACTCCCAATGCCTCGCGGGCGTTAAACGCCTGCCAGGGATCGGGCGTGCGGAAGCGGGTGAGGTCGAGCAGGCCTTCATCGACAATCGCCAGCGTGTAGGCCATCTCGCGGCCGTTCTTCTCGGAGACCGTCACGTGGTAAGGGGCTTCGGGCTTGATCTCGTCCGCCATACGGATGACCGGGGCCAAATGGCTTTCGGGTGAGGTAACCGTGAAGGGGACGACACCGTACATGCGGATCGGAAGGTCGTTCTTCGTGACGCCGTGCGGCTGGAGCAGCGTTATATATAGGTACGCGTTGGGCTGCATGTCGGGGGTGACGGCGAGCTTGACCGTGGTCTGCCCATCGTCGCACATGTGCTCGGTGGTCGAGAGGACACGCGTGCCGTTCTCGATGCTGACGATCGCGCGGCTTCCCTTGACGGAGGGGAAGGTGGCGATGATCTGTTCGCCGGGGGCGTAGGTCTCCTTGTCGGTCTTGAAAGTGAGCATATTGGCGGACGAAGAACCGTCGGCGTCGCGTCTTCCCTCGCCATAAGGCCAGTCGAAGTAGCTCATCACACCGGTGGAGTGTTTGCTTTCCTTGTCTTTCACCGAGATGAAATAGGTTCCCCAATCGGCGTCGGCGTATTTCAGGTTGAAGGAGGCCGTGCCATCTGCACCCGTACGGACGGTGAAGGTTTTCACCGGCTTGTTGTACGAGTCGGAGACGTAGTTCGCCAGGCTGCCGTTGTCCGAACTCCACCACCAGTACCAATGGACTTTATAGACCTTCACTTCCAGTTCGGTGTCGGCCTGCGCCTTTCCCAAGTAGTCGACGGAGGCTACCTCGTATTTGTATTCGGTCCCGGTCTCCAACGGTTTCTCGTCTTGCCGGGGCGACTTGATGCCGGCATAGCGGCGGTAGGGTGAATAGAACGCCCGGTTGGCGTCGATGCTGAAATCGCCGGATTCTTCATACACGCGGGTGACGAAGTTCGCCAACAGCATGCCGGGGGCCGAGGCGCCGATCTCGAAACGGGCCTTGATGGTGGCGTCGCCTGCGGCATCGGTCGTACCCGAGATCACTTTGCTTTCTTCGCTATTGAAGATTTTCGAGGGATCGTCGAAATAGAATTTCTGATAGCCGGCAAAGGTGGTCGGGGTCGGGATAAAGGTTCCCTGGATGTCATATTTCAGGTTGCGGGCGGTCGCTCCCTGCAACCATTCGACGTGCATAGCGGCATCGAGCGGTTCGCCCCGGAGCAAATTTTTTTCGGGCATCGCAAGGGAGATCTTCAAGCGGTTCGGTTTGATCGTTTCGATGCGGAGGCGTTTGGTGAAGGTGACGCCGCCGACATTGACATTGACGTTCCAAGCGCCTGTCGGGGCGTCGGATTCGGTCGGCATGTCGAAAGCGTAGAGTCCTGACTCGCCTTTCGTCTGTGTCTTGCGCAGGTAGAGCTGGCCAAGCGGATTGCAGAGTTCCATGATGACCGGGTGGTTCGGCGGGAGCATCCGGCTGCGGTCGTTCAGCATGAAGCCGAGGTGCAGCGTGTCGCCCGGACGCCACACGCCGCGGTCGCCGTAGATGAAGCCTTTGATGCCTTTCTGCACGACTTCGCCGGAGACATCGAACGAGCTTAGCGACAGGGCGGAACCGTCATCCACGCGGAGGTACGAGCGTTGCTGTCCGAGGGAAGCGGTGAGGTAGAAGGGGCGGCCGTTTTTCAGGGAGAAGCGCACCTGCCCTTTGTCGTCCGTCATACCGGAGGCCAATTCCTGGCGCTGGTAGTTGCAGGCGGTGACTTTGACGCCTTTCTCCGGATGGGTATCGAGGAGGTTATGCACGAGGACGGTCATTTCGTTGTCTTCGCCGGCCATCGCCAACAGGCCGAGATTGGTGGCGAGGACGTTCTTGCCGGTCGACCGGTTGAAATAATAGCTGCTCGAACAGGGATCGTTGCGTTTTTCGTAGTTGTAGTCGGACCAGTCGAGGTCGCCGTTATAGTAGTAGTAGCCGCCATCGTCGAAACGGCTGCTCTCTTCCTTGAACTTGATCGCATCATCGGCAAGCAGTTGCTCCTTGCTTTTCTTCACGAGGTCTCCGCAGGGATAGGCCGACAAATCGCGGTTGAACGACAGTTCCACCCGGTAGATGGCGCCGGGTTCGGGGTCGATCAGCTCTTTCAGGTCGATCGCGTAGGTATTCCAACGGCTGAGGTCCTGGGGGGCGTCTTCATCGAAGAAGATCGTTTTGCGTGCGATCAGACGGCCGACTCGCATCAGGTCGCTCGTCCCTTCGAGGTCGTTCGTCTGGAGGAATTGCCCGATGTTCTGTTCGAATATCTTGATGACACGTACCACCACGCCGCGCAGGTAGACGGCTTGGAAGGGGACGGTCAGTTGTGTGGACTGCGGGATGATCACGCCGTTGCCGATAAAGCGGACTTCGGGCTTTTCATCGCTGACAATGATCTGGCGGACGATGCTCTCTTTCAGGTTCAGCCCGTTTTTACTCCTGATGTTCCGGCTCAGATGGACATTAAGGGCTCCTTTGCTGCCGGCATCGGGGTAAAGGCGGAGCTTATTGCCCTCGACGTTCACGGTCTCCGATGTATTGCCGTCGATCCAGGCGAGTCCTTGCATGTTCTGTGCCGCGTCGAGCCGTTTCGTGAAGGTGACTTCGACGTAGCGTTCCGGTTTTGCGACATATTCGACTTTATATACGGCGAAATCGTTCAGCTCAGGGATGTCGACGGATAGCAATTCTTCTTCCGGCACTTCCAACTTGTTCGGGGCGACGGACAGGGTAAAGGTGCGTGTTGCATCCGTCCCGGCCTGTATGTTCGCGATGGAGACTTCGTGCCTCTTCCCGTCGGGGCTATGCTGCCAGGTGGCGTCTGCCTTTTCGGAGAAACGGACAAGCGACTCTACGGTTTCGGGCATTTCCTTATCCGGCGTGAACACCGAGCAGACGATGTCGTAGCCGTTTTCATTCTTCCGGTTGATATCGACGGATTGCAAGTTGGTACGCAACAGCAAGGGTTGCGTCGAGAATCTGAAGGTGAAATATTGGTCTTTCCGTTCCGTATCGAACCACTCCGAGAGGTCTGCCTTTACCTCGTAACGGGTATTGCGCCCGAAGCTTTCGGCCGGTTTGAAAACGATCGTCCGATTGTTCTCGAATGCGAACTCCCCGGCTGTTTCGGGCTTGATCCTGATTACGTCGCGGAGCCGGTCAGGCTTCATCCTGTCGGCCGCTATTTCCTGATTGAGAATAAGATATACCGGCGTATATCTTGAAATCGTACCGGAGGTGAACGCCTCTACATAGGGACTGAAAGGGAGGTCTTCAATCTCGCTTTTATTTTTTCCTTCACATCCGCTGAATAAGAACAAAAGACAGCAGATGCAGACATAATATAGATATTTCGCCATATTTCCTGAATTTAACGGTTATACTTTCGACAAACAGACTGTCTGCGAATATAGGAATTTTTATGTATATTGTTCTTCTTATTTTTTACCAAATGATAATTTTTCGATCGGGCTTAAAAGACTATTTTTGTAACCCAAAATAAAAAATCAGTTGAGGTATGCAGAGAGATCGTATTGATTTTGGCAGTATGAACATTCCGGTTTTATTCCGCAAAATCTTTTTCCCGACGTTACTGGGAATGGTTTGTATGGCGTGTATCACGATCGCCGACGGTGTCTTCGTGGGGCGCGGCGTGGGGAGCGATGCGTTGGCCGCCGTCAATATCGTTGCCCCGATTTTTATGATAACGACAGGGATCGGGCTGCTCTTCGGGGTGGGTTCGTCGGTCGTGGCCTCCGTCCACCTGTCACAGAGGAAGATCAAGGCGGCTAACATCAATGTCACACAGGCACTGCTGGTGTCCCTCCTGCTGATGGCGATAGGGATATTCCTGGTGATGCTATTCAGCAAACAGACGGCCTATATGCTGGGGAGTTCCGACCAGTTGCTGCCGCTTGTGCTGGAGTATATGAACTGGATCGTGCCGTTCTCCCTCTTCAGTATGCTGGCCAATATCGGAATGTTCATGATCCGGTTGGACGGCTCGCCGAAATTCGCGATGCTGTGCAACGTCGTACCGGCTTTGATAAATGTCGTGCTCGACTACGTTTTCGTCTTCCCGATGCAGATGGAGCTGACCGGAGCGGCGCTGGCAACCGCGCTGGCACAGGTGGCAGGCGGATTGATGGTGTTGGTCTATCTCTTCGGCTTCTCCAGGACATTGCATTTATACAAGTTGAAGATGAGTATGAAAAGCCTGCGCCTGACCTGCCGGAACACGGGGTATATGGTCCGGTTGGGAGCTTCGGCGATGCTGGGCGAACTGGCGATCGCCTGCATGATGCTGGTCGGTAACTATGCTTTCATCCGGATGCTGAAAGAGGATGGCGTGGCGGCATACAGCGTAGCGTGCTACTGCCTGCCGATCGTGTTCATGATCGCAAACGCGATCGCCCAGTCGGCACAGCCGATCATCAGCTATAATTATGGTACGGGAGATGCCGCACGGGTTCATGCGACGTTCCGGCTGTCCTTGAAAACGGCTTTTATCAGCGGACTGACGGCTTTTGCCGTGATGTATGCGTTTTGTCCTTATATCGTAGCGATGTTTCTGGAACCCGGCTGTCCGGCTTACGGGATTGCGACGGAGGGCATCCCCTACTTCGCTTCCGGGTTTATCTGTTTTGCCTTGAATATTACATGGATCGGGTACTACCAGAGTATCGAATGGGCACGGAAAGCGATGCTTTTCATGTTGCTGAGAGGGATCATCCTGATGAGCCTGTGTTTCCTCGTTCTTCCTCACTTGCTGGGAGAGAAGGGGTTATGGCTGGCTGTTCCGTGTGCCGAACTGATCATCTTCATCGCGTTGACGGTAGATTATCAGTACCGGCACAAGGTAGGCAAGGCGGCGGAATAAGGCAGCTATCCTTTGGCATTCCGCATCACCCGCTCTATCGCATCATCCATCTGGGCGATGGACTCCAGGCCGAGCGTCATGCAGTGCAGATTGCTTTCGGTGACGGCAAAACGGATGGAACGTTCGCGTTCGGCATCGGAAACGTGTTTGCCTTCACCGAAAATCTTCATTCCGATAAGTCCCTTTCCTTTCTTGCGGGCCTTGCCTAAGAGTTCGTTTACCGCTTCGGTCGTACCGTCCATGTGGCTCTGGAATGGGTTCAGGCGGGCGAGGATGACGTCGCACCACGGATTGTCGACAGCCTCGACCATCGCATCCCAGTTGTGGCAGGAGACGCCGACCGCTTTCACGATGCCGTCCTGCTTGGCCTTCGCCAGGCCGTCCATATAGAATTTACGGGTTTCCGCCCAGTCGCCTTTCGTCATGCAGTGCAGCAGGAGGATATCGAAATAGTCCGTGCCGGCTTCCTGGCGGAAGCGGTCGAGGGTTTTGCTGACCGGCTCGCGTTTTTCCGACCCTTCGTCGTAGGTCCACATCTTCGTCATCAGCGTGAGTTTCTCGCGGGGCAACTCTTTCAGGGCTTTTCCGACGAATGGCTGCGAACCGTACATATCGGCCATGTCGAAGAAGCGGATGCCGCGTTCATACCCGTGACGGGCCATCTTCACAAAGTTATCCAATCCGAGCCGGGTCTGGTTGGACTGGTAGTTCCAGCCTTTCGTCCCGGTTCCCATGGCAATGCGGGAGACTTTCAATCCGGTCTTTCCCAGTTTCACCCTGTCGACCGATACATCCGAAGGAACGGTCATCTGTATGTTGGCAAGCCCCGTGCGGGCGAATGATAAACCGGCTACTCCGGCAACCCCTGTCTGAATAAATTCGCGTCTGTCCATCTCTATACTTTTTTAGGTAATACTTTCTTCAATATCAAATAGCCGCACAAGCCGGAAATGAACGAACCGGCAAATACGCCCAACTTCGCCTGGTTCAACAAATCCGCTCCGATACCGGGCATACCGGCGAAAGAGAGGTTCGCGATAAAGAGAGCTACCGTAAAACCGATACCGCCCAACATCGACACCCCGAATAGGTTCCGTTTGCTCACCCCTTCCGGCATCGTAGCAAGACGCAAACGGACAAAAATATAGGTGAACAGGAAAATACCCAGCGACTTTCCGGCAAACAGGCCGAAGAATACCGCCAACGGGATTCCCGGTAACGAACCGATCCCGATATCCCCGAAAGTAACGCCTGCATTGACAAAGGCGAAGAGCGGCAGGATCAGATAATTGACTAACGGATGGAGTTTGTCGGCAATGCTCTGCAACGGACTGATCGTTTTATCAGCCAGCGAATGGATATTGTTGAGTACCTGTATCTGTGTCGGCGAAAGAACCGCCGCCTGCCGCGAATGACGCACTTCGGTGTAATCCAACATATTCAGATAGCCGGTCATTTCGCAGGTGAAATCATCCAGCTTGACAACCGGACGGGCCGGAACGGTGAATGCGACCAGCACGCCCGCTATGGTCGGATGAATACCCGACTCAAGAAACAGCATCCACACGAAGAAACCGATTATATAATAGAAGATGATGTTATTCACCCTCATCCTTCCTCCCACATATAGCAAAGCCAGGAGGGCAAGTGAGACCAGAAGCGGCTCGAACGCAATCTCGCCACTATAAAACAAGGCGATAATGATGATACCGCCGATATCGTCCACCACCGCCAATGCCGTCAGGAAGATACGCATGCTGAGCGGAACCCGCTTCCCTAACAGTCCCAATACAGCAAGCGCAAAGGCGATGTCGGTCGCCATCGGAATAGCCACTCCCCGCACTTCGGGAGCCGAATGACATACCAGGAAATAAAACAATACCGGAACGATCATCCCGCCGCAGGCCGCAATAATCGGAAGCAACGCTTTCCGTACCGAACTCAGTTCCCCGATCAGAATCTCCTGCTTGATCTCCAGTCCGATCACAAAAAAGAAGACCGCCATCAAGGCGTCATTCACAAAAGCCAGCATCGACATCGCTTCTCCATGATGCATAAACGGTGTGAAATTGCCTATCTTCAAATCGATCGGATACAACAGGATGTTGTGGTAAGACTCTGCCCAGGGGGAATTGGCGAATAGCATGGCAAGGATCGTAGCCATGAACAATAAGATACTCGCGTTCGGTTTCTGCATAGCGAAACGACGCAACGGTTTAAGGATAACGTTGATGGTTCTATCCATAGGGTATTTAAGTATTTACAGGAAGCGGCCTGCAAACCGCTTCCCTTTGAGTTTTTCCTAACAACTGTCCGCCTACTTGCCGGCTTGCTCCAGCTTGTAAGCGCTGCGGGTCAGTTTTTCAACCCACACGACAAATATACCAGTTAAAATTAAATTAAACACTATGGTGAGCACAGAAATCATAAGCGCAGGGCCTCCTAAATTGTAGCCAAGCGCGATAAAGATAATCCCGGCCCCTACTTCACCGCGTGTAAACATGCCGATCGACAGCGCCAGACGTTCGCGCTTCCGCCTTTCCCGGTAAAAAAACAGCGGGAACAGTTTCCCGATATTGGACAGGAACGAAACAATCACGACATGCAGGATGATCATCGGCCAGGACATCATCGGCTGCGCTCCGGTTATCGTTGTCGCCTCTGCAGACTGCGCGGCGAAGTCCACTCCGAAAAAGACCGGCATGCTGACCCCCACCAGGAACATGAAGAGGAACGAGACAGCCGTTGCCACATTGTGCTCGACCTTCGTATCGATATGCTTATGCCTCATCACCATCCCCAATACAAACGCAGGCAACAGGACCTCGATATGGATGCTGGCATCTTCGCCATAAAGGTACTTGGACACCAGATAAACCGCCTGCGTGATCCCGCAGGTAAGGACGGCATAGAAAAGAATCGCCTTCCAATCCTGCCGCATATTGTAACTGCCCATCTTCCTCCATCCGATGACCAGCAGGACCATCACAATCAGAATGATGACGCCCAACTGCCAACGCAAGCCTACCATCATGATCTGCAAAGGAATCATCAACAGGATCGTGTCGAGATCGTCGAAGATCGCCAATACCTGCACCTTCTTGTACACCCAGGAAGATTTCAACCCTGCCGCCGCCAACATCGTAAACAGGATGCCCGCCGAAGTCGGGGCTGCAAACCGGCTCAGCAAAAGGTTTTCTTTCCAGGCCTCTCCACTGTTCCAGTAGATATCGGGAAGCAACACGAACATATAATATAACGCCACGAAGATCCAGGGGAAAGCGGCCGTCGCCATTGCAATAAAATAATCTTCGGTATAGGACCGCCAACGGCTTTTATCCATTTCAAACTCCCGCCCCACATTTATCATGATAAAGGCCAGGCAGACATATAACAGGGTATTGGAGACCGTCTTCACCGACAAGTAGCTCTCACCTACCATCGCCGGCAGAAATTGAGATACCACCAATCCCAACATCAGAAAAAAAGAAAACAATAGAATCTTCTTCATTATTTACGAATTGTTTTTGTTTAGAATTATAGTAATATAACAACCTGCTTAAAATTCGGTTCTGGGAATATAGGCGCTTTCCACCTTTAACAACCGCGCTTTCAAACGTCCGGCCTCTCCCTTGCGGATGCGAAGGGTCATTTCGCAATCCATTTCAAACTTTTGGGAGATGATCGCCGGATTCTCTTCCTTGACAATGCGCATGATTCCGTTCAGATAAGGGTATTCGAATGCAATGGTGATATCTTCATCAACAGTGCGCTCTTCTATCTCGGCAGCGGCTATCGCTTCGGCGGCCGCTGTCCGGTAAGCGACAATCAAGCCGCTCGTCCCCAATTCGATGCCGCCGAAATAGCGGACCACGACGATCAGGATATCCGTCAACCCGTTCGAGTTGATTTGTCCCAGGATCGGTTTTCCCGCTGTGGAAGACGGCTCGCCGTCATCGTTCGCACGGAAAGTAAGGCGTTCGGGCCCTAACATATAAGCCCAGCAGACATGGCGGGCGTCGTAATACTGTTTACGGTATTTGTCCAGTTGCTCTTTCACCTCCTCCACCGTACGCACCGGGATCGCATACGAGATAAAGCGGCTGCGCTTCTCCGTATAGTACCCTTCGGCTACCTGCTTAATGGTCTTGTAACTGTCGTCCGCCATCTTTTAATCCGGTATATGGGTTTCCTGTTCTTCCCGGAATGCCCGGAAATCTTTCATTATCTCTTCTATCTCTTCAATAAAATAAGGATCTTTCACGTGCTTCTTCACCTCCTCATAATAGGTTTCGATGGCCTTCAACGCACATAAATCCTGTCCGCGCAGCAGGAAGTAAGGTTCTTCCTTCTCCACGCATTGTTTAATCATCTGAATAGGATTCTTCATTTCTTACCGCTTTTTAATTCGTCTTTCAAAAATGGAGCCGTATAGCTCTTCGTTTTCGCTTTTACCATTTCTTCGGGAGTTCCGGTGAAAAGGACCTGCCCGCCGTTACGTCCGCCTTCGGGACCCATATCAATCAGATAGTCGGCACATTTGATGACATCGAGGTTATGCTCGATGACGATGATCGTATTACCCTTATCCACCAATTTGTTCAGGACGCCCAGCAAGACCCGTATATCTTCGAAATGAAGACCGGTCGTCGGCTCGTCCAATACGTAAAGCGTCTTGCCCGTATCTTTCTTGGCCAGTTCGGTCGCCAGTTTGACACGCTGGCTCTCACCGCCGGAAAGAGTCGTGGAAGGTTGCCCCAACTTGATATAGCCCAGGCCTACATCCTGCAATACCTTCACTTTCGACAAGATCGAGGGAATATTCTCGAAAAACTCCACCGCCATATTGATCGTCATATCCAGAATGTCCGCAATGGATTTCCCGCGAAAGCGGACTTCCAACGTTTCCCGGTTGTATCGCTTGCCATGACATTCTTCACAGGGAACCAGCACATCCGGCAGGAAATTCATCTCGATTGTCTTGTATCCGTTCCCTTTGCACGTCTCGCAACGTCCGCCGGAGACATTGAACGAGAAACGTCCGGGTTTGTAGCCACGCACTTTCGATTCAGGCAGATCCACAAACAGATTGCGGATATCCGAAAAGACGCCGGTATAAGTAGCCGGATTACTTCTCGGCGAACGTCCGATCGGTGACTGGTCCACATTGACTATCTTATCGACATTGTCTATCCCTTCGATTGATTTGTAAGGCAACGGATCTTCCAGGGAACGATAGAAATGCTGGCTGAGAATCGGCTGCAAGGTCCGGTTGATCAAAGAAGACTTTCCGCTGCCGGACACACCCGTGACACAGATCAGCGTACCCAACGGGAACGTGACATCCACATTCCGCAGATTATTCCCGCTCGCCCCTTTTATCGTGATGAACTGTCCGTTTCCTTTCCGCCGCTCTTCCGGAACGGCAATCTCCGTCTTCCCGTTCAGGTAGGCCGAAGTAAGCGTGTCGACCTTCAACATCTCGCCGGGAGTTCCGGCAAAGACCACCTCTCCTCCCAGACGGCCGGCCTTCGGTCCCATATCGACCACATAGTCCGCATTCAACATCATGTCCTTGTCATGCTCGACCACGACAACAGAGTTGCCCGTATCGCGCAATTCCTTCAACGAGTTGATCAAACGGACATTATCCCGCTGGTGCAACCCGATGCTCGGTTCATCCAGGATATAAAGCACATTGACCAGCTGGCTGCCGATCTGAGTCGCCAAACGGATGCGCTGGCTCTCGCCACCCGACAACGTCGCCGAAGCACGGTTCAACGCGAGGTAATCCAGCCCTACATCCAACAGGAATTTCAGGCGTGAACGGATCTCCTTCAAGATTTCGACAGCGATCTGCCGCTGCTTGGGGTTCAACCGATCTTCGACACCGTCCAGCCACTCATACAATTCGGAAATATCCATTGCCGAAAGCTCGGCGATATTCTTTCCGGCTATTTTATAGTGCAGCGCCTCCTTGTTCAACCGCTGCCCGTTACATTCCGGACAGGCAGCCATCCGTATGAACTGTCCCGCCCATTTCTGTGCGGAAGCGGAAGCCTCGCTCTCCTGCTGCATCAGGATATATTTGGCAACCCCTTCATACGACAGGAAATAATTGGAAGCGCCCAGCGAATCGTTTTTAATCTGCAGGCGTTCGTCCGTCCCGTTCATGATCTCATCGATCGCTTCTTCGGGAATATCTTTGATCGGAGTTTTCAACGTTACGCCATATTTCTCGCAAATAGCTTCGATCTGCCAGAATATCAAGGAATTCTTATATTTTCCCAACGCCACGATACCGCCGCTGTAGATGCTGAGCGACGCATCGGGTACGATCTTGTTCATGTCCAACAAGTTGACCTGTCCCAATCCTTTACATTTCGGACAAGCGCCCTGTGGAGAGTTGAACGAAAAATTATGGGGAGCCGGTTCGCTGTAAGACAATCCCGTCACGGGATCCATCAACCGGCGACTGAAATGGCGCACTTCGTCAGTCTCGGCATCCAGCACGAGTACCAGTCCGTCGCCCTGCTTCATGGCGACGCGCAGGCTTTCTTTCAAACGGCGTTCATCCGATTCCGAAACGACCAGCTTATCGATCACGACCTCGATGCTGTGCATCTTATACCGGTCGAGCTTCATACCATGAAATATCTCCTTCATCTCACCGTCCACCCGGACATTCAGATACCCTTTCTTTCGCATCTGTTCGAAAAGTTCCTTATAATGTCCTTTACGGTTACGTACGAGCGGGGCAAGCAGATAGGTCTTTTTTCCCTTATACCGGTTCAGAATCAGTTCCAACGTCTGTTCTTCGGTGTATTTCACCATCTTCTCGCCGCTCAGGTACGAATAAGCCTCTCCCGCCCTTGCATAAAGCAGACGGAAAAAGTCATAAATCTCGGTAGTCGTTCCCACCGTGGATCTCGGATTCTTGTTCGTTGTCTTCTGCTCGATCGAGATAACAGGACTCAGGCCGGTGATCTTATCCACATCCGGTCGTTCCATATTCCCTAAGAAGTTACGCGCATAAGCGGAGAAAGTCTCCACATAACGGCGTTGTCCTTCCGCAAAAATCGTATCGAAAGCCAAAGACGACTTACCACTACCGCTCATACCGGTAATCACGGAGAGCTTGTTACGAGGTATATCGACATCTATATTCTTCAAATTATGGACGCGGGCGCCTAAAACGGAAATGCGGCCGCCTTCCAATGCATTCTTATCCTTCATCATTTTCAGTTTTCTTATTTCACCACCCAGGCCGGATTATGCACATAGGTGTTGGGCGTTTTATAATACATGTCAGATTCTTTCGGGATCCGGATCGTATATGTTTTTCCCGCCGTCAGCAATTTACGATCGCGCAACCAGGGATTGAAACGTTTCAAATCGGCATACGTGACGCCCTTCTTCCTGGCGAAACCGGACAAATCCTGAATATCCGTCGAGACGGCAACGCTCTCGCATGCGATCGGTTTATACAAATCCTGCGCCCTCAACACGAACCCATATTTATAGGGAGCTTCAAATATCTGCTTGATGGCCATGATACGATAGACATAGCGGGTAGTTTCTTCCACCAGCCAGAGATCGAACGAACTGTCTGCCTCCTGCTTGACAAGCTCTCCCGAAATACGTCCCATACCGGCATTATAGGAAGACGCGACCAGCGCCCAGTCTCCATATTTTTCATAGGCCGCTTTCAGATAACGGCAAGCCGCTTCGGTCGCCTTCGCCACGTCGCAACGCTCGTCGACCGTAGGCGTTATCGTCAACCCGTACTGACGGGCCGTCCCCTCCAACAACTGCCAGGTTCCCACCGCCCGTGCAGGCGATGAGACACGTGGGTCGAGATGGCTCTCGATCACCGCCAGATACTTGAAGTCGTCCGGAATGCCGTTGGCTTTCAGGATCGGTTCGATTATCGGGAAATAGCGGTTTGCCCGCTTGATCAGCAGCATGGTGGTAGAATGGAAATAGGTAAAACTACTCAATTCCCGGTCAAAACCTTCATGCATATTGTAACGTGTCAAATCGATCTCCTTTCCGCAAAAAGAGGCGGAAACGGGAATGTCCGGCGACATGGTCACCGATGAAACGACCGGACGCTGTTCTTTCACTTTCTCCGAATCGCTCGAACCGATGGAGAGGCAGGCGGTCAGACACACTGCACTTCCCACCACAAAACCGGCTATACTGTTACTGCTCAATAATTTCATCATCAATTTTCTTGGGTCTAAGAATATTTATAGAACCTTTTTTATTATACTTAATACCATCCGATCCCACTGCATCTATCACATAAAAGTAGACGCCGGGAGCGACATATTTTCCTCCTTTTTTGCCATCCCACCCTTCCGCCGGATTAGTGGAATGGTACATCTGTACCCCCCACCGGTTGAATATCCAGCACTTATAGGTCACAAGCGATTTGTAGGCGACACGAAACTCATCATTGATGCCGGGCGTCGTACCGGGCGAGAAAGCATTCGGGATTTGCAGCTCCGATTCGGCAATCTTGATTTCAATCGAATTGGAAACCGCCTCACACTCTCCCGTCGCGTTACTGACAGTCGCAACCGCCGTATAATCGCCTTTCTCCGTAAACGTATAATCGATCTCCTCATCCCTGTATTCCACCAACGGATTCTCAGCCCCGTTCTCCACATCGCTCCTATATATCTTCCAGGTATACAGCGTCGCTACCGGATCATTGGCATACGCACGGAAAGTGACCGTTGCCGGAGCGGAAAGATATTCCCCGTCTCCCGCTGTCATATTCTCCGCATTATCCATCATGAATGTCGTATCGACATGCACTTCGACAGCCACCGCCTGATAGGTATCCGAAGTAATCGATTTCTCCACTCCGAAATGTTTCGCAAACTGATCGCCGGAAAGCGTGACCTCCGTATCGCACAACGGAATTGTTTCGTTATCGTTTATCCTTACCGAATAAGGTCCTTCCGACAGTGTCCTTTGCACATTCTTCGGCGAAAAATACTTGTTGTCTTCAGACCACTCCAATGTCTGATAAGCGACATCGAACTCCCGCTTCACCGTCATCCGGCTTCCCGACGGGGTATAATAATACATGACCGGGACAGCCGGAGAACCTTCCAACCGAAAGCCGTCACAATTTCCTTTGACTGTGATACTCTCGACATTAAAGACATATTTGCTATAATCGATGATCCATACATACCAACCATTCAGGCCGGAAGCCGGATCCTCCACATAGTACCCGGTTCCATCCTCTATATTCCGAATAACAGATGTCGCCCCGTTCTGTTCACACGAAACGGGCTCCCGGTCCAATGCCTTTTGCTTATACCGGTACCATTGATGGTTGGCGGACGAAGAGGTATAGCGAATCTCCACATTATCCATTCCATATACCAGATAAACCCATATGCGATTCCCTCGATTTTCCAACAAATAAGGAGTTCCGTTTCCTCCTGTCACCGTATACTGCTGTGCCTGAATGGCCAACACCACAAACAAGAAAGAGATCAATCCTCCCAGTTTCCTAATTTCCGTTCTTAGCATATACATAACCTAATTAGCTTACAAAATTACTATTTTATACGGATTTATACGGAGAGAAAGGCCTTTTTATTGCATTATCCAGGCTTCAATCTTTTATAAAGAAAGAAACTCAAGACAAATAAAAAGACAATCCCAAAGAAAAAACAACCCGGTGAACGGGTGGTCCGGCGTGTCTCCGTCCGGCCCAGTTTTTCCTCCGTATGCCGGCCGGTATAGTCCGTTTGCCGGCATGTCACAATCCTTCCTGTATCGGTAAACTGTCGGCTACGATCCATTTGCAACGTTGTAACGGATTCCGGGTATTGCTTACCCGTACTGTCAGGGGCGAAATAAACGACCTGCTGCAAATTCCAGGCAACCGTATCGATCAGGCGGATATCCTTTTTCTGCATCCCTATCTCCCCGACAGACAAACGGACACTGTCCAAACAGACTGCCGATTCCAGCCGATGGCTCTGCCTGCCCACTCCGCATCCCGACAACAAGAAAACCAGTGCCAAAAGACGTAAAAGCACCTGCATCCTGTTTTTACCGGTTTCCTTTAGCGACAAATGAAGGAAATTCCGCTTCCGGTAAAGGATCGCTTGGTCGAACTCAAGCCCCGACTGCCGTAAGACAGCCAACAGTCCAGCCGCGTCAGGCACATAACAATCGGCAGCCTCCCCTTTTGTATGCTGGCTGCCGGGCACGCCTCCCACCAGCCGGTTGACTTCTTCGCTACGATACCCGCTTGTCACCCCGACCGGCTTGCCATACAACTTCCGCAACGGCTCCAATAGCCCCGTAACCAAGTACTTCAACGCTGCAAGAGCCTCCTTTCCCGGCATATTGTCAATCCCATTTTCCATCCCGGTCCTGCTATAACACATCTCTTCCAACCCGAAATGTTCACTCAACCTCCCATCTCTCATTTTTTAATCTTCATTTTTAAATTCTCAATTCTTAATTCTCAATTTATAAGAGTAGTCCACCCCGAAAAGCGCCCCCGCAAACGTGCTGATCTCCCCGAAAGCCACCAACACGCTGTTATCCACCTTCCCTTGCGGATCGATCCAGAATCCGCAGAAGAGAAGAACAATCCCGCTCATTGTGAGCAGGACTGCCATTGTCAACTGAACCGTCAACCTCTTCATGATTTATGGTCTGAGATTATGATTTTTCAATTCTCAATTTTCCATTTTCAATTCTCAAAGTTCTCCCGGTCTCTCTTCCTCTCCCCCGCCGGGAGCCGATCCGTCCGTTGCCGGAACGATTCGTTCGAAACTTGTACGGCTTTTCATGGTGCGCAACGCCTTACCCGGAAGGAAACGAACACGGGGTTCACGGATCAGCCCCGTATTGAAATCATCGGAACCCACTACACCCTGCGAACCGAAATTCAGACGAAAAGTACCCAATTCGCCCACATTCACACGACGCCCGTTACGCAAATGACGTCCCAAAACCACATTCAGACGATCCAATACAGCCTTTACCCCGGCACTACCGGCAACGGTGCTGTCACCGACTTCTTCGACCAGTTCTTCAAATGTCACCAAGTCACCACTGACCATCTGTGCATACACCTTTTCAGGATTTTCTTCCTGGTCCTTGCCTAAGTTCCTTTTCTGAACTAATTTGTACTTCAGAGCCATAATCTTTAATTTTTAAATGATTAATAATTTGTTTTTGATCACATTGCAAAGATAGAGTAGCGGCAAACCGTTAAAAAAGGTCTGAAACTCGCTTCGCAGGCGACAGCGGTACCTTTGCCCAGAGTAGGCCGGACGGTTAAGCATTGATTTATCACTCCATCTCACTGCTTTTCTCCATCAGGTCGGCAAAATCATACGAATCCATTCTCGCATACCGGATTTTGTCAGCCAAATACTTGACGGACACATCCATATCGAAAGCGAGCAAAAGAGAAAAAGAAATTTCCGTATATGAAGATTTAGGATT
Source organism: Parabacteroides sp. (assembly GCF_977054455.1). Taxonomy (NCBI): domain Bacteria; kingdom Pseudomonadati; phylum Bacteroidota; class Bacteroidia; order Bacteroidales; family Tannerellaceae; genus Parabacteroides; species Parabacteroides sp. The sequence goes on along the minus strand of NZ_CDRTCT010000019.1, from coordinate 35,604 downwards.
TTTATACGGATCTACCAACAAATTAAGGCCCTTCAAGAACAAATTTAACTCGTCCATCCTATACAAAAACTCACCGAACACCGTCTTTTGCCGGACATAATCCACAAAACGCTGGCGGTTAGCCTTGATCAGACGCACCAAAAACAAACGGTAAGGCACTGACAGATCCGTCCAACCCGACAGGGCAAGCCCGAACGTACGGTCAAAAAAAATGCCCCTTTCTTCAAGAGGCATACACTTCAACAACTCGTGAAACAAGCGGACGGTAGGTTTTGCGCCCCCAAACAGCGCAACCAATTCTTCTTTCATATCATTTCCGGAGGGGGAAAGTTGATCCCTCGCACCCGGAAAGCCACCGGAACAGACCGGCTATACCCCAAAACGCCTCAAAGCCCTTCCTTCATGATCTTTCTCAGTGGCTGGAAGAGACGCTCTATCAGACGAAGCTCTTCTGTTACGATTCCGGCCGTGGCTTTCATTTCCTGCATCACAGGAAGACAGATTCCGTAGTTGGTGGTCAGTCCGACGGGGAAGACAATCTCCACCCTGTAATTGTCTTCCAGCGGGACCATCGAGACAGACGACACACGCCCCTCCACGATCCCGAACTCCTGGTCCGGGAAATTGCTGAAACGGACAATCACGCGCTGCCCTTTCCGCACCTTGCCCGAACTCGCGACCGGCATCGACGCCAGCCCGACCCATTCGCCAGCCTCCTCCGGCACGATCCGCGCAAACAGGTCGCCACCCTGAACATACAGGTTCGGATAGCCCTGCCGCAGCAACTGCACCCGCCCCGACGCCGAGGCCTCCATGCAATAATCCATCTCCCAACGCCTCACGGCTGCCAGCAACTGCCCCAACGCTGCCCGGTAATCACGCGACGCAGGGTCTTTCGACGCCAAAGCCGTATAAGCCGGCTGGATATCACCCAACTGCCAGACATCCTGCAACAGGTAATAGCCCAACCGCTCCGGTTCACCGGCATAACGCGCCAACAGCTGCTTCAGCCGCAGCACATCTTCCGTCACCGCCGTGTTCTCAACCACCGCCAACGGCAAACCCTCTTTCACCTCCTGCCCGTCGGCGACATACAGGCTGCTCACCCTCCCCGATGTGCGTGCCACGACCTCCGTCACCGGGTTACGGCTCGTCAGCCTCATCTCCGCCTCGATCACGTCCGGATAGCGGAAGAAAAAGCTGCCAACGACAAGCATGAGCACCACGAGGAACAACACCGTGGTCCCCCACCTCACGATCCGGGACGGCACATGCCCCATCACTTCCTGCACAGCTTCACTGCGCAGTTCTATGTCTTTTCCATCTTCCATATATTATCCGTGCCTAATAACCATCATCTAATTGCCTAATTCCAATTGGTTCTTCACTAATTCGTAATATATTCCGCGTTTCGCCGTCAGCCCTTCGTGCGTCCCCTCTTCGGCTACGCGGCCTTTGTCCAGAACGACGATGTTGTCCGCATCCCTGACCGTGCTCAAACGGTGCGCCACCACGACCACCGTGCGGCCCCGGTAAAACCGGTGCAGGTGCTCCATGATCTCTTTCTCGTTGTTGGCGTCCAGGGCATTCGTCGCCTCGTCCAGGAAGATAAACTCCGGATCCTTGTACACCGCACGGGCGATCAGGATACGCTGCCGCTGCCCCTGGCTCACGCCGTTCCCTTCCATGCCGATCTTCGTGTTGTAGCCCAACGGCAACGAGTCGATGAACTCCCGGATATTCGCCACCGTCACGGCATGCAGCAGCCGCTCCCTGTCGATCGATTCAACCCCCACCGCTATGTTACGCGCGATCGTGTCAGAGAAGATGAAACCGTCCTGCATCACACACCCCGTATGCGCACGCCACACATGCGGGTTCATATCCTTCAGCAAGACGTTCCCCACACGGATCGCCCCCTTGTTCGGCTCGTAGAAACCAAGCAACAACTTGACAAGCGTCGTCTTCCCGCTGCCGCTCGCCCCCACCACAGCCGTCACCTTATGTTCCGGGATCGCGAGGCTGACATGTTCCAGCACATAGTCACGGTCCGCCCCGTCATAGCTGAAGCACACATCCTCCACCCGGAGCGTCCGCTCTTCCGGGAGCCGGTTCGTTTTCAAGGCAAGCGTCTGTTCCTCATCCTCCTTCTGATGGATCTCGCCGAGCCGCTCCAGGCTGATCTTCGCATCCTGGAACGAACGCGCGAAGCCGATGAACTGCTCGATCGGAGCCGTCAACTGCCCTACGATATACGTCAGCGACATCATCATGCCCAACGTCATTTCACCCGAAACAACAGCCCGCGCCGCCAAAAAGGAGATCAGGATATTGGTGGTCTGGTTAAAAAACACCGATCCGAGCTGTTGATATTGTTGCAGGGCCAAGCCCTTGATGCTTATCTTGAACAGTTTCACCTGGATGCGCTCCCATTCCCACCGTTTCTCCGTCTCGCAGTTGTTCAGCTTGATCTCCTGCATGCCCGTCACCAGCTGGAAAAGGTTGCTCTGTTCGCCCGCAGCCTGCGCGAACCGCTTGATGTCCAGTTCGCGCCGGTACTTCATAAAGGCCAATATCCACGCCACATACAACCCGTTACCGACCAGGAACAACCCCAATATCGTCAGGTCATAATAGGCCAATACAAACCCGAACACGATAAAATTGACAAACGAAAAAAGCGTCGAGATGGACGAACCCGTCATGAACGTCTCGATACGGTTATGGTCGCCGATGCGCTGCATGATGTCGCCCACCATCTTCGTATCGAAGAAATGCAAGGGCAACCGCATCAGCTTGGCAAGAAAATCGGAGATCAGCGCGATATTGATCCGGGTGTTGACATGCAGCAAGATCCAGCTACGGATAAAATCGACAGAGAGTTTGGCCACGAAGATCACCAACTGCGCTATCAATATCAAGGTAATAAAACTCAAATTACCGTCCCGGATACCCGTATCCACCATGCTCTGCGTCAGGAACGGCAGGATCAGTTGCAGGATGCTGGCCGTCAGCATTCCCAATACCAACTGGAACAGTTCACGCCGGTAAGGAGTCAGATAACGGAAGAAAAAAGACAAGCCTTTCCCTGTCCGTGTATCCTCCTCCTCGCGATCGTAAAAGTCAGGTCCCGGCTCGAAGAGCAAGGCTGCTCCCGTATCTTTTCCTTCCACAACGGTGCTGCACCAGCAACGCGCCAGTTCGGATTCTTCATAGACCAATTTTTGGGTAGCCGGATCGGCGATATAATATTTTCCGTTCTTTACCTTATATAATACGACGAAATGGTTCTGGTTCCAGTGCAAAACGCAAGGCAAGGGCACTTCTGTCCTGAGCTGTTCTAACGTTATTTGTACCCCCATCGTCCGGAACCCGATCCGCTCGGCGGCATCGCTGATGCCTAACATCGACACCCCTTCGCGCGTGATGAATGCCTGTTCGCGGAGGTACTGGATGGAATAGCTGCGACCGTAGTACTTCGCGATCATGCGCAGGCACGAGGGACCGCAGTCGGCGGATTCGAGTTGGTGGTAATAGGGGAATGATTTTATCATACTTACAAAGTAACTTTTACATATCGTTCTGTCTTACTTACAAACACATTCTCAAAAAGCACGACGGAACCCACTTGCAATAAATGACAAAGCAAATCATTTTCAGCAAAACCTCCAATAGATTCATCATAATATTTTACTCTTTGCAAAACATCCCGTCTAACAAAGACAGATGGCAAGAACAAATTTTTATCATCCAATGTTTCCCCTACAGCAACAACCTCTTGTTCCTCTTCCATAAATTCATACTGCGATTGCAACCGATCCGGAAAAGAAACATATCCGGACTCCATCATACAAATATATTTTCCTTTGGCCACGCCACAGCCGATATTCAGCAAAACATATTTTGAAAGTTCTTCCTTTGTTTCAATCCAACGAATTCTTTTATCTTCCCCATTTACAGATATGCCACTCTTATCCGTACAAACAAGAATCAACTCAAAATCTTCCCACGTTTGTTGCAATATACTTTGTATGGCCATACCTGCATCTTTTTCTACCACAGCCATGACTACCGAAATTGCACATGAACGGTCCTCCTGTCGTTCTATGCCTTTCTTCTCTAACCGCAAATGCCATCCAATATTTCTGAATCGTTCGATAACTTCAACCCTTTCTTTGTTAAACAAAGGTTTCAGATGCAAAGCATGTTCATCCGCCGAATAATATCGTTTCACATTCCCGGATTCAACAGGCACAATTTGACGGGGAACATAAGTCGGAATATTTCCTAATAGTTTGCACATCGCAGAAAAATGAATATCTTCACCATTATTACGGTACAACGGAGTTTGCGACAGAAAGTAAGAAATCCATTCTTTCCTAAAAAACCAAGCATTATTTCCAAAATCGACTTTTGTATCTTCCAAACAAAAACTATGTTGAAATTGATATCCGTCTCCAACAAATATTTCCGTTCGACACGTATCCGGCGACAATAATCTGCCATGAGGACTAATAATAGCATTTAAACGTTTACAGGCACTTAATGCATTCTCTATAAACATTTTTCCCGGAATCATATCATCATCCAGAATATAGACATAAGGAGTTTCCACCTGTGCGACAGACTCAAAACGCCCAAATACGCCAGGATTATTTTCCCAACAAGAGTAACGAACCCTATCCTTGTATTTATCTACAATCACACTAACATCAACATGATGCAGACTCTGTTGGACCCATATATGCGAAGGAACAACCGTTTGCCGGAATAAAGCCTGCAATTGTTCTTCCAGATGGTTACGTTTCCAAACGGTAAGAATCACAGTAATAGCATCCAATGTACACTCTTCTACTCTATTCTTGTCCATTAGCACCTAATATATAAGCGGTTTTTTCTTTGTAAGTATTTGACTGATGAAACTGTTCTATTTCAAAAAGGACTTCTCTATCCGGTACCTGTCCATTTTCTATTTTACCAATCAGACAATCCAATAAGAATTCCAGATTTTTCTCAAAAATACCCTTTTGTGCTTCTTGCCCCAACAGGCACCTACGGGATATACGAAGTCGCAAATAGTATAACCATCCATACCAGTCAAAATCTTCTTTATCGACTAAAACGCCAAGTTCAGCAAATAAAAGGCCGTCTATCTCTTCAAAAATTTCATCTTCATCACCTTTTATAAAGCCATTTTGTAACATATAGATCATACCACAAGTAATCCCTAACAAACCGCAATCCAATCGAGCCGGAATTGCAGCCGACAAAACAGAAAAAGCCAGATCCAGCAACTCATCTGCCTTTTGTTCATACCGTACATCACCAGAGTATAAAGCATACGTATAATAAGCAATCGCTTGTCCAATGGAAGGAACTGCCACTTCCGCCCTCCCCACTAAAGACTGATTCTCTTTTTTATAACGATTAATAAAATCCATTTGATACTTCTGCCGTATTTCATCCGCAAAAAGCTGTTGCTTCTCTTTGTGCAAAACCGATATTTGAAAAGGATGAGAACGATATCCGACCAAAGGTTCTGTTAAATTTTCAACCTTCCCTGCCGCAACCAGCCGACAGACCAAATCATAATCAGCCGAATAATAATATCGTTCGTTATAACCGTTTAATTTCAACAAAATTTCTCTTCGGATCATCAAAGAAGAGTGCACAAAACAATTATTATTCAATAAAGCTAACTGAATTTCCAAATAAGAAGACAGCCCCTTCCTTAAAACACCCCCAGGCAACGATATACATCCCGATCCCACCGCCAAAACATCCGAATGTTCTTCCAAATAAGCCACCTGCTTTTCCAACCGATCCGGCATGGCAATATCATCGGCATCCATAACAGCTATATATTTTCCTTGTGCCAGCTGCATTCCTCTGTTTCGGGAAGCATAATTACCGATATTAGAATTATTTCGGACAAGCACAATTCTTTCATCCAAGTAAAAACGTAGTACCAGGCTCGTATCATCATCAGAAGCATCATCTATTATGATAAACTCAAAATCAAAAAATGTCTGTTGTAAAATACTCCTAATTGCTTCATCAACCAATTCAGCCATATTATAAACAGGCATAATTATAGAAATTTTTACTTGCATAGTAATTTATTATATCAGGTAACACACATTATCCATCAATATATTTTTAAAAAATACTAATTTAGCCCTATTTCAAAGTAACGACTTGCAATACAGGATTATCCTCTTCTGATAAATCAGTCATTACTTGCCTCAATGATCCATCAACCCTTTTATTATACCTCATTTCTTCAATTAAAGTTCCTGCCGAAACATATCCTACTATTCGACTTTCTCCCCAAAAACGAGGTAAAATGGGATAACCATTTTGTAGGTCATCAGTAAAACCGTCTATTTTTGCAGAACGACCACGAATTCTACAAACAGAGTTATTTACTTTATTATACCAAGCAAATCTGCGATCATGCTGAAGATAAAAAAAACAAACATAGTTTTGCAACTCAAATATATCGTAAAAAGATAATTTATCCTCTGCTTCTTTATTAAATTCTCCAAGCCCTATATTTCCTTTTTTTTCAACAACTACGTCATCTAATAAACTCAAATTTTCATAACGCCCCAAACTCAAATTATACATCGGCGTCTTCTTGTCATTATCCAATCTGAAAATTACCGATTCAAGAGGGTTTTTATAATAAATAATTCCATTATATGTATAAATAATCGATTGAGAAATCAAAAAACTGGGATACTTCACATTTCCATCTCGAAAAAAAGGAAAAACATACAGTTCTTCACCTTTTTCATTACGTACAATTAATTCATTTGATTCTTGTTCATTATAAAAAAACATAGGATACATATAAAACAATTTATCATCTGTATTATAATAAATTAACTGCTCTCCATTTTCAGTCAATATATCCCTCATAAAATCACCATCAAAAGAATACACTTTAATTTTACCAGACAACAAATCATTCATATATATTTCTTCTTTTTGATTATCATATTTAACAGAAGAAATCATCAAAAACTCTTTAGGTCCTTGGCCTTTTTTGCCAATTTTTCTAATAAACTTCCCTTCCAATGTAAATTGATACAAATCTGAATCATCCCTAACAAATAAATATTTTTCACTAAATGAAATATCATACAGATCCTTCCCCAACAGGCAATCTGAATTCGTTTCCAACGCTATATATCTCACGTCAAGCGCAATATCACTCACATTTATTTCCTGGACATTTTCAATGCCATTAGCAAATGGTATTTCTCTCTCGTTCTCAGTAGATTGAACACAAGAAAATAACAAAAAAAGAATTAGGACTTTGAATTTCATAACAGATTAATACATTTACACAGCATATTTGTATCAAAAACTTTCTCATAATTACCTATAGGAGGACACATATCAACAAAAACACAGTTCTTACACTCCGTTTTACTACGTGTCAAAAACCAAATTGAATCATCATCTAATAAACATTTTTCCAACAAATCATAAATTGTATCATTTTGGATATTACCCAGCACTGGTAAGTTTATATTTGAATAAACATCACCATTTGGAAATATTGTTAATTCTCCAAAAGAAAAATTATTCAACATTTGATTTTTATATATATCTACAAAATTATATTTGCCCATTAAAATATCATCTTCATCTAAAAAAACGCAATCTTTAAAAAACGAATAATTCGATCCATTAAAATAAGGCACAATATCATATATGGATGGAACATTTAAAGATTTAAGTCTTTTATAAACCTGTAAATTTTCAATCAAAAACACAAATTTACATTTTTCATACTCAGCTATGAAATCCAAATCATCATTTGCAAAATCATTCAAATTAACAATTATAACAATTCTATTTTGGAAAAATTCTTTTATCTTATCTGTTATAGAATTTAAATTATCATAATTATAATAGACATAACATTTCTCCCTATATTTACCCAAAGCTAATAACAAATCATCCAAATTATAATAATTTGATATGTTACCACCTAATAAATTTATTTCAACCAAATTATCAAATTTATAACTTAATAATTTACTTACAACTTCAACAGGTAAATCTATTCCATATTCAAACTTTCGACAAGATAGAACCTGTTTATACAAATTTTCACAATTACTACAATCACATAAACAAACAGAAGAAATATATAAATTCAGTCTAAACAATATATTTTGCATAAATGCAATACTTGGACATTCTTTTGTCTTTCTAAAGTCATTTTTCACTTTTACAATAGAAGGAATTTGGAAAGGACTTATACGAAAATATTTTTCCTCCACTAAATCTCCCATATATTTCATTCTCACATTAGAAAAAAACACATCAAATTCACAAGTATTATAATTAGCAGAAAAATCCACTTTTATTCCACCATTTTTGCGTTCACTCTCAACAAGTAACAAAAAAGATAATATTGCAGATTCTTCAACTATAATAAAAGATGAATCCAGTGTATTATACAAAATAGCCCTTTTAGAAGTCACCTTCAAATAAACATAATATTCCAAATAAAACCAATATACACCTTTCCTTCCTTCCATATTTATCTAAATGTTATATTATCTAAATCCGAATAAATAGCTCTATTATGTTCTATAAAATTTATTTTTTCTTTAATAAACACAAAAAAATCATCCTTGCTCATATTAATTGAACATTTTCCTTTATGAAAAAAATATAAGCACATTGAGCAATTGAATAAAAACGGACAATTTTTACACTCATTTTCATAAATTTCCTGATACAACTTATTATATTGATTAGCAATTTTTTCAAAATCAATTTGCACAATTCCATCACTAATATTCCCTAAAGGATATTCTTGACCTATTTTTTCACATGGAAGAATCTTTCCTTGCACAGTTATAAATATTTTTTTCATAAAAGGACTACAAGTTGCAGTTGGTACTATATCTTTCTTACGACTACCAATAAACAACTCCATATAATTATCATAGTAAGAAAACATACTATTATAAAAAAAACGAGAATATTCCAATAAGATTTTTCGTTTAAATCGACCATTTTCTAAAACAAATTTTTCAACAGACTGAGTTTTATTTTGAAATTTATCAAAATCACTTCTTTTTAACGGATTTATACCTGATGGATTGAGAGGCGACATAAAAGGTTCTTTCTTATGTTTATTTTTAAAATACTCAAAAACTGCATCTTCTGTATTTCTATTATGTAAAACCGCGTTAAAATTCACATTATTACTATAATAATCAGGATATTTCAACTTTAAAACATTTATATTTCGAATAACTTTATCATATATTGGTTTATTCTTATGATCAACTCGATAGGAAGAAGCAAATTGATCACCATCAAGACTAATCAATAAATTAAAATTTTTATCAACCAAAAATTGCATATATTTATCCAACAAAACTGCATTTGTGGTCATATTATATTTCAGCTTAACCTTAGAGTTTGATTCTATATACAATATTATTTCTTTAACAAGTCCAAAATTAAGCAATGGTTCACCTCCATAAAACCCTATTGTTAAGTTATTATTTTGATAATTATAGTCATCACATTTTTTACAATAAAAATCCCAAAATGATTTTACAAGTTCAAAACTTAAATTTTTATTTTCACGCTTATCATAATTACTATACAATTCTCCATATCCACAATATTTACATTTGAGGTTACATTTATCAGTAACCTCAAACAAAATCTGAGAAGTTCCAACAAAATTACATTCAACATCCTCTTTTGATAAAAGAGAGAGAGAATTATCAGATTGTTCTTCTTTTAGCACTCCATATTCTTTTAAATAATTATATTTTTGTTGATAATACTCTTTTCCTCCAAATTCTCTTGTAAACAAAAATGGATGAACATATTGAATTATCCCATTAGAGATATCCAAAATATAATTATTGCCAGCAGAAGAGGTTACAATATCAAACATATTTTCTTTTATTTCGAGATTGTATCAAAAATGGGAAGACTGGAGCCGATATCTAACATAACCCCAAAAGTCTACCTGCTTATTTCAGATAAACCTGAAATAAGCAGGACTGTGGATTTCAACACAACCTCAAGTAATTACTTTGAGACATAAAGTGTCACTGCATTATCCATAGTAGCTGTAGCGTGGTTATCTGTGCAAATACTAACACAACCACACGCACCACCTTTTAAACGTGAAAGTTCTTTCACGTTTAACTTTTTCGAGCCTTGAATCTCGTTCAGTTTAAGTTTACCTAACTCTTTCATGCTTCTAATATTTAAAAAGATCAACATAAATACTACATATTGCAAATTTAATATTATACTCCTAACCTCGATTAGCCCAATTGGGCCTATTTGTATTTTCCAATCAATATTTATCAGAGTTCTTTTAATTTGGAATAGAGCATGTGAAAATGATTAACCATCTCAATAGATTCCTGCATTGAATGTGTTTTCAATTTCAAGAACAATGCTTTTATTTGATTCCGTATGGTATCATACCCTTTGCATAAAAGATCGCTCATTTCAATAGCACTTTTTCCTTGTTGACCAAACATCAGTAGCACCCTTTCGCGCTCTGTTAATACTTCTTTTTCTTTTTGCATCCAACGTTTCGTGATGAAATTATATTCACTAAAAATCAATCCATCTTTATAGTGCAAACACAAATGTCCAGATTCTTTACATGTTGAACTATCCACACAACAAAGCATATAGCGCAATTCATTATCGACCCAAACAGGTATCCCTCGGTGATAAACCATTTGTAAAATGGGATGGGAATTAAACGTATAGGTACGTTGCAAACGAAATGTACAGGAAAAACAACTTATCTCCCGATCTTCCTCTTTCCTATTCAGATATTGCAAAGTAAGCCTATACATATTCATCCATAGTGGCAAATCCTCAGCAAAGATCACTTTGGAATAAAAGTCATACCCCAATCTCAAAACATCATTGATAGAAAAACCACACAAAAATAAATCATCAGACTTGACATAACAAATCTTTTTTTGTTGCACATCCAACACATAAAAACTCCCTATGGCAATGGATGCAAATTGTTCGAAATATCGATCCAAGGCAAAAATTGGTTTCATCATTTACTCTGATCTAAGATTATCAAATCCAAATACTTTTTCCGCATCTCTTCTACCGAATATCTCTCTTCATAAGAAGAACGGGACAAACGTCGCATTTCATTCCGTTTCCACAAAGGTGCATCCAAGACTTTAAAAATAAGATCAGCCAATTCGTTTTTCACCTTTTCACAATACTCTTCCATATCAAACGTATAACCAGATCTGCCATTCTGCACCATTTCTTTCAGTCCGGTCATCTTTGACACTACTAATGGCAATCCAAACATCATCATTTCTATAGCCACATAGCTACATTGTTCATGCATGGAAGGTATCACCCCGACATCGGCTATCTGATAAAAATCATACAATTGCTCTTTATCTAAACGACCGGTGAACACCACTTTATTCCAATATGTTCCACAACAACTCAAGCAGAAAGAAAAGTTGCCCTCACCTATGACTACTAATCTATAATTTTTATTTTTTTGCAACAGTTCTCCAAAAGATCGGATAAGCATTTCAATTCCTTTTATTGCATCCAAGCGCCCAACGAATAATATAATCTTTTCTTCACAAGAAAAATCATACCGCTTTTTCAACAAATTTCGTGCCTCAACCGACAATATTTTTTTCTCATCTTTCAAACCATTATAGATCCGTACAAGTTTATCACAAGATATTCCATACATTTCATTCAACAACGAAAAAGTAAATTCAGATAGACAAACAACTCGATCTACAATTTGATATACCTCCTTTTCCTTTAGGAAAGAAAGATATACTTCCCGCTCCAAAGAAGATGAAACATCATCAGTTTGAATGATCGGCTTCAGACGTGCAACATCTCCGTTTAGACTGAAACACCAATTTTGATAATGGATAACAAAATAAAAGCGGCTATTGGGGAATCCATCTTTAAAAAAACGGATCAAAGGAAGATGATGGGAATAATTAAATATGAAAATCAGTTCGTTATTTTCATAGTAGTTACAGTTCGATCGTAGAAGGTAATAAATATTTCGCTGATAACTATCACTTTTATCTTCCATCGGGATACAAAATTGCGGGATACTATAAAGGTCATATCCCGACATCTCTTTTCTTTCAAAATGTTCCACGTCCGCACCAATAAGCACAACATGCAATGACAATTCAAATTTGCCAGCCAAACATTCTATCATTTGCCGAATATACGTGCCAATCCCATAGATAGAAGCCCTGCTGCTTTTTGCAAAAAGATACACCTGCTTTTTCATTCTGTCATTAATTTAAGTCCATACCCTGCATATCCATTATACAATCCCAATGAAGTGATTCCGATTTCTTCTAAAGAAGAATAGGCACATTGATCTATAAGAAAAAACAGATTGAACTTCGTATTTATCACTTTCTCTGAAACTACTTTTTGCCAATCGGATATAAATTTCGTATCGAAACAAGAAGTACTTTTTGGAAATGATAATCGAAAAGAAAGATATACAGACAAACCTGCGATTCCTCTTTCTAAAGAGCAGTTTCTTACTCTTAATAAATTTACCTCCATTATCTTCAAATCAATCTCTTCCAATATCTCATTCGGGTTTCCAACTATAAATTCATTTTTGAGTAAGTACAATATACTCCATCCGATACCGGATAATCCATTTTCGAAGTCAACACCAATACCATCATGAATCTCATTAAATATTTCATCCAACAATTTTTCGGCAAATTCTTCATAAACAGGATTTTTCGTATACTGCGCATATTTGTAAAAGAACAGTACAATACCGCTCTTACCATGAAACAAACTCAAGTCTGTCAAGAAGCTTGAATTGATTATCAAATGATTGGCAATTTGTTGTAATACTATATTTTTATTCTTATCCATATTAAAATTGTTTAAGTTATGATTCTTTACCATACAGTGAAAAATCACTTACTAAGTGTTCCTTTTGTTTCTCTATATCTATCGTTGTAGGATTACGTTCAAATATAATCTGCCGATCTTTATAACTATGAACTACTTTATCTGTTCCATCTTCCGATGCATCATCAATGACAATCAATTCAAAATCCGAAAATGATTGCTGCAATATACTATTGATTGACTGTCCAACAAACTCAGTCATATTATATACCGGCATTATTACAGAAACCTGTACTGGCATAGATTCAAATTAATTTTAAAATTAAACCATTTCATACAAATTACGGCATTGCCGGCAGATTCCAACCTGCACGATAAGTATGTTTGATCAATTCGGCGGCAAATTCTTTCGCATGAACCGGATCCGACATTTTTGCATTGAATGAAGGATGTCCCGCTTTGATTGTAAAACCGTTTACGATCATCTGCCGGATTTTTTCATCATCGCTGATATTTGTAAATTGCATGTTCGGCCCGTCCCACTCCAATCTTTTATTCAACGATTGCAGACGGACAGCCAATATTCCCATCAAGATCATTTCGTTAAATAGTCCTGCCTCCGAAAAATCCGACTTTGTTTTCACCCGATTCTCCGGGCTTTCCTTGCAGGCGCGTACCCAATCCTGTTCATGACCGCCATCCATCGCCCGACCTATACGGCGGATTGTTTGGGGGACATCCGGCACACGCCCGGACAACAACCACGGCTGAAGGCCATAAGAACCGCAAAGTAAAGTGTCTTTCGTGCCATGAAAAATCGTCACTCCACCAGCTATCCCCATGAGCGGACGTCCCTGCGGAAACCCTGCCGGACGTTGGGGCATAAACCCACCATCATACCAATGTACCTCGACTTCCGGAAAATCCACTTTCGGCATCCCTTTCCGTGCCGGATACACGAATTTCACATATTCCGACTGCGGGGCACAATCGATGAACAAGGGTGAAGATGCAGCTTCCACTGAAACAGGATAACCTAATTTAAGCGCTTTGAAGGCAGGATGCAAAACATGGCAACCCATATCCCCCAAAGCACCGGTTCCTAAATCCCACCAACCACGCCAGTTCCACGGATGGTATATCTTGTTAAACGGCCTCATTCGAGCAGGGCCGATAAACAAATCCCAATCCAATGTCGCCGGAATTTTGTGTGCTTTGGCAGGCGTTTCCAATCCTTGTGGCCACACAGGGCGATTGGTCGCCACTTCGACCTTTGTCACTTCACCGATCTCACCGTTCCAAATCCATTCACACACCAAATCAATATCATCACCGGAAGCACCTTGGTTTCCCATTTGCGTGGCCACCTTGTATTCGGAAGCCAATCGGGTAAGCAATCTCGATTCATAAATCGAATGTGCCAACGGCTTTTGGACATACACATGTTTGCCCAATGTTATGGCAGTAGCTGCAATAATAGCATGTGTATGATCGGGAGTCGCCACCATAACCGCATCGATATCCCGACCCATCTCATCAAACATCCGGCGAAAATCCTTATATTTTCCAGCTCGCGAAAAACAATCCAAGACCGGCTTTGCATATTTCCAATCCACATCACAAAGAGCAACGATGTTTTCCGTCTCAAAAACATGCTGGATATTGGTGATTCCCATACCGCCAATACCTACGACAGCTATATTCAGTTTGTCCGATGGAGCTTTATGCCCGTGGCTTTTGCCTAAAATAGAGTTTGGTGCGATCTGCATGTTATACTTTATTTTACTTATAATTCTTACGCAAAGAAACGGTTGCCTCGGTCGGAAAATCATCCGGAACGGGTTGTGTCACTTGACCGGTAGCTGCCCATTCAGCACCGCGAAGCAATGTAACTTGGAATCCGGTACACTGCATGGCGACATTATCGTCAAGCGAATTTCCGGCATGTCCCAAAGTCGTATGGAAAATACGCGCTTCTCCGTAATCGACCGTAAACATCGCCAATTCATCCCGTCCGGATCCTTTCGTTGTTGGATCGGAATATCCCCAAAACAAAACATCTTTGACAATACCCGGACCACGCATCCGGTCATACAATTCATCCTGTGCATGCCGCCATGCAGCAGGAAGGCCTTTCGTCACCGGATGTTCCGGATTGCCACAATGAAGCACAAACTCATGCCGGCAACCATGTGAACCGGCACATCCGGAAGATTCTTCATCATACACCAGACATCCGTCTTGCTGATAGATATAAGAACCTGCCATCTCATCACGTCCACCCCAGCCCCCAAAGCCGATGATCCGATTATATTCTTTCCAATCTTTGAAAGCATTGTTCGCAGCATGGTAAACCACCACGCCACCTCCCTTTTCCACAAACTCCAAAAAAGATTTTTCCGTCTCTTCCGGCCATCTGTCACCATTATAATCGAGAACCACCAACTGATAAGATGTAAAATTGGGGCTGAAATTCGACATGATCTTTCCTCTTTCAGGCGATATAGCGACATTGACCGTAAAAAGCCCGGAGTTCTCAAGAATCTGCTTGATTGTAAGGTGGCTGACTTCCCAATTATGATTGCTCTGTCCGGTTACGATCAAAACTTTAATCTTATTATCTTTATCATGTAAGCATGATTCATACATTTTCAACATATTCTCCCGAAATATATCTGAAGAATAATAATTAAGATACCTTCTACGCCCGTTTTGCCCCATCTGCTTAGCTTCAATTGGATGTTGCAGTAGGTATAATATCTTTTCAGCCAATAGCGAACTATCAATTTCTGCTCTATCAGCATGCTCTATCACTGGAATGTGTAAGCCAGTAACGTTATTTTCTATCATTTCATACAAGCCTGTAGAAGTACTGCCTATAATGGGTAATCCATGCATCATCATTTCTATAGCCACGTAACTACATTGTTCGTGAAATGAAGGCATAATTCCTATATCGGCCATTGCATATAGTTCGTAAAGTTTCTCTTTGTTTATCAATCCTGTCCAGATGACATTCATATAAATATCTTCACATTCAATCAGGAAGGCATCAAACTCTCCATTTCCGGCAATGATGAAACGACATTCCGGATACATCTTTAATACTATTTTGAATGCCCTTAAAGCATATTTTAAACCTTTTATATTGTCTAATCTTCCGGCAAACAAAAAAATGGGAGCATCGGATATACCATATCTTTGCCTTAACACGGATTTTTCAACACTGATTTTACTATCAGTAAGCCCATTATATACTACTGTGATTTTATCCGGTTTTATTTTGTAATCATCTTGCAGTACAGACATTGTCTTTTTCGAAAGACAAATAATATGATCTACGACATCAAAAGTCTCTTTTTCTTTTTGAAAATCGTCTTTCAAATTGTCAATATACTTACGCCCCTGAACAGTTTGCTGTGTTTCCCATAATTTCCTGAAATGAGTCAAATTGCCTGACAGTTTGAAACCCCAATCTAAATAGTGTATAGTCAATACGATCTTGCAATCAAATGCCTTTTTTAATTCTTTTGCAAATTTGCTGTTATGGTTGGCATTCAAATGGAATATCAGATTACTTTTATCCTCAATGTATAATTGCAGCAGATATACAATATTTCTATAATACAAATCACTTAGGTGATCAGTTACCATTTGTTCTATAGGCTCCGGAAAATACCATCGCTTTATGCCATCGCTTGTCTCCTCCACTCGCATTTGAGGTATGTGTGCCCTTAAATTAACCACACATACTTTAATCCTACTACGACAAAGCGCAATGGTTAGTTCACGAATATAGGTTCCAATCCCATATACCGCAGCTTCGCTTGATGTATGAAAAATATATAGGTTCATTCCTGGAATAAAGAATTATATGTTTTTACCATATTGATACGGAATATTTCCGAAGTATAATTGTCAAGATACCTTTTCCGTCCGTTTTGTCCCATTAGTCTGGCTTCGATCGGGTGTTGCAACAAGTATATAATCTTTTCCGACAATAACATGACATCTATTTCCACACTTTCAGATAATATAGTGAGAGGTATTTTCAACCCGCAAGCATTATTAACCACTTCATTTAATCCCGATGTAGTTGTGGCTACCACAGGCAATTCGTGCATCATCATTTCAACAGCCACATAGCCGAATGGTTCGAATAAGGATGGTACAACCCCAATGTCTGCTATTTGATAGATTTCATTCAGCTCTTTTTTATCCAATAATCCGGTAAATGTTATTTTCGTGCAAATATCTTTAGCCTCCTGGAAACATATATCATAGTTACCACTACCGGCCATTATGAGACGGCAATTCGGATATTTATTTAACACTTCGCGAAAGGCTCTGATTATAAAAAACACCCCCTTGATTTCATCAATGCGACCGGCAAATAGGATTATTTTTTCTTCAACCGATATATTCCATTTCTTTCGAAGAGCCATATTATCGATTAACCTATCGGACATATCCCGTAAACCATTCGGAATGACAGATATTTTAGCGATATCAATGCCATAATTCTCACACAAAAGATCTTTCATATAGCGTGTCATGCAAATAACGTGGTCAACTGTTGAATAATAGCTTCTTTCCACCTCAAACATCGTTTGCAGCCTTTTCTCCAACGCATCCGGATGCATTTGTTTCAAAATACGAGATAACCGTTCGGGGTTGTCATAAATGGTAAATCCCCAATCGAAAAAGTGAGAGACAGCTACAAGTCGGCAATCAAACGCATTTTTCAGTTCTTCTGCCAATTTTCCGCTTTCAAAGAAATTCAAGTGAAATATCAAGTTTCTTTTGTCTTTGATATGCAGTCTAAGCAAATAAACGACATTCCGATAATACAAATTCCATTGTTCTTGATCGTTTATCGTTCGCCGGTCCGATATGGCTAAAGGGAAGTGCCAATATGCAACTCCATCTATCTGCTCTGTTCCTATTTGAGGCTTTTCAGATATCAGATTTATTACACAAACATTTATACCACAATCTTTCAATGCAGCAACCAATTCATGGATATAAGTACCGACACCAAATACCGCTCCACGACGGGTTTGATTGAAAATATATAAATTCATATTCAATGCAAGTTACAGTAGATTCATCCATGATATATTTGTTCGATCCAATGCAGCCAAACGTATCATACCTTCACCTGCATATCCGCTAAGAAGCCCTGTACCAATGGGAGGTTTTTTCATATCCAAATCCGGGATTTGTTTCAAAACAATATCGATTTTATCTTGTATCGGTTCATGGAAATAACGATGATGTTGATAAACGCGCACGACATTGCCAACAACAGACTCCTGTAATCGGGGAATAGCCTGGATAAAATTTGGTGATTCTACTCCCCATATCCTCCGACATTGTTCCAAAAGTCCGAAACAACAATCAAAACCGGATATTTTTTGCAAATCATATAAAAAGCAATACACATCTATTTGCTCTTCCACAGATATATCCGGTAATTTTTTTTCAATCAATTCTACTATATATGTTAGACATTCACGTGCCAGTATTGCAGGTGTAGGGTAATTCAGCCGTGTCATCCAATATCGCCCGTAACCGGTTAATCCGTTGTATTGGCTGAAATCCAGCCAAGGATCATATTTCACCGCCCGATACATTCTTCCATCAAAATCTTCACAAATATCATCTTCTATGTCCAGAAAATTATTCCGGATCATGTAATCGAAACCAACACCAATCCCGGCTACCCCTTTTTTATAATTTGCTTGACTATTGACATGTAATTGATTCAATATCTCATCAATCAAGTCCATAGCATAATCAGCAAACAACATATTATTTGTATATTGTGCATAATGAAAAAAGAAAATAGCAATCCCCATTTTACCATGCAGCAAGCCCGGACATTCGGTTAATGTACCGTTAAGCATGAGCATATCGGTAATTTGTTGCAGATCTTTTTTTATTTGAATGAAATTGTTTTCCGACATTGGCAATATTTTTTACTTTTTAGACTTCACCAACATAACCACCCGATTATCATCCTCATCCAATCTTGCGGCCACTTCCTTTAGTTTGCCTTTTAACTTTCCCTTTTTATAGTCCCGGCAAAGTTCGAAAGCATTTAGAGTCGCCCATAATTCGCCTTTGGAATTGATAGGGGTCAACATAGACATATAAAATTCTTTTTTATATGTATAATCACCATTGTATGCTGTATAACTATAAAAATCCTTTTCATGTGTATCGTACACAAAGTACGTTCTCGGAAAGCCTTCTTTTTTACTGAAATCATATACATTCTTTATACTTTCCATGAAATAATAACGATTGGAAACCAACTTTAAAACTAAGAAAAATTCCGGATTCATAGTGTGGATAGGAGGTGTTCGTACGATAAACGGCCGCAAATTGTAATCGGGCATTAATGTGTAGATCGTATCTGATGAGGGTTCTAACAGAATCCAATTGCCATTAAATGGGATTATTCTACTGTATTCACCCGGTCCAGCAGCTCTTGTTCCTCCTTCATGTCTTAAAATTTGAAAAAAGAGTTTTTTCTCTTTAAATGGAGTTTTAATTTCTTTGGTTACACCTCCGTCTTCTTTTGATATAAATAGGAATGGAATTTCGTCATTACATTCATCGTAACAAATCAGATTTTCTTTATCATAATTAAATATATCCCCATAAAACTGAGAATTTCCACTATCTTTTTGCTTAAAACTTCGCTTAAAATTCCCCTCTAAATCATAAACTTTTATTTTCTTTGCATGGTGATCGTTTACAAACAGTTCTTCATTTTTTTCATCCAACGTAACACTTATAAAAGATATATATTCTTCCCCCCCTTGCCCTTTGCGATTTATCTTACGGATAGCTTTCCCGTTTCGGTCATACACAAAAATATCACCATCTTTTCTATAATTTGTCGCTATTATATATTTTTCACCAACCGCCTGTACCACTCCCTGATTGACAAACTCATCGTTTGTTTCCAGCGGAATATATTCCACATCCATGAAGTCTTGAAGAACCAGTTCTTTCTTGGGGTAAGAACCTTTAGTTACATCTACTGTTATAAAACCATCAGTCGAGGAATTCTCTCCACACCCTGTCACTACAAACAGGATGATTATTTCTATAAAAATTAATATTTTCATCTGCATATCATTTTATTTTTTGTTTATTCCGTCATTTTTATATGACATAGGTTAGAACGTCCGATAGCTATCTCATAATTGGATGGAGACGGGCAAATCCATTGATAAACACAATCAGAGCATGGAGCTTGATCACGAACACGGAGCCACGATTTGCCTTCTTCCACTTCTTTGTGTAAGATTTCATGGATATTATTGGTATAAATATTCCCCAGTAAAGGATGATTAAGATTGGCATAGACATCCCCATTAGGCAGGATGGTGATTTTACCAAAATCATACAAATTCACAGCCTGACGTGCGAAAAAATCTTTCATAGTCATAGGGGTGGACAAAATATCCTCTTTTGAAAGAAAGACCTCTTCCTTAAAAAAACGAATATTGTTTCCGGTATAAATGGGTTTCAATTTGTACTTATCTATCTGATATTGTTCAATGAGGCGTTCAGACTGTTGAATATCATCTTCCGATGATACCTCAAACACAAATTCCACCGGTAAAGTCTGACTAAGTAAGGTCTCCATTGCGTGATTCCATCGTTCCACATCTATCGGAATACTAACAGAAATCTGATATGAAAAATTATTCTCAAAAATCGGTTGAAGAGCTATTACATTTTTATAGGAACACAATAGATTCTTCGGTGAAGAACAGTGGTCCAGATAAGAGAACAATTCACCATAATTGGGAACCTTTTCCAAATTTCCGACGATATTAAATGTCAGGTTTTTCGGAAGCGTTGCCAAGAAATGAATTAGCTCCGTTATATTCGTCGTTGCATCTATATGTAAAGATATTTCAAATAGTTTTTCCAGTATATTTTTGTACGAAGAAAAATTATTTTTCTTGTATAGTTCCTGTTCCTTTGAATAATTGTAAAAGGGCAATATCTGAACCGGTTTAGCATTCGATAAAGAAACCTCTATTACATCCCCCATGAATTTTTCACGAAGTTCGCAAATAAAACGATTGACCTCTCTTTGTTGGTATTGCTCATTAGTCAATAAAGCCACACCGCAATTTTCTTCTTGAAGAGTTTCACGTAATATTCCTATAATATCATCATGGGTTGACTCGATTGTAGCTCCGTCAAGCGTATTATATAATAAAGCGTGTTTATTTTTTATATCCATAAACACATAAGGTTCAATAGTAAACCAATAATCGGGTATGTTCTTCATAATCTTTATTCTATTACTACATTTTTTACTATTTCAGCATAATCTTGCGGATATTTCTCAAGGAAAGTGAATATATCCCCCAATCTATTCTTAAAATCCTTCTGATTTTGATGATATTGACAAACAAATCCTTCTTCATTTGCTTTATCTATATTTTCAATATGAAACAGACAAGAACCACAATATTTATAAGCATAACAAGTCCGACAAAACTTTTGGATATGTTTATAATAAAAATTGTATTGCCGCGTAATTTCCGGTATATTAAATTCTATATCTTCATCCACTTTTCCCATCGAATACCGATAGTCTATTCTTTCACAAGGCAACAGCTTGTTTCGATTGGTCAATAAAACCTTTTTAGAGAAAGGTGTACAAGTACTTGTTGGCAATAGCTTTTCAATATTATACAATAATTCTCTTATATTGGATATGTAATAATTTATCGAAATATATTTCAGATAATTTGTTAACTCCGTGTATGACAATGAATTTTTGTGTGTTAAACGAGCCAACTCGGAATCCACCTTGCGGAATTCGGCATCGCTGTCTGCCACACTGTGATACATACCGTTAAATCGATCTCTATTGCACGGCCTAATATGCCTTGTATTTAATTCTGATATTCTTGGTATTTTATTATACCGTGCATAAATAAATTCATAAATTTCCTTTATTGAATTTCTATCATGCAGAACGGCATTGAAAGACACATTCTTTAAAAAATATTCCGGATAATCTCTTTGGAGTATATCCAAATTATCAATTACTTTTTGAAAAGAATTTCTATTATCCTTACTAAAGACCCGATAACTATGGCATTTTTCATTACCATCCAAACTGATTAACAAACGAAAATTATTGTCGACCAAAAAATCCATGTACTTATGAAGCAACGTAGTGTTAGTTGTCATGGTATATTCGAGAGCAAATTGTTTGGACAGGTTCAATTCTTTAGAAAGCGCTACAATTTGTTTGATAAACGTCATATTCAAGAGTGGCTCGCCACCATAAAAACTAATTGCCAATTTATCATTTTTCCTCTTGGGCTTATGGTCAAAAATAAATTGCAACAATTGAATGGCCTTGCGAATATCAATCTTTTTACTGATTCTTTCATCATATCCATCATACAATTCCCCAAATGCACAATACGTACAACTTAGATTACAAGAATCTGTCACTTCAAACACGACCTGCTTGATATTCTTTATATTGTCTTCAACTATTGATTCTTCCAATACCGCAAACTCAGCCGTTTTTGGCTTTGTAAAGAATCCATGCGCTTTTAAATAGGCATATTTTTTCACATAGTACGAATCAACATCCGTCGATTTTTCAGATGCTTTCTTTAATTCCGGATGCGCCAATATAGATAATCTGCTCTGATCATCGTATATGTATAGATTTTTATTTCCTGATGTAAAAAAAAAGGATCGTTTCATATTAGATTATATTAGTTGTTATAAATGCAACCAACATGATATCTATTGGTTGCATTTTTTTAATAACCAAAATTCATATTCGTCACAAAAATGAATTCCAGTTTTTGAACAGAAAAATGATTAATAGTGGTAGGCCTTATTGTTGTCTTTATAATTACTGTAATAAGTCCAATCAGAGGTTCCACCACAGTCACCACAATCACCACTTGTGCATCCACACCCGCCTTTTAAGGCATTTAGCTTACGTCGATCCAATTCTTCTTGACCGAATTGATTCAACTTGATTTTACCAACTTTTCTCATAATGCTTTCTATTAAAAATTAACATGTTTACAATATTAGCCATTTCCTCTTATACCACCCAATTAATTTAAGCCATTATTACCGAACGCATGTTTTTCGCTACCGAACGTACACTTTATTAGACCTTATTCGGATTAGCATGCGAAAGGAAAGCCGCTCGAACAGCTTTTTCTCTGCGTTCGCTTACTTTGTACACTGAACCATTTTTCAAATGAATCCAATATGAACCACCTTTGAATATAAATTCAGATACATGGTGCATATTGACAATGACTTGCCGGTTTATTCTTGTAAAATCACTTTGCAACACAGATTCTATTTGGATCATACTTATATGGACTAAAACCTCATTATCTTTAAATACCAGCCAAATATTGGGTTTATTGTACACAAGTACAACCAAATCACTACACCAAGATGTTTTCAGACCATTCTTATAAGGATAAATGATCATATCGTCTCTCACTTCTATTGTATCCATATCACTCGCCCTTTCTTAACTTTATCTATAATAAATGCAATCAAAAAGCAGCAACTCTTTCCTGCATATGTTGAAAATCACTTATTAATCGTTCTTTCTGTTTCTCCATATCTATCGGTGTCGGATTCCAATCCACTCGCTCTATATCCTGTAACGTATGGATTTCCACACCAATATCCCTAACCCAAGAAGTTCTATAATTATCCGGATTATTGAAGAACACGACCGGTATTCCCATCGCTTTATCGCGTCCCTGTTTTTACCGGGTATGACATGTGTATAATAAACAGCCTGTTCTTTCAATTCAGCCGGAAGAGGGATGCCTTCACCGTCTACAACAATGACTTTATCACAATTTTCTTGATATTCTCGTTTGGGCAATGTCAGTGTAAAGCAAAAACTGACAAAAGTTTTCACTCCCAACTGTGACAAACGATCAGCAGTATAAGGATCACGACATCCAATAGGCTCGTATCGTTTCAGGTAATTGACGATCTCTTTACGGGAAAAATAGCTCCAACTCTCATTATAATCCGTAATATGAAATCCCCAAAAGAAGGGAGTTAACATATCGGATAGCGGTAGACAGGTTTGCGGATGATGCGAAAACCATCCATTCATCACAATCGACATGGGAACGACAGGATTGGCATAAGCCAATGTATCCCTATCGAACCGCTGCTCTATTGCTGGCAATAACCGTTCTACCGCTACCGACTGGATAGAATCTCCCAGATTATTCAATCCTCGATATTCGAAACCGGCAAAATGTCGTTCTCCCATCAGGTTCAGTCGATCGCTCCTTCCAATCGATCTCCAAACTGGTTGGTCAAAACTAATTGGTATGCCTCTCCCGGATCCAATGCCCCTATATATAAGGTAGCCGGGCAAGAACCTGCCTGAATCGTTTCATCGCAGATATTTTCTACACCATTAGATAATGTAACATGAATGGTCGAACGAGGGGAAAGGCTCTCGACATAAAGACAGGTTCCGTCCCAAGAGACCGAGACAGGATACTCTGCCTCCACAGATCGTTTATCCTCGAACCATTTTCCTTGCAACGGGATTTTCTTTTTTTCTTCCCCGTCCAATCCGGAAGAGGCGAATAGATTTTGTACACTCAGGATGAAAAGACATCCCACTAATAATGTGATCCAATTGTTTAAATTAATGTGCTTCATGGTTTCATGATTTTTGAGATAAAAGTATACAAGAGTGAGCACATCTACATGGACATTTAGTGCAAAAACAGTCTATTCCACCTCTATGTCAACAGTGCCATAATTCATTAATTATAAACGTCTTATATCACATTCGATTTGAAAACGCCAAAAAGCCCATGCCACAACTTATTACATAACAGAGCCTTAACGCCAATGGACACTATATGTTAAAAAGTATCGATATATGCACCCAAACCACCTTTGTCCCACTTTTCTTTACCAAATTTAGTACTTAAACGTCGCTTTCGCTTGGCTAAAGCATCTTCTTGCACAGCAAGGATTGAAGAAATTTCTTCATTCGTAAACATCAGCTTCACCAAACAACACAGCTTCAAATCTTCATGATTTAATTGAGGAAAAGAGGTTGATAACCGATCTATAAGATTTTTGTGCAGCAAGTTAACAATCAGGAAAAGTTCAGCCCACTCATTGTCTTGAAGAGGTGCTTTTTCTTTTCTCATTTTTATTATTAAGGCAAATGAAACGGCATTAAGGGTTTCCTGTGCTTTATCTATGTTCAATTTACAAATATTTTCCCGCAACAAACGAATTGTCTGTTCAAAATCCAGATTTTTCTTTTCCAGTTTTTTGTTTTCATCGATCAACATGGATCGGCACTTTTCCATCTCACAAATACTAACAGATTTCATTTCTAATTGTCTTGACAAATCATCTACATCCTTTTTCAGACCTTCTCCTCCTTTTAATAACGCCATTGCATTCTGCAACTCACGTAACCCTTGCTGTGAGGTTTCTAATTGATCGGACAAAAAAGTGATTTCAGACAGATTTTTTTTCTGTTTTTGTACGTTTACGTCCAATTTTTGCAGTAACGTCTCCTGCTGTGCCTTTAAGTCTGAAATAAGTTGTATTTTATCTTTCATACGTCTTCGATTTTTTTTCATCTTTACAAAAGCAGCCCATGAAATAGCAAACAATCCGATTAAACTTCCTCCAACCACATAAAGAATATTTAATTTCAATTGCAGATTTTCTTTCTGCATCTTCTCATAATCATACTTGGATTTAATCTCCATAATAGCTTTACGGCTCTCTAACTTTTGAATGGAATCGGTGTACATCCGATTCATATTATTATAGTGAACTGCTTTCTCATATTGCTTCATTTCCTCATACAAAAGGTATAAACATTGGCATCCACCTGCCAATGTATACAGATTTTCAGACTGAAGGGTTTTATTCAAATACAGAATAGCTTCATCATACTTTTCTATATGCCGATACATATCTCCTGCCGTCAAATAAAACTGCTCCAAATTACCTGTTCTATTATATTCATCCTCATCTGTCTCCAAAAGTAGATCCTCATAATTCGTAATTTTATCACTTCTATCGGCATTCACACATACAGCGACATATTCATTCATAGCTAAATTTGTAGCTTGAGAATCCTTTATCCGGGTGGCGATGGACAGTGCCTTTTCATAATAAGACAGGCTCTGTTCCCATTCTTCAGACAGACCATAAGCTCTTCCCAGATACGAATAAGCAAAAGAAAGACAAGAACTGTCTCCAGACTGAATAGCATATTGATAGGATTTTTGGTAAACCGTTAGAGCTTCCTTTGCTAAATCCTGTTTTCCATACAATGTCCCTAACCGGGAAGAGATAAGGAACAACAAATTATAATCCAGACAGTCTTTTCCGACATCAAAAGCTTTCACAAACAATTCCGCTGCTTCTTCTATTTTTTTTTGATCCTGAAAAACACGTCCTTTATAATACAAAGATTTTGCATATTGCAACGGATCTTTCTGTTTCTCAAAAAAACGTACCGCCACATTGATCACCGAATCCGACGTATGCTTCACATAATTCTTATCCCGCGCCTGCGTGACCAGCAAACACCAGGTGGCATAGTCTTCCTCTGAGAGTTTTTCTGGAAAACGGACGGATTCTAACAAAATCAACGAACTGTCCGGATGGCCCGGCATGAGCGTTTCTGCTTCCTGCAAAAGAGGTAAAACATGAGAATGCTTTTGGCAAGCGATCAGGCCAAAAATCAGCAATAGAAATATGGACGATATAAGTTTTTTCATCGTACTGCTTTTGTTATTTGCAAATGCAATATTACCTATATCCACTCATATTCCCTTATTATTTTGTTGACATTTTGTTGACTATATCAGTTTTCCACTATCCACCTCTCGATATTACGGGTCTCGGAGGAAAAATTCACACCGATCTTGACTATCTGCCGCCCATCCGAGACAAAGGGTTGGATATATTGTTTTTCGTTGATTTGATGCAAGGCCTCCTCTGCCGTCCCGTTCAACTTGAATTCCATCACGTAGATATAACGATCCGTTTGTAAGACCAAGTCGATACGTCCACGGTTCGTATGATATTCCACCTTGGTATAGAGTCCGATCAGACGGAAGACGATAAACAGGACGTTCTGGTAATGAAGTTCGGTATCACGATCCGGCTTCAAGCCGGTAATCGTCTCGTAAGGGGTGTCGGCAAAGAAACTTTGCAGACGACGGAAGAAGGCATCATAGTCACCTGAACGGATTTCCCGAATAAAACGACTGATTTCAAATGGCGTTTTCGAGGCACTCACATTGGCATAAAAAGGCAACAGGTATTTGACAAAAC
>NZ_CDRTCT010000019.1:0-8183 GCF_977054455.1 Parabacteroides sp. | reverse complement strand
CACACCGTCAAGCGTCTCGGCATCGGTCTCTTCATGCGCCAAACGGTCAAGATCGTAATGATTGCGTTTAAGAAGTTCCACTAAATAGGAGGGCGTACCCGTCGCAAACCAATAACTGCCAAATTCCTTTGCATCAAAAGTATTCAACAGGCTGAACGGATTATAAAGTCCCTCCGTATCAGCGGCGAAGTGATAACCATCGTAACGCCGTTTCAACTCTTGGCAAACGTTGTCGTAATCCATATTCAGAGAGTCGCCCAATTCATGCAATTCCGCTTCCAGATTTTCATACAACTCATTCTCCGTAATGCCGCATACTGCTACAAATTCCTTGCGCATCGATATGTCCTTCAGATTATTCAGGTCACTGAATACACTCACTTTGCTGAACTTGGTCACACCCGTCAGCATCGCGAAACGGATATAACCGTCAGCGCTTTTCATCACGCCATAGAAGGCTTTCAACAAACTGCGGTAAGCTTCCTGCAATTCCGCCCTACCGATTGCCTGCAACAAAGGTTTATCATATTCGTCTATCAAAATCACAACGCGTTGTCCGGTTTTCTCATAAGCATGCCGAATCACTTGATAGAAACGTTCCTCCGGCTTACGGTCTCCGAACGGACTATCATACGACTGTTCCCATATTTCAAGATATTTATTCAATTCAGCCAAGAGCGATTCCATATTTTCATATCGGCGGGCGTTCAAATCAAGATGCAGAACCGGGTATCGCTCCCAATCTGTCTCCAAACGCTCGATGGCCAATCCGGCAAACAGTTCTTTCTTTCCCTCGAAATAGGCTTCCAAGGTTGATAGCAACAAGCT
This sequence comes from Parabacteroides sp., assembly GCF_977054455.1. Lineage (NCBI taxonomy): Bacteria > Pseudomonadati > Bacteroidota > Bacteroidia > Bacteroidales > Tannerellaceae > Parabacteroides > Parabacteroides sp. Next base: position 7,355 of record NZ_CDRTCT010000019.1, on the reverse strand, counting down.
CTTTCCGAAACGGCGAGGGCGGCTGAGGAAATAGTAACGGCCACTTGTCGCCAACTGATAGACAAGAGCGGTCTTGTCTACATAAAAATAACCGTCTTTACGAAGGCTCTCGAAATTCTGGACACCGATAGGATATATCTTGTTGCTCATGATTACGGTATTTAATTAAAACACTTGACAGACAAAGATACGTTTTTTTATGGATTTCCGAAATGTCGGGGAATATTAAATCATTTTCTACAATAACCCTCTTTTTTTCTATTTCACGAGAAAATAAAGGCGGATCCGATCTGTCTTTTATCTACCTATATGGCATTTTTTCTGACACACGGGCCAATCTTCTGCCGGGTTCGTCTAAACCGTGTTACACCTGTCAATCGATTCGTCCCGGTTCCTTTCATTCCGGAAAAGCTAAACTCCCGGAGAATCGAATAGTTGAGAAAACAAGAAGAGGATACGGGAATATGGCAAAGTGAACAAGGCTTTTTTCCGGGATTCCGGCAGCAGAATTCCGTGACGACCGTCTTCATCGCCGTGACGACCGTCTTCGTTGCCGCGAGCTGCCGAGTTCACCATGTATGAACATTGACTTCACGGCGATAAAGACGGTCGTCACGGGAATTTTCTGCGCAATTCATGGCAAGAAGTCCCCAAAACCACTTTTTTGGTCACAGCGACAATCGTCGGAGGACACTTGACAAAAGGGACTATGAGCTGTTTTTAAGCCGTTTTTTACAATAAGCCCATTATCGGGAACGCCAGATAAAGCACTTTAGCGACTTATCTATTATTACTCTCGTTTTTTGTTGTTATCTTTGCCCCTAAATAATCCAAATCAGCAAATGAATAAGATTAACATATATGTACTGACGCTCTTTCTGAGTCTGGCTGGTGTATCTGTCTATGCACAAAACAACCGATCACAAGTGGTTATTACAAGCGGACAAGACAATAATGTATTTTTTCATACGATAGAAAGAGGACAAACCGTTTACGCAATCGCTACCATGTACGGGGTTACGCCCGATGATATTTACCGGCTGAATCCGGACAGCAAAGAAGGGATCAAAGCAGGCGCCACCCTAAAAATCCCACAACGCGACATGGTTGGAAATACAGCTAAGAAGCAGGAAGGGAATTATATTTTCCACACCATCCAGCCCAAAGAAACCCTGTATTCATTATCCATTCGGTACACAGTTCCCGCTACCGCCATCGTAAAAGCGAACCCCGGATTGTCTACTTCCACTTTTACGATCGGCAAGACAATCCGTATTCCGGCAACGCAAGTGGAAGATTTGCCGACGACGGAGCTCAAGACCGTTACCAAAGAAATCGAATACACCGTCCAGAAAAAAGAGACCATGTACCGGATCTGCCGGAAATTCAATATTTCCAGCTACGAGCTGATCAAGCTTAACCCGAAATTGAAAGAAGGGGTCAAAGCCGGTATGGTAATTAAGATACCCGTGCAGGCCGAAGAGAATGTGACGACCGAACCGGCAACCGCCACGCTTTCGGAAAGGGATGTCAATGCATTGCTCTCGGAACCGAAAAGCATCGAGCGCGTCAACAGCGTCAAAGTGGCCTTGTTATTGCCGTTTATGACGAACGAAGCGACTCCCTCTGCGGAAACACAACGCTTCATCGAATATTACGAAGGTTTGTTGCTGGCGGTGGATAGCCTCAAGAATACCGGCTGCTCCGTCGACCTGTCGGTTTATGATACGGGAAACGGGACAAAGAAACTGAAAGAGATTCTGAAAGAGGGCGCACTCAAAGAAGCCAATCTCATTATCGGAGCCGTACAGAACGACCAGATCGGCCCGGTTGCGGAATTTGCCCAAAAGAACAACATCAAGTATGTGATTCCTTTCACGTCGAAGAATGACGACGTGCTGTCGAACGCATACGTTTACCAAGTAAATACGCCCCACTCCTACCTATATGCCAAAGCGGCTCAAGGCGGATGCGACCTGTTTGCCGAAGACAACATAATCCTGCTGAACATCAGGGACGGCAAGGATAAAACCGAGTTTATCAAAACATTAAAAGCCGAGATGAAACAACGGCAGATCCCATTTACCGAAATCGATTATACTGCCGAAACCCTGACAGCCGATGTCGACACGCTCCTCAGAACGGACAAACGGAACGTGGTCATACCGACTTCGGGTACATTGGAGGCTCTAAACAAAATCAAGTCTCCGTTACGTATGCTGGCGGAGACAAAGCCCGAATGCGGGCTGACCTTGTTCGGCTATCCCGAATGGCAGACGTACACGCGTGACTGCCTGGAAGATTTTTATGCCCTGAACACGTATATATACAGTAGCTTCTACGTAGACAACCTGTCGAAAGAGGTGGCTGACTTCTATACCAAATATAAAAACTGGTATAGCAAGAACCTGATCAATATATTCCCTAAATATGGTATTTTGGGATTCGACACCGGTATGTTTTTCATCGGAGCGATCAACAAGTACGGTTCCAACTTCGAAAATAATCTGGATAAGATTCATTACCAGGGCGTACAGACCGGATTCGATTTCCATCGCGTAAATAACTGGGGGGGCTTCATCAATACGAACATCTTTATTGTTCATTATCAGAGTGATTTCAATGTAACACGGAATGAAGTAAGATGATCAGGAAAGTTATTGCAACAGTTATCATAGGCCTTGTCGCCCTGAACGGCATCCAGGCGCAGGACAAGTTCAAACGGGAATTGTCTTTGGGAGCTTCCTTCGGTACGACCTTCTCCAAAGTCAGTTTTGCCCAGACGAAAGTGCAGCAGAATATGAAAATGGGCTATACGGGCGGACTTACGCTCCGGTGGATCACGGAAAAGAATCTCGGATTGCAGGCCGAACTGAATTTCATCCAACATGGATGGGATGAAAAGTTCGAGGACCAGCCGCAGTACAAATACAGCCGGACGATCAACTATTTTGAACTTCCGATCCTGACGCATATCTATTTCGGCAGTAAGCGTTTCAGGGTATTTGTCAACCTGGGACCTAAAATAGGCTATGCTTTCGGCGAGAAGACAGACGAGAATCTGAACGGAGCCAAGCCGAACACCGAAAACGAGCAGCACGACATGCCCGTCGAAAAGAAATTCGACTGGGGGTTATGCGGCGGACCGGGTATCGAACTCCGTACGGGAATCGGCTCTTTCCTGCTGGAAGGCCGTTATTACTATGCCCTTAGCGACATCTTCAACAGCCGTAAAGAAGATTATTTTTCCAAATCGTCTTCGCAGGTGATCTCGGCTAAGATCACGTATATGATCCCGGCGTTTTAAATCATAAGCCCTGTCTGTATTGTGAAGGCGCCACGCCGTAGATCTGCTTAAAGACTGTGCTGAAATAGCGTTGATGGGAAAAACCGGTTTTCTCCGAGACTTCCTGTATACTCAAATCCTTGTCGGCAAGGAGGCGGACGGCTTCGGCCATTCTGAACTTGTTGATATAATCGCCTATGCTGATGCCGGCAAGCAGTTTCAGTTTATTGTAAAGCGATGCGCGGCTCATGGCCATTTGTGCAGCGACAAACTGCACGTCCAGGTCCGGATTGGTCAGGTTGCTGCTGATCAGGTCATTCAGTTTTCGCATGAATTTTTCGTCGGCATTGCTGATCGTATCGGTTTTAGGCGAAACGATCTGTTCGGCTTCCTTATAACGATTCCGGATAGTCTCACGGCTCCTAAGCAGGTTGCGCAGGACAACAAGCAGGAAAGCAAGGTCGAACGGCTTCGGGACATACATATCGGCCCCTAATTTATATCCCTGTACGGCACTTTCATTATCGGTACGCGCCGTCAACAGGATAACCGGAATATGGCTGATCTCCACATCGCTCTTTATACGGCGGCATAATTCGAAACCGTTCATATAAGGCATCATTACATCACTGACTACCAGGTCGGGAAGTTTCGCCTGAATCATTTCAAGCGCCTGCCGGCCCTCTTCCGCGACATAAACTTCCTTGAAATATCCGCTCAATTCATCTTTCAGGTAGTCACGCAACTCCGGTTCATCCTCTACGACCATAACCGTATATCCGCCAAGCGGATAGTCACTGGCATCAGGTATCTCGACATCGGAAGTCTGAAGCAACTGGGACATATACGGCCTTGCCTCTATAGAAACGGACGTATTCTCCAGGGGCAGTTCGAAAAAGAAGGTCGCTCCCCGCCCTTCATTTGCCTGTGCACCGATATTCCCTCCATGCATTTCAACCAGCATCCGGGCATACGACAATCCGATGCCGCTCCCTTTCCGGTCATGTTCGCCCTGATAGAAACGGGTGAACAGGCGATCGATCTCTACATGGTCCAGTCCGAGACCTTCATCCGACAGGGATATGCGAACATAGTCCGGTTTACGGCGCGTAGACAGGACGACGACGGTATTCGGCTCGCTAAACTTCAGGGCATTCATTAACAGGTTGGACAATACGATCTCACATTTGGAGACATCGAAAGGCACTTCTCCCAGCGATTCGTCAAAATCATAAACCAACCGGATATTCCGGACCTGGAATTCAAGGGCAAAGTCGCCTGATATTTCCCTCAACCAGTCGTTAACGGATTGCCTGGTCAGGTTCAACGATTCACCTCCGATCTCCATCTTGCGGACATCCAGCACCATATTAATATTATCCTTGATCCGGCGCGTCTGCCTGAAAATACCGGTCAACAAACGCAACAACTTGTCGTCTTTCACCTCTCCCGACGCAAGCAACCGTTTCAAAGGGGCATATATCAAGGTAAGGGGCGTGCGAAGCTCATGACTGATATTGATCAGAAAACGAACCCGGTCTTCATACGTCTTCCGCTCATGTTCCTTGATCGCCCAGACCATTTTACGCTCCTTTTTCAATACCGCCAGCCAGGCTGTCAGTGCAGAGCCACCCAGAATCAGCAAGACCAGCAGGATCAGGAATCCGGTCGTTTTCCACCAGGGAGGGGTAACCGTTATTACCAGCAACTGAACCGGGGCGCTCCAGTCGCCATTCCTTTTATTGCAGGACACCCCGATATGGTATTCACCGACAGAAAGGGCATGGAAGGAAATCGTATGGCCGGACCGCTCGATCATTTCATTCTGGCTGCCTTTTATGTAATAACGAAACAGTTTTTTCCGCATCAAATCGTTTTCCTTTACGATGATACGGGCATTCAAAGATGTATAATTCCAGGGGATTGACAACCTGTTGTTATCTCTTATCACATCGGAACCGACTGAAATACCATCGAGTTCCACATCCAGCAAATTGATCGAAGGGTCCGCTTCCTCCGGGAAAGGCACATTGTTCCGTATATAGACCAAACCGTTCACTCCGGCCATATACAGATCACCCGAAGCTGTCAGCAAAGGCGGTTTGAACAAATACTCATTGGCATAAACACCATCCGACTCTCCGAAAACGACCGTTTTCCCCTCTTCGGGAATATAAGCATATAGCCCGTTATGAGTCCCGATCCAAAGCCTTCCCTGCCTGTCAACTCCCAACGAGCTTGTACCGGCAAAACGGTTCTCTTCTATAGCCGTAGTCCGCTTTGTCGCCGGATCATACCGGTACAGGCCGGAAGAGGTCCCCAACCAGAAACCGCCAGCCTTATCCCGACACGCCGCACCGATCGTCCCGATCGAATCGGGCGGAGTATAAAAGACACGCATGGAGCCGTCTTTGTGGTCCAGCGCCAACAGGTTGGACAAACTGCGCAAATACGCGACCGGCCCGTCTCCGGGCACCTTCATAAGAGCGGAAAGCACCACGCCTTCCTCCTTACACCTTATTGCATCCAAACGTCGTGACAGTTGGTCGTACAAATAGACGCTATCGGAATAAATATAAAAACGTTCTTTATCCAGGCGGTCCAAATGTACAGCCAGGCCAAAGCGGAACAGACGACGGGATTCTCCGGCATCGGCAATGACATATTCGTGAAGTTCTCCGGTCTCTTTATGAAACCGGTACAATCCCCGGCTGAATATCGAAAGCAATAGCTCGTCTTCATCATATTCAACGATCGAAACCACCTTTTTGCCGAATGTCGCAGGATAATGCCGGAACCGACCGGTTCGCGGATCAAACCGATTGATGCCGTCACCGTCAGTACCCAACCACAAAATATGATCCCGGTCCTCATACAAGCTCGTCACGGTCTTATAGCTCAACCCACCGGTCGAATTAAGGGGCACACTCCCATAAGTATAGAGATTAATCTCCTTCATGCCGATCAGTCCGCCCCGGATACTGCCCGCCCACATGTTCTTCTCCTGATCACTGTAAAGACAACCAAAAGAATTGACCGGCAACGAATTATTATCTCCGGCAACATGAGCGATCACACGGACAGTCTGTTTTTCCGGATCATAGATATTAATGCCTCCCCCATCTGTCGCCAACCACAGTTCACCGTCTCTTTCCTTAATATCCAAGACGACATCGTTATTCAACAGATTACCTGTATTCAGATGATAACGTTCCTGTCCCTCAGGTGTATATCCATATACCCCGTCCGCATATACCGAAAGCCAGATATCTCCCGACGAAGCCAGGCATACGCTCGTGACTTCTTTTGCCGGGATAAAGGGAATCCGCTCCAGCTTGCCTGTTGCAAAATGATACCACCATAGTCCGTTACGGCGGCAGACAAGCAGCACGATCTGCTTTTGTTTATCATACATATAGGCATGCGTGAAGACGGAAGTAATCTTTTCAGGCCCGTTGACCGGTAAAACCGTAATCCGGTTATCGGCATAAGAATAAGCGAAAGCCGTTCCCGCTCCAAAGAACAGGATCCCATTATCCGTCACCACCGAACTGCGCACATGCAAAGGCAAACCGGCAAATGTGATACGCACGAACCTGTCTTTGCTACCGTCATACCGGGCCAGTCCCCTATCGGTTCCGATCCAGATATTATGGCGAAGGTCTTCCGTCAAGAAAATGATAGTATTTCCGGGAATAGAAAAAAGATGATCCTTATCGCTTTTATAAGACATGATCCTCTCACGATCGAAACGGTTCAAGCCGAAATTCGTCCCTATCCAAATGACTCCCTGGTGGTCGCTCAACACACAATTGACCGTCGATTGCGAAAGGCCGTCTTTCAAGGATATCTGCTTGAAATAATAATTAGGAGTCTCTGCTTGTGTAGGAAACATACATAAGAATAGGCCAAATAATATGACAAGCAGCTTTTTCATGTAGCAAACTTACATAAAAAACTAAATTTATAAGCGTGTTCAATAAAAATAAAGACCACTCCGTTCGTTCATAGTTCGAGATTCCCGAATATTTAGTATCTTTCAAGTGCCAACCCAAAATAGTACTAATTA